>NZ_CP109162.1:5123074-5446148 GCF_035920445.1 Nocardia sp. NBC_01730 | reverse complement strand
CGGTGCGGGTCGGACCAGGCGTGCCTGGCCAGGTAGGCGATGCGGCTCGGCAGGTAGCCGAAGCGCAGCAGGTAGTACAGGTGGAAGTCCTGCAACTCGTACGGGCCGACGGTGGCCTCCGAACTCTGGCTCGGTGCCGAGGAATCGGTGTGCGGAATCAGCTCGGGCGAGATCTCCGTCCGCAGAATCGATGAGAGCACCTCGCCTGCTTCCGGTCCTAACTGCGCGGTGTCCACCGTCCAGGCGATCAGGTATTTGATCAGTGTCTTCGGCACCGAGGCGTTCACGCTGTAGTGCGCCATGTGGTCACCGACGCCGAACGTGCACCAGCCCAGCGCCAGTTCGCTCAGGTCGCCGGTGCCGACCACCAGCGCACCGTGCTGGTTGGCCAGCCGGAACAGGTGCGAAGTCCGCTCGCCGGCCTGCACGTTCTCGTAGGTGATGTCGTACTGCGCGGCGCCGTCGGCCGCCGGGTGGCCCAGGTCGCGGAGCATCACGGTGGCCGAAGGGCGAATATCGATCTCCCGCGCCGTCACGCCGAGCGCGTCCATGAGCCGGTGCGCATCGGTTTTGGTCCTGGTGCTTGTCGCGAATCCAGGCATGGTGTAGGCGAGCACGTTCGCCCGCGGCAGGCCGAGCCGGTCCATCGTCTTGGCTGCCACGATCAGCGCCTGGGTGGAATCCAACCCGCCCGACACCCCGATCACCACGCGCTGTAATCCGGTGGCGCGCAAACGCGTGCTCAAGCCCTCCACCTGGATGTGGTGCACCTCGGCGCAGCGCTCGTTGCGCAAGGCCGGATCGGCGGGGACGTAGGGGAAGCGCTCGATGTCGCGTTCCAGCGCGACCGGTCCGTCTGGGACCGGCAACTCCACCTCGACGCGTCGCAGCGCGACCAGCTGTTCCCGATGGTCGTGCACGTTGTCGGCGAAGCTGGTGGTGCGCAGCCGATCCGCTGTGAGGCGTTGGAGATCGAGGTCGGCGGTGACCAGTTGCGGGTGATCGGAGAACCGCTCGCCCTCGGCGAGCAGGTCGCCGTTCTCGCAGACCAGCGCCTGTCCGTCCCAGGCGAGGTCTGTGGTCGACTCGCCGTGTCCGGCCGCCGAGTACAGGTACGCCGCGAGATAGCGCGCCGAATGCGACGTGCACAGCGCCCGCCGGTAGTCCGCCTTTCCGATCACGATATTGCTCGCGGACAGGTTGACCAGCACCGTCGCGCCCGCCAGCGCGGCGAACCCACTGGGCGGCAGCGGAACCCAACCGTCCTCGCAGATCTCCAGGTGGAACACGAACCCGTCCAGATTGCTCGCGCGGAACAGCAGATCGGACCCGAACGGCGCCCGCTGTCCGGCGATCGTGATGTGGTCCTCCAACGTCTCCCGCGCCGCCGCGAACTGCCGCTTCTCGTAGAACTCCCGATAGTTCGGCAGGTAGCTCTTCGGGGCCACCCCGAGCACGACGCCGCGGCAGATCGCGATCGCGCAGTTGAACAACCGGCCCTGCGCCCGCACCGGCGCTCCGACCACGAGCACCGTGTCGATCTCCGCACTCGCCGCGACGACCCGCGCGAGCGCCGCCTCGACGGCCGCGTTCAGCGCGTCCTGATGGAATAGGTCATCGGCGGTATACGAGGACAAGCCCAGTTCAGGAAACACCGTCAGCACCACGCCGGCCGCCGCCGCCCGCACCGCCAGCTCCAGCGTCTGCTCGGCGTTGTAGCTCGGATCCGCCACCCGGACCCGGGGCACGGCCACCGCCACCCGCGTGAACCCGTGTCGGTACAGCGAATCGAAGGGCACCTCGGCCACCACATCCCCCTTCGGGATCGACGCGAATCTGATCGTGGTCCATCCGGAATCTACGCCGGGTCGCATACGCCGGTGCGGTACCGTGTGCGCCTCTCTCGCCTCGACGGCACTATGACCTGTGTCTTTGTCGAAGTGCCCGGCTCGGGTGCGAGAGGGTCGGATGGTTCGAACCGGGCAGGGGGACCACTGGTGGTTAAGCTATAGCAATGGCGGATGACACCGATTCCGACCTGATAGCGGGGGAGCGGCGCGCTGATCTCCTGCATGCGCTGTCTTATGTGTCCACCGAGTCCCAGCCGGACGGCAGTTACATCGTGAACGGGGACCTTCCTCCGGACGTGGCGCCGCCATTTATTCGCGCCATCATGCGGGTGGAGGCGGAGCTGCTGCTGCACGACGCCGAACTCGTCACCGTGGAGGGCGGCGAGCCCCGCACCCCGGAGGAACGGCGCACCGACGCGTTCGTCGCCTTGGTACTCCGTGTCGACGACCGTCCTTAGACCGCTGCCGCGGCGGCGGGTGACCTTGCACTCGCCACCCCTGAGTGCTAAAAAGGGCTTTGGCACTCTCGACCTGTGAGTGCCAGGTCGGGACGGTGAGACCGGGTTCCATCGACACCCTCGGTCGTCCGTCGCGGGCACCGAACCTGGCCAGCGTAAATGGGGCGATCCAACCTGCGGTCGCTCTGTGTGTCAGCCCCATATACATGTGGAGGATCTCAACGCAATGGCCAAGACAATTGCGTACGACGAAGAGGCCCGTCGCGGCCTCGAGCGGGGTCTGAACGCCCTCGCCGACGCGGTCAAGGTGACGCTGGGGCCGAAGGGTCGCAACGTTGTCCTGGAGAAGAAGTGGGGCGCCCCCACGATCACCAACGATGGTGTGTCCATCGCCAAGGAGATCGAGCTGGAGGACCCGTACGAGAAGATCGGCGCCGAGCTGGTCAAGGAAGTCGCCAAGAAGACGGATGACGTCGCGGGCGACGGCACCACCACCGCTACCGTGCTCGCCCAGGCGCTGGTGCGCGAGGGCCTGCGCAACGTCGCGGCCGGCGCCAACCCTCTCGGCCTGAAGCGCGGCATCGAGAAGGCCGTCGAGGCCGTCACCGCCAAGCTGCTCGACACCGCCAAGGAGATCGACACCAAGGAGCAGATCGCTGCTACCGCGGGCATCTCGGCGGGCGACTCGTCCATCGGTGAGCTGATCGCCGAGGCCATGGACAAGGTCGGCAAGGAAGGCGTCATCACCGTCGAGGAGAGCAACACCTTCGGCCTCCAGCTGGAGCTGACCGAGGGTATGCGCTTCGACAAGGGCTACATCTCGGGCTACTTCGTCACCGACCCGGAGCGTCAGGAAGCGGTCCTCGAGGACCCGTACATCCTGCTGGTCGGCTCGAAGGTCTCGACCGTCAAGGACCTGCTGCCGCTGCTGGAGAAGGTCATCCAGGCGGGCAAGCCGCTGCTGATCATCGCCGAGGATGTCGAGGGCGAGGCCCTGTCCACCCTGGTGGTCAACAAGATCCGTGGCACCTTCAAGTCTGTCGCCGTCAAGGCGCCCGGCTTCGGTGACCGCCGCAAGGCCCAGCTCGCCGACATCGCCATCCTGACCGGTGGTGAGGTCATCAGCGAAGAGGTCGGCCTCTCGCTGGAGACCGCTGGCGTCGAGCTGCTCGGCCAGGCGCGCAAGGTCGTCGTCACCAAGGACGAGACCACCATCGTCGAAGGCGCGGGCGACGCGGAGGCCATCAAGGGCCGGGTCGCGCAGATCCGTTCCGAGATCGAGAACTCGGACTCGGACTACGACCGGGAGAAGCTGCAGGAGCGTCTGGCCAAGCTGGCCGGCGGTGTCGCGGTGATCAAGGCGGGCGCGGCCACCGAGGTGGAGCTCAAGGAGCGCAAGCACCGTATCGAGGACGCCGTCCGCAACGCGAAGGCTGCCGTCGAGGAGGGCATCGTCGCCGGTGGTGGCGTGGCTCTGCTGCAGTCGGCTCCGGCGCTGGACGAGCTGAAGCTCACCGGTGACGAGGCCACCGGCGCCAACATCGTGCGTGTCGCGCTGTCGGCTCCGCTGAAGCAGATCGCCTTCAACGCGGGCCTGGAGCCCGGCGTCGTCGCCGAGAAGGTCTCGAACCTCCCGGCGGGCCACGGCCTGAACGCCGACTCGGGTGAGTACGAGGACCTGCTGGCCGCCGGCGTTGCCGACCCGGTCAAGGTCACCCGCTCGGCCCTGCAGAACGCGGCCTCCATCGCGGCCCTGTTCCTGACCACCGAGGCCGTTGTCGCCGACAAGCCGGAGAAGGCCGCCGCCCCCGCGGCCGACCCGACCGGCGGCATGGGCGGCATGGACTTCTGAGTCCCGCCACCCGGCAACACCTTTCGAACCGGAAGCCGGTCCACCTTCGGGTGGGCCGGCTTCCGGCATTTCGGAGATGCCGGTTCGGTCAGATTCCGTCGATGGTGACGACCGCGAAGGGAGTCGTCGGGATGCCAGGACCCATCGGACCGCCCTTGTCGAACTGGGAGGAGACGATGAGCGTTCGGTCGCCGTTCCTGGCCAATGTGGTGGGGACGTCGAGGGATTCGTCGGTGAGTCGGCGATCCTGAGTGGCGGTGGCGCCATCGTCGGAGATGGTCCATCGGGCGATGGTGTCGATCGTGTTCTGGGCGACCCACAGCGTGTCGTCCCGTAGTTCCAGTCCGTCGCCCTCGGCGAAATCTCCGCCGTGCGCGGTCACTTCGGTGATCGGATTCGCCGCCGGGGTCAGGGCGATGCGGTACAGATCGCCGCCTGCCATATCGACCGTCAGCAGGTACCGGCCGGCCGGGTCGGCGACGATGCCGTTCAGTGTGAAGCCGCCCGGCTCGCTCGGCTCGAGGACGGTGCGCAGGTCGAATTGTGGTGTCAGCTCGCCGTGTCCGCCCGGTGTGGCGGCGGTCAGCTGGTCGGGAGTGACGCGATAGACGACCGCCCGTGCGCTGTCGGTCAGGTACGCCGTGCCGTCCGGTGTGATGGCGAGGTCGTTCACGAAGCGCGGGTCCGTGCCGGGCACGGAGAAGTCGGCGAGCAGCGCACGGGTCGCGATGTCGTACACCGCGACTCCGGCGGTCGAGTCGGTCACCCACAGTCTGCCCTGTCGGTCGACCTTCAAGCCGTTGGCGGTTCTGTGGCCGTTAGCGCCTTCCGGCAGGAAGACCTCGGCCTGGCGAGCATCCCGCGTGGCTCGATAGACGGCGCCGGTGGTGTAGGAGCCCACATAGGTGTCTCCCGTGCGTGAATCCACTGCGATGCCTTCCGGGTAGGCGCGGTCGCCGGGAAGTTCGTAGGCGGTGTGGACGTGGGTGGCGGGTGCGTCGGTCGAGCCGCAGGCGGCGAGCGCTGTGCAGGCGAGCGCTGCGGCCAGGGTCGACATGAGGTGGTGTGGCAGTGCGAGAGACATCGGTCTACCTCTTCGAGATCATGCAGTCGAATGTGGTCACATTGAAATGTGTGTTCGAAGATAGATTAGAACTCTAATTATCGTCAAGAATCTAATGATAGGACGTGCAGATACCATGCGGATATGACGTCCATGCCCGCCGCCGAACGCATCGGCTCGTACCTCAAGCGCGCCGAGCAATCCCTGAACACGGCCAAGAACGCCGCGTTGAAACCGGCGGGCGTCACTGTCTCGCAGTACGCCGCCCTGCTGTTCCTCAGCGAGAACCCCGGCATCTCGGCTGCCGCCCTCGCACGGCTCTGCGGGGTGACCCCACCCACCATGAACACAGTCCTGGGCAATCTGCAGGACCGCGGCCTCATCGAACGCACCCCGCACGCATGGCACAAGAACATCCTGGAGACCGCTCTGACCGAGAAGGGGGCGGCCGCCATGCGAGACGCGGACGCCCGCGCCATCCGCGTCGAACGTGCCCTGGCCACGGAGTTCACCACAGCCGAACAGGCAACCCTGCAAGACCTACTCACCCGCTGCGCTGACAAACTCGACTCCATCCGCCCCGACCCACTCGCATAGCGGGCGCAGCCGGACGAAGTCTGCCCGCAGCCCGTGCCGGGCCGAGTGAAGGCCCGGGGCAACTGGAAGGTGCTGCGCGCCGCGGGGCGACGACGCATTTCGTCTCGGGCCGCAACCATCTGGTCGAGCTGCGTCAAGACGACCTGGATCAGCGTTTTCCGGTCTCCTGGACGCGGTTGTCACCGGCACACGCTGACCGCTCAGCCTCCGAGCACGAAGGCAACGAGAACGCCTGCCGCCGTGGCCATCCCGACCCACCAGCCGCCTTAGCAGTAGGCCTCGGGCATCAGCGAGTCGGCGAGTACGGCGATCGTCGCGCCGCCCGCGAATGCCTGCACGATGCTGATGTGCGTCAGGGAAAGAGCAGTTGGCCGAAGCGCCGCGACAGGTCTCGGTGTGGGCCGGTAGGGCGCTGTCTGCCGACGAGTGCAACCGCCGTGACCGGACCCGCGGCATCCGGGTACCGCGGAACATGCGGGCGTCGTCGCGGGGTGCTCGAGCGCAGTCGGTCGTACGCTGAAACCATGTCTGACCGCGGTCTGGTCCGAGGCGTGCTCTACGACATCGATGGCGTGCTGGTGACCTCCTGGCAGGAGATCGACGGCGCCGCCGCCGCGGTCGGTCGGGTCCACGAAAGCGGTTTGCGCCGGGCGTTTCTCACCAACACCACGTCGCGGACCTGCGCCGAGATCGCGGAACGCCTGTCCGCCGTCGGAATCGGGGTAGACCCCGCCGAGATCGTCACCGCGGCGCGGCTCACCGCCGAGTTCGTGCGCCGCCGCTACCCCGGCGCGGCCGTCTGGGTGCTGAACCACGGCGACATCGGGGCCGACCTCGCCGGTCTGACGCTCGACGACGACCACCCGGACGTAGTGGTAATCGGCGGCGCGGGAGCGGAATTCACGCACCGTGCGCTGAGCCGAGTGGCTGAGCTGATGCTGGACGGCATTCCCGTCGTGGCCATGCACAGCGGGCTCACCTGGGTGACAACCGAGGGGCTGTGCATCGACGCGGGCGTCTACTTGCCCGGCCTGGAGGCGGCGGGCAACGCGCGCATCGAAGTGGTCGGCAAGCCAGCTGCCCCCGGCTTCCGCACCTGTGCGGAACTGATGCGGCTCGACCCGTCCGAGGTGTTGATGATCGGTGACGACCTGTATTCGGATGTGCTTGCGGCACAGTCGGTCGGGTTGACCGGCGTACTGGTGCGCACCGGAAAGTTCCGGGCCGAGGTACTCGACGCTTCGGCCCGCACACCCGACCACGTCATCGACTCGGTTGCCGCGCTGCCCGCCCTGCTTGCCGACCTGGCGAACCGACCGTAACCGACGAACAGGACTGTGTGCCAAAAAATTCTATATTCTCCCTCTAAAATCAGTCGCAGTCGTATAGGGTCTGAATATCGCCAGTTTTGGCAAACAGCCAGTCACACGGTCGGATTGGAGCAGTCGAAGGTCTATTTCCGTCGAGCGCGGTTGTTCGCGCGCTACTGCATGGGCAGAACCATGCGACTGATTCGGCGAGTGGGTAACCGATTGGCCAACTTTCGGCTAACTCGAATTCGGCCGAACGTTGTAACGAAGAGCCCGATCCATGACGATAGGATCGGGCGCTTCTGTATTGTCTGGCCCAATGTCACAGGATGCGAATACGGGTCGAATGTATGCCGGGCAACCCGTAGAGGACCGGCAACGTCAGAGGCGTGCGCGTTTTCTGGAGTCAGGCCTGACGGTCTTCGCGCGCGACGGCTACGCCAATAGTTCGGTCGGTGCCATCTGCAAGGACGCCGCGCTCTCCTCTCGGCAGTTCTACGAGGAGTTCACCGGCCGCGAGTCCTTACTCCTAGAGCTCTACGAGCAGATCGACCGGGAGTCGCGCGACGCCGTGACGAAGGCGTTGGACGCGAAGTCCGACGCGAGCGCGCTCGACATCATCGACGCCTCCGTTCGCTCGTATGTCGAATCCATCGGATCCGATCCGCGCAAGGCGCGCGTCGCGCTGGTCGAGGTCGTCGGTGCAGGCCCGAAGGTGGAGAAGTACCGCCTCGAGCTGCGCCGGGTGTGGGGCTCGCTGCTGGCGAGCGCAGCCGAGGACGCGGCTCTGCACGGCGAGATCCCGACCGGCGACTACGAGATGCGGGTGCTCGCGATCATCGGGGCGGTCAACTACGTGGTGGACTCGTGGAGCGGTGCGGACCCGCGTCCACCGCTCGATGACGTGATCCGGGTGTTGAGCAGGGTGATCATCGGAGCGGTCGGCGCGTAGCGCGCGAGTGTGCGCGACCGGGCACAGTGGGCGCGGTAGCGTGCGCACATGCAGACAGTTCCGATCCAGATGCCGGACGGCAGCACAGTGCCGGTTCGGCTGATCCCGGCCGAGGGCGTGCACCGCCATCCGGTCAGGCCGGACGCGCCGCGCCCGGTCCTGGTGATCGTGCCTGGGCTCGGTGTTCCGGCGGGGTACTACGAACCATTCGGGTCGGGTCTGGCCGAGCGTGGGTTCGATGTGGCCATCGGCGAGCTGCGCGGCAACGGTGACAGCAAGCCGAAGCCGAGCTCCGCCAGCACCTTCGGCTACCACGAGCTGGTCTCGGTCGATTTCCCCGCGATCTTCGAGGTGGTCCGCGACCAATTCCCGGACAGCACGCCATATCTGCTCGGCCACAGTATGGGCGGACAGCTCGCCGTCATGTACGCCGCGCGCATCCGTAGCAGGCTCGGCGGGCTGATCCTGATCGCATCGGGAACTCCGTATTACCGTGGCTACCCGGGACTTTCGGGGCCTGGCATGCTGTTCGGGACGGCGGCGGTCTCGCTGACCGCGAACCTGGCGGGCTTCTGGCCCGGCGACCGGATCTCGATGGGTTTCGGCCGCCAGTCCAAGGTGCTGATCTCGGACTGGGCGAGGCTGGCCCGCACCGGCCGGTTCGTTCCGGTGGGCGCGGACATCGACTACGAGGAGCGGATCGCGCGGCTGAAGCTGCCCGTCCTGTCCATCACGATGACCGGCGACGATCTCACACCACCCAGCTCCGCCGATCATCTGTTGGAGAAGCTGCCGAACGCCGAGGTGACGCGGTGGCGGCAGCCGGAAGAGCTGGGCCACAACGGTTGGATCCGGCAGTGCGGCAGCACCGTAGACCAGATCGAGAAGTGGTTGCGCGATCGTTAGCTGACGCCGTGTCGAATGAACAACGGCAGCACCTGCATCGGGAGATCACCGCGGGGTTTCCGGCCGGACGGTTACCCGCGTCGTTCGATCAGCATCTGGGTGAAGAACTCGTAGATCAGCGCGGCTTGGAAGGCGGACTGTTTGTTGTCCGCGGCGCCGCCGTGGCCGCCCTCGATGTTCTCGTGGTACCAGAACTCATGGCCCTGCTCCTCCAGCAGCGCGGCCATCTTGCGGGCGTGACCGGGGTGCACGCGGTCGTCCCTGGTCGAGGTGGTGAGCAGAATCGGAGGGTAGGCGAGGTCGGCGCGCGCATTCTGGTACGGCGAGTACTTGCCGATGTACTCCCACTCCTCCGGCTTCTCCGGGTCGCCGTACTCGGCCATCCACGAGGCGCCCGCGAGCAGCAGATGGTAGCGCTTCATATCGAGCAACGGCACCTGGCAGACGATCGCGCCGAACAACTCGGGGTAGCGGGTGAGCATTACGCCCATCAGCAATCCGCCGTTGCTGCCGCCCACCGCGCCGAGCTGTTCCGGGGTGGTGATGCCGCGTGTGACGAGGTCTTTCGCGATCGAGGAGAAGTCCTCGTACACCTTGTGCCGGCTGGCCTTCTGCACCGAGGTGTGCCACTGCGGCCCGTACTCGCCGCCGCCGCGGATATTGGTCATCACCCAGGTGCCGCCGCGCTCCAGCCAGCCCATGCCGGACGCGCCGCTGTAACCGGGGGTGCGCGACACCTCGAAGCCGCCGTAGCCGGACATCACCGTCGGGCCGGGCGCGCCCTCGTGGTCGCGATGACGGAGCACGAAGTACGGCACCATGGTTCCGTCGTCGGACTCGGCAAAGAACTGCTCGGTCTCGACACCGTCGGCGTCGAAGAAGCCCGGCTCCTGCTTGAGCTGCTCGGTGTGCCCGCCGACAGCGCTGGCCAGTAGCGTGGCGGGCGTGGTGAACCCGCTGGTGGTCAGCATGAATTCGTCGCCGCCCTCCAGCGGGTCGAGGTTCAGCACGCTGGTGGTCGCCATCGGCGGGGTGTCGGCCAGCGGCTCCCGCCGCCAGCCGTCGGCGCCCGGGGTCAGCACGTAGAGCTTGGTCTGCACGTCTTCGAGCGTGATCAGCAGCAGGTGGTTCTCGGTCCAGCCGTAGCCGTGCAGCGAGGTGTGCGTGTCGGGAGTGAAGATCACCTCGAATTCCCGTGCGCCGGCGAGGAACTTCTCGAAGTCGATGGCCAGCAGCGCACCGGCGGGATAGCCGGCGCCCCCCACCTCCCACGGCGACTTCAGCCGGATCAGCAGCCAGTCCTTGTACCAGGATTCGCTCGCGTCGGTGGGGATGTCGAGATGGCGCAGCGTGCCGTCGTCCTCGAGCAGGTAGACCTCTTCGTTGAAGAAGTCGGTGGCGCGGCCGACGAAGTGCCGTTCGTAGCCCGGTGTCCGGTCATACCCGGCCGACACCGCGACATCACCGGCTTCGCCCTCGAAAACCGTTTTCGCGTCGGCTAATTCGGTGCCGCGCCGCCACCGTTTCGCGATGCGCGGATACCCCGAATCGGTCAGCGAGCCGGGACCGAAATCGGTGCCGACGTACACCGAATCGATGTCGATCCAGTGAATCTCCGACTTCGCCTCCGGCAGGAAGTACCCCCCGTCGGCGGGATCGACGAACGCCATGCGCTCGATATCGAACTCGCGCACCACCTTGGCGTCCGCACCGCCACGGGACAGGCTGATCAGAGCGCGGGACTGTTCCGGACGCAGCACCGCGGGCCCGCCCCACACCCAGTTCTCGTTCTCGGCGGTGGCCAGCGCGTCCAGATCGATCAGCACGTCCCAGTCCGGGTCGGCCTTCCCGTACTCGGCGAACGTGGTGCGCCGCCAGAGGCCGCGCGGGTGCTCGGCGTCGCGCCAGAAGTTGTAGAGCCAGCGTCCGCGCCGCCCTGGATAGGCGATCTTGGTGTCCGTGTCGAGCATGTCGAGGATGCGGCGCTCGAGCCCGCGGAACCGTTCCGACTCGGCGAAACGCTCGACCACGACGGCGTTGTGCGCGCGGGCCCAGTCCAGGGCGCGCTCGTCGGTCACTTCTTCGAGCCAGAGATAGGGGTCAGTCACATTCTGCTCAACACCGCTCATGCCCACATTGTTGCCGAGCGGCACAACCCGGCGTCACCAGGAGTGCGCTACGTCGACCACGACGTGTGATCCGCTGCCCGTTCCGTCCAGCCTGTGCACCTGAAACGGCAACCGAGCGCGCACGCCGAGTCCGACCGTGGTCTGCCCCTCGAACGATCCGGCCCAGGCCACCTGGCGGAAGGTCTGGTATTCACCGACGTCGGCCAGCTCGGCCCGGTTCTCGGGCCGGTAGGTGGCGTTGCCCGCATCGTCGTGGGCGGGGGCGTAGACGACGATGTTGAGCCACGCCCCGCCGCGCAGCGGGACGACCGCACCGGAGCCGTCGATGACGACCTGATCGACATAGCCGACGTGATACCCGGTCGCCGATCCGGCAATGTCGAACACCAGTCGATCGAAGCATTCGTGCCGACCGGACCGCACACCGGTGATCGGCGCGAGCGATTGGTCGGGACTCGCCTTGTCGAGCGAACCCCACGCCGATCCGCAGTCCGGGGCAGCGGCCGCCGGTACGGGAGCGATCCAGAGGCCGACGAATGTCACGAGGGAGATGAACAGGAGAACCAAGCGACGCATGGTCGCACCGCCTTCGGGACGAAGGGAATGACGTATTGGTGAATCGGTTGTCGCGGACCCCCCGTTACGAGTCGCGAAATGCCGAAATGCGTTGGTGACGTTGGCCGATCGCCCGCCGTCGTCAGCGTGGCGATTCGATATTTGCTGGGTGCTGCCGCATGGTGCCCGCGGCCAGTAGGATCGCTGCTTCGAGGCCGATCCGACCAGGAGGTTCGAGGTTGCCACCGTTTCTCTGGGAGCAGCACTGCTGTCTGCCGCTGTCGCCAACGGCACGGATCTCCGACCTCGCGCGGTATCCGGCCGGGTCATATCTGTCGGTGAACGTCGGATACTCCCGCCAGTCGACCGCCGACTCGCTGGCTCTGCTGCACCGGTTTCGCCGGGATGCGCAGGCGGACGGACGGTTTCGGCTGGTACGCGGTGTCGACGACATCGGCGGCGAGACCATCGCGCTGGCGTTCGACCTGGAGGACTCCGGACCGCTCGGCGGAGTTCTGGACAATGTCGAGCGGTTCTACGAGCTCGGCGTTCGCTCGCTGCTTCCCACCTACAACTATGCCAACGCCGCTGGTTGCGGCTGCCTGGACGCCGACGACACCGGGCTCACCGCCTATGGGCGCGATCTGGTGCGCAAGCTCAACGAGGTCGGGATGTTCGCCGACGGGTCGCACTGCTCGCGGCGCACCGGCCTGGAACTGTCCGAGCTGAGCGCGGCGCCGATGATCTACAGCCACTCGAATTTCGCCGCGCTGTGGGATCATCCGCGCAACATCACCGACGAGCAGGCCCGCGCGTGTGCCGCGACCGGCGGCGTGATCGGGATCAACGGGGTAGGGATCTTCCTGGGACACAACGCGGTCGACGAGCGGGCCGAGCGGGTGGAGGCGATGGCGGCACAGGTCGAGTACGGTGCCGGGCTGGTCGGGATCGAGCACATCGGGGTCGGGTCGGACTATTCGTTCGATGGCGAGGACTTCAATGCCGAGCTGAGGCAGAATCCGGACGCCTTCTCGGCGATGTACACCGCATGGGGTCCGCTGCAATGGGTTCCGCCGGAGGACCTGCTCGGCGCCGGCGAGGTGCCCGGTCTGGACGCGGCGCTGGCCGGACGCGGGTTCAGCGAGGCGGACCGGGCGGCGGTGTTCGGCGGCAACTTCGCACGGATCGCCGGGCAGGTCTGGCGAGCTTGACCGGGGTTATCCCAGCCGAACCGGCATCTTGCCGGTGTCGGCGCCCGGCAGCACACCGAGGAACGCGGCGGGAGCCTGCTCGAGTCCGTCGTAGACGGTCTCGTTGGTGCGCAGGGTGCCGTCCGCGCGTTGGGCAGCCAGGTGGTCAAGCCCGATATCCCTGGCCTGCGGGAGTTCGGTTTCGACAGCGACACCCACGTTGTGCCGAGGCCACCTCGGGGAGGCGGTCCGTCCAGCGAATCCAGCGGCGTTCCGGAGGCGCCGGACGGGGTGCGGCGACCGGACTGCGCATACACCACGGAAACCGCCCAGGTCTACCCTTTTGGTCTCTCCGGTGGGAAGGTTTCGGTCAGGTGTGGCGCAGGCCTCATTGTTGCGGGGGACCAGTGGGTGAACTTCACCCGGCGGAGTTAGGCTCGGAGTCGTGACTTCCCATTACGACGTTGTCGTTCTCGGTGCCGGCCCAGGCGGTTACGTCGCCGCCATCCGTGCGGCACAGTTAGGCCTGCGTACTGCGATCGTCGAGCAGAAGTATTGGGGTGGGGTGTGCCTCAATGTCGGCTGCATCCCGTCCAAGGCGCTGCTCCGGAATGCGGAACTGGCACACATCTTCACCAAGGAAGCGAAGACCTTCGGCATCTCCGGCGAGGTGAACTTCGACTTCGGCGTCGCATTCGACCGCAGCCGTAAGGTCGCGGACGGCCGGGTCAAGGGCGTCCACTTCCTGATGAAGAAGAACAAGATCGACGAGTTCGACGGCAAGGGCACCTTCACCGGCCCCAATTCGCTATCGGTCGAGCTCAGCAAGGGCGGCACCGAGACGCTCACGTTCGACAACGTGATCATCGCGGCGGGCACCGTCACCAAGCTGCTGCCCGGCACCCAGCTGAGCGCGAACGTGGTCACCTACGAGGAGCAGATCCTCACCCGCGACCTGCCCGGCTCGATTCTCATCGTCGGCGCAGGCGCGATCGGCATGGAGTTCGGCTACGTCCTGAAGAACTACGGCGTGGACGTGCGCATCGTCGAGTTCCTCGACCGCGCCCTGCCGAACGAGGACGTGGACGTCTCCAAGGAGATCACCAAGCAGTACAAGAAGCTCGGCATCACCATCACCACCGGTGCCGCCGTGCAGTCCATCGACGACGACGGCGCCAAGGTGACCGTCTCGATCAAGGACAACAAGACCGGCTCGATCGAGACCGTCACCGTCGACAAGGTGCTGCAGGCCGTCGGCTTCGCGCCGCGGGTCGAGGGCTACGGCCTCGAAACCACCGGTGTGCAACTCGAGCGTGGCGCCATCGTCATCGACGACTACATGCGCACCAACGTGCCGCACATCTACGCCATCGGTGACGTCACCGCGAAGCTCCAGCTCGCGCACGTCGCGGAGGCGCAGGGTGTGGTCGCTGCCGAGACCATCGCCGGCGCGGAGACCGTCACCCTCGGTGACTACCGGATGATGCCGCGCGCCACCTTCTGCCAGCCACAGGTCGCCAGCTTCGGTTTGACCGAGCAGCAGGCACGTGACGAGGGCTACGACGTGAAGGTCGCGACTTTCCCGTTCACCGCCAACGGCAAGGCGCACGGCCTCGGCGACCCGACCGGTTTCGTCAAACTCGTCGCGGACGCCGAGTACGGCGAGCTGCTCGGCGGGCACCTCATCGGACCGGATGTCTCGGAGCTGCTGCCCGAGCTCACGCTGGCGCAGAAGTGGGACCTGACGGTCAACGAGCTGACCCGCAACGTGCACACCCACCCGACCCTCAGCGAGGCCCTGCAGGAAGCCTTCCACGGCCTGGCTGGGCACATGATCAACTTCTGATCCGCGTGTCTCGTCCTCGAACAACCCGGCCCGGGCGGTCATGCCCCGGGCCGGGCCGTTCGCGCGGTTGCTGCTCGGCGCCGTGCTCGGCGTTTGTGCCACGCTGGCGATCGTCCTCGCCGACACCAGCCTCCACCGGTTCGAAGCGGTGCAGCGCATGACGCAGCCGGAGCACGTCGAGTATCCCGAGGACACGGCGACCCATTACGTGGGCATAGTGCGGAAACGCAGCTGGCTGCTCGGCCGTCCCCAGACCTACGAGGTGTACACCGGCCGGTTCCCCGATCTGATCTACGGACATTTCGTCGAGATCGCCATCACCAACGTCGAGCGTCCAGTCCTGCGGGAGGTGGACTGGCGGCTGGAAGGCGTGCACATCCGATTCGATTCGGGCCACGAGTTGTTCGTTCCCGCGAAGGCAGTCCTCGGCGGACGCTGAGCGAGACCGTCCGTGCGGTCTCTCGAGCGGCGAGCATCTTGGCTTCTCTGGCAAGGGTTTCCGCGCCGATAGGGACTTCGGAAGTCGGCGTCGGCGCCGGTGGTCTGCTATACAGCGAGCATGCTTCGCAGATTGCTGTTCGGAAGTGTGCCGGTGCTCGTCGTCGTGATGCTGCTCGGGGTGGGCACCTACTACCTGATGAACGCCCGCACGTTCCAGCTGGGCGGTCACGTGGTGAGCCGGGTGCACACCGACGAGAAGGTTGTCGCGCTGACCTTGGACGACGGGCCGACGGACCGGGCCCCCGAGGTGTTGAAAGTCCTCGCCGATGCCCAGGTTTCTGCCACGTTCTACCTGAACGGCCGCGATCTCGCGGCGCATCCCGAGTACGGGCAGGCTATCGCCGCGGCTGGCCATGAGATCGGCAACCACACCTATTCGCATCGGCGGATGGTCTTCGTCACCCCCGGCACCGTCCGTGACGAAGTGGAGCGCACCGACGCCGAGATCATGAAAACCGGTTACGTCGGCCCGATCACCTTCCGCCCGCCCTACGGCAAGAAGCTCGTGATGCTGCCGCACTACCTCGGCGAGCACGACCGCGTCACGGTGATGTGGGACGTCGAACCCGATTCCGGCAAGGACGCCACCGCGGACGGCGTTGTCGCCGGGACGCTCGACAAAGTGCGGCCCGGCTCGATCATCTTGCTGCACGTCATGCACGGAAGCACCGCCGCGCTGGCTGCCATCCCGCGTATCATCGCCGAATTACGCTCCGCGGGATACCGTTTCGTCACGGTCTCCGACTTGATGTCCCGCTGAGCTGCGCGCCGGGCTCACCCGGCGGTTTGCTGCGACGTCGGGCTCCCCGGCGGCTCAGAGCATGCCGTAGGCGTGGGTAGGGGTGAAAAGGACCAGGGCGCGGCGGTCATCGACCATCGCGGTGCGGTATTCGGACCAGTTCGGGTGTTCGCCGGAGGCGGTGCGGTAGTAGTCGACGAGCGCGTCGACCGTGGTGTCATCGGGGGAGGCGGCGACGGGCGTGACTTCCGCGGTGCCTTCGAGGACCGCGTAGGCGAAGAAGTCGTCACGCGTGACGTGAATCGCGGCCCACGGGTCGCGGACCAGGTTGTGGTACTTCGCCCGGTTGGCGGTGATGGAGATGCGAATGCGGCCGTCGTCGCCGACGATATGCAGCACGTTGGACAGTTGCGGGCGTCCGTTGCGGCGGATCGTGGTGAGCACGGACCTGCGGTGGTCGCGGGCGAAATCGACTGCGGCGGCGAGTTCCATGCCCGTGTAACCGCCGGTGCTGCCGGTCTCTTCCCGCACGAGCAGCGGTCCGCTCAGTCGCGGTGATAGGCCGCCTGCGCCGCATAGACGCGCGGCATGTTCGTTTCGACCAAGCGGATGAGCGCTTCGAGGTGCGCGGCGACCTCGGTCCCCAGCTTGGTAAGGGTGTACTCGACGCGAGGAGGGATGGTCTCGTGTACCTCGCGGTGCACCATGCCATCGCGCTCGAGTGCCTGCAGGGTCTGTGACAGCATGCGCTCGCTCACGCCGTCGACTCGTCTACGCAGGGCGCTGAATCGATACGGCCCCTCGCGGAGCGCGACAAGCGCCAGCGTGCCCCAGCGGCTGGCCACATTCTGCAAAACCGGTCGTGATGTGCAGTTCCTGGCGAAAACGTCGGCTTCCAGCGTGGGATCGTCGGCGTCCGCCGACGCGGTTCGCTGGGTGCTCATGATTCAGATAGTACCCAGCTCGACCAAAGTAGTGTAGAAATGCTTAGTACTTACTAATAGTTAGTGCTAGCAGAACCGTACATACCTTGGGAGGTAGTCATGACCGTCGCGGTAACCGGGGCCAGTGGACAGCTGGGCCGACTCGTGGTGGAGGCGCTGTTGCGCGAGGGATCGACGTCGGTCGTCGCGATTGTGCGCGATCCGCGGAAGGTCGCCGACCTGGCCGAGCGCGGCGTCGATGTCCGGCAGGCCGACTATGGCGACGTGGCGACGCTGGACAAGGCGCTCGACGGCGTCGACCGGGTGCTGCTGGTCTCCGGCAACGAATTCGGCGCGCGGGTAGCCCAGCACACCAACGTCATTCGCGCCGCCGAACGTGCAGGCGTCGAGCTGTTCGCCTACACCAGCATTCCGAACGCGACCGACAATCCGCTGATTCTCGCGCAGGAGCACAAGGGGACCGAGGCGGCGCTCGCCGAATCGACTGTGCCGCACGCCATTCTGCGCAACGGCTGGTACTGGGAGAATTACCTCGGCGGCCTCGCGCACGCGGTGGAGTCGGGCGTGCTGCACGGCGCCGCGGGCGAGGGTCGGGTGGCGGGCGCGGCGCGCGCCGACTACGCCGAGGCGGCCGCCAGGGTGCTCACCACGTACGGTCACGCGGGACAGGTTTATGAACTCGGTGGCGACGAACGGCTCACCTATGCCGAACTGGCACAGGTGATCTCGCAGGCAGCGGGCAAGCCGGTGCGCTACGAGAACCTGCCGGAGGCGGATTATGCCGCAGGACTCGTGCGGGCGGGGCTGCCCGCCGCCTATGCCAACGGGCTCGCCGACGCCGACACCGGCATCTCCCGAGGCATTCTCGATGTGCAGTCCGGCGACCTGCAGAAGCTGCTCGGCCGCCCCGCCACCCCGGCGGTAGAGGTATTCCGCGCGGCGCTCAGTTGAGGCGAGCGGCCACCTCCGGGACGACGTCACGGTCGCAAGGAACCAGGTGCCGCTGCGGTCAACTCCCTACGTCACCACGTCGGCACAACCCCGATTTCCGAGCGGAGCGAGACCGGGCATTGCTCGTTCGCGGCCCGGCTCGCGTCCGAGTGGCCGCCGCGTTCGCGATGAAGTCGCAATGACGTCACGGCCGCAAGGGAGAGTGGCGAATGCTCGGTGCCGCTGCGGTCAACTCCCTACGTCGCCACATCGGCACAACCCCGATTTCCGAGCGGAGCGAGACCGGGCATTGCTCGTTCGCGGCCCGGCTCGCGTCCGAGTGGCCGCCGCGTTCGCGACGAAGTCGCCAGCGGCGGCCACTCGGACGCGAGCCAAGAGGGGGCCGCGAACACGCCGCGCCCGCGCGGCCAAAAACACCGCTTACACCTCCCGCACCCACTGCACCAGCTGGATGATGATCCCGTTCGGATCGCTCATCTGGAAGTATCGTTCGCCCCACTCCTCGGTCTCGACGGGCGTCACGATCGACACCCCCTCGCCGCGCAGCCTGGCGTATTCGGCATCGATGTCGTCCACGATGAACACCACGAGCAGTCCTTCACCCGCGCTGCCCGCCGCGCTCTTCGGCTTGAATGTCGCCAGCCCGGTGCGCAGGTAGATCACGTTCAGCCCGGCGTCGGGCCGGTCCAGGGAAACGAAACCGTCGGCCGACATCTTCTCCTCGAATCCGAGGTGGTCGACGAGGAACTTCGCCGAGGCCTGCGGGTCGGGGACGTTGAGCGAGATGGCGGAAGCGGTGATGTTCATAGGTCCTCCTCGGTTGCCGACATTAACTATGTACTAAGTATAGTATACTTTGTAGAGAAATCTCCCCAGTCTTCGTGCCATGAGCTGGATCACGTCGATACGATCGGGGTTCGACCGAATTGGAGGCAGCGTGGGACAGCCGAAGGAGCGCAGCAGCGCGGGCGACCCCGTGCGCACCCTGGAGTTGCTGTGGCGGGTTCCGGCGAGCCCCGGCCGCGGACCGAAGCAGCGCAGCAGCGTCGAGGCGGTGGTCGCGGCGGCGATCGAGATCGCAGACTCGGCGGGCATCGGTGCACTCACCATGCGCGCGGTCGCCACCGAGCTGGGCCTGACCCCGATGGCCACCTACACCTATGTGCCGGGCAAGGCCGAATTGGTCGACCTCATGCTGGACACGGTGTACGCGGAGATGGAGCGCGCCGATCTGACCGGCCTGTCCTGGCGTGAACGGGTCGCCTTGGTCGCCGCGGAGAACCGCGCCATGTTGGCCCGCCATCCGTGGGTCGCCTACCTGCCGACTACCCGTCCGCCGCTCGGCCCCGGCCTAGCCGCGAAATATGACCACGAGCTGCGGGCGTTCGACGGTCTCGGCCTCGATGATGTCACGATGGACGCCGCCCTGACGTTCGTACTCGGTTTCGTTACGTCCGTCGCCCGGATCGCCATCGACACCGAGCGCGCTGCCGCGGACAGTGCGATGTCCGACCGGCAGTGGTGGGAACGCGCCGCCCCGCTGCTGGAGCAGGTCTTCGACGTGCGGCGCTATCCGCTGGCCGCACGTGTCGGCGCGGCCGCGGGCCGAGTCCACGACGCCGCCTACAGTACTGACCACGCCTATGAGTTCGGGCTGGCCCGGGTCCTGGATGGGCTGGCCCGCCACATCGAGGGGACGCGCGCCTCCTGATGCCGAACCTAGACGCCGTCGCGCTGGATGCGCAGTGCGGTGATAGTGGCTGCGAGACCCTCGTATTGGTTGACCAGCAAAATGATTTCGATCAGGCGGCGTTCGTCGTAGTGTTCCGCCAGCGCGGCCCACGTGTCGTCGTCGAGGTCGCGCGTTTCCACCAGTTGGTCCACTGCGGTGAGCAGCGCTCGGTGCTTGTCCGACCAACCCTCCGCGCCCGGTCCCCCGCGCAGCCGATCGAGGACCTCTGCGGTTATCCCGGCTCGCCTGCCGAGCCGGATGTGATGGTCCATCTCGTAGTCGCACCGGCGCAGGTGCGCGACGCGAATGATGACCAGCTCCGACTCGTGGCGTGGCAGCCGCCCGCCCGGCATGAGCTTGCCCGAGTAATGCAGCCAGCCGCGGAACAGGCCCCGCGTGCGACCGAGCGTGCTGAACAAGTGCGCGTCGTCGGTACCCGCGGCGCGGGAAAGTATCTGCCAGGCAACCCAGTTGATCGGGCCGAGTTCCCGGAGTCGTCCGGGCGAGATGCGTGGTCGCAGCGCTGAAACCATGCTTGGTCGCCACCTCCGCGTGGTGTGTGCGGCCGGCGCCGGTGCCGGCCGAGTTGTGAGCCTACCTTGCGGTAGGCCGCGAATCGCGGAAGCATTCTTTTGCTTTCCAGTGGTTTTCGGCGGGTTACCCCGTCATCATCAGTACCGGTGCGAGTCGCCGCGGCCACAAAGGGATGCCCGCACCCAGGTGTACGCAACAGGTCGGCAGGGGAACAGATGCTGGTGAGGATCAGGCCCGGAGCGCAGCTTTCCGGCGCCGAGCAGGAATTCGTCGCGTGCCTGCGGTCGTATCCGACGACCGGCCTCGCCATGATCGATCTGGAGGCGGACAACCGGCGGATCGACGCGGTGGTCTGCACGCCGCGGGGGCTCACCGTGCTCGAGGTGCACGGTTTCGAACGCAGGCAGAGCGGCGTCCTGAGCATTCCCGCCGACGGGCCGTGGAAGATCAGCGATGCCCCGGTGGAGCTGGATCACCTCGATTCCGGAAGTCCGTCCGATCGAGTGGAACACGGCATCTACGCCGTGAAGCACATGCTCGAGCGGTCGCTACAGGACCCGGGCCACATCTGTGGAGCCGTCGTGCTCATTCCGTTTCGCGGTGCGGTGGTGCGCCCTTCGCGCACCAACCTGCGGCCAGGCCTGGACGTCGTCGTCGGCAATGTCGCGGACGCGACCGAGCTGCGCATCTATCTGGAGGGGTTCTCCGCAGGCCCGCGCAATTGGACCGCGGACCGGGTGATCGGCGCGTGCAACGCGCTCGGCCTCGCCGGCCTCGCACCGGCCCGCACCGAGTTGATCGACGCGGGATTCGAGGAGAACGCGCCGACGCCGACGACAACCATTGCGCGCCAACCGAAACCGCGAGTCGAGCCGACGCCGGGCGTCGCGACCAAACGGCAGGCGTACGCGGGCTGGACCGTGGTAGCCGTCGCGGTTGTCGGCATGGTGCTCGTGCTGGGAGTGATCGTCACCGCGCTTGCCCACGATTCGGCGCAGCCGGCCCCGGCGGCCGACACCACCACGACCAGCCCGACACCGTCGCCGCCGCCGTACCGTCCGGCCGAGTGCTGGCCGTTCCAGTCGAACTGCTGAGCATCAATCTCGCACGGCCCTGCCCAGTTTGGTGAGCCGCAGCGCATGCTGCGCGCGGGCGAGCACATGTGCCCGCGAGGTGTCGATATGGGTGGTGAGGGTCTCCAGCGCGGCGTCGACCGCCCCGATCAGCAACTGCTCCGCGATCGCGATGTGCTCGGCGGTCATCGTGGCGATCCGGTCCGGGGTGGGCAGGTCCAGCGTGCGTACCGGCCGTACTCGGACATGCACCGCGGTGAGCGCGTCGGCAAGGGCGGCGTTGCCCGCCGCGGCAAGCAGCGTGGTGTGGAACCGTTCGTCGGCGGCCACCAGCCCGGGACCCGGATCGGGCGGATCGTCGCGCAACGCACGCCAGGTTTTGAGTTCCGCGCGCACCAGATCCAGGTCGTGTGCTGGCGTCGACGCGGGTCCGCCGGTCCGCCCCCGTTGAATCCCACTGGCCTCCAGCACAATCCGCAACTCATAGAGGTGATCGAGTTCGTCGATCCGAGGCCGGTACGGGTACAGGCCGTCGGAGAGCCGCTCGACCAGCCCCTCGGCTTGCAACCGAGCAAGAGCCTCGCGCACCGGGGTGCGCGACACCTGGTAGATCTCGGCGAGACGTTCTTCGCCGAGCCGTTCGGTCGGCACAATCGCTCCGGTGGCCAGATCCCGGCGCAGCGAGTCGTACACGCGCTCGCTCAACGGGATCCGACCACTGTGGCGGGTCATGGCGGCGCTCAGATCGCCATCGCCGAGCGGACCGCGGTCTCCGCGCCCGCGCCGCCGGCCCCGGTGGAGGTGATCCGGCCGGATCGCAGGACGTAGTAGCGCTGCGCGGCCTGCAGCGCGAAGCCGATGTGCTGCTCGACCAGCAGCACGCTCAGCCCGCCGCGCCGGGTGAGATCGATGATGGTGCTCTCGATCTCGGCGACCACCGACGGCTGGATGCCCTCGGTCGGCTCGTCGAGGATGAGCAGCTTCGGCTCGGTGATCAATGCCCGCGCGATCGCGAGTTGCTGGCGCTGGCCCCCGGAAAGCAGACCCGCTTTGCGGGTGAGCAGGTCACGCAGTGCGGGGAACAGGTCGAGCGACTCGTCGATCAGTGCCTTGCCTCGCTTGCGTCCGTCCGCGACGACCTGCAGGTTCTCGGCGGTGGTCAGCTGTGGAAAACTCTGCTGTCCCTGCGGTACGTAGGCGATACCGCGGCGCACCCGCCGAGACGGGGACAGCTTGGTGACGGTCTCTCCGTCGAATTCGATCCGCCCCGACTTCGCGCCGATCAGGCCGACGGCGGTGCGCAGCAGCGTGGTCTTCCCCGCCCCATTGTGTCCCATGACGGCGACCACGCTGTCGTCCGGAACCGTCACCGAGACGCCGTGGATCACCTCGGTACGGCCATAGCCGGAGTGGATATCGATCAGCTCGAGCATTCAGCGGACTCCTTGCCCTGCATGGTCGTTTCGTCTTCCAGCTCCGTCCCGACGGCCGCGGCGGTACCCAGGTACACCTCCTGCACCCTCGGGTCCGCCTGCACCTTCTCGACAGTGCCCTCGCTGAGCACTGCGCCGCCCGCCAGCACGGTCACCGACGTGGCGAAGGCGCGCATGAAGTCCATGTCGTGCTCGACCACCACGACGACGCGTTCGGCGCCGATCCGGCGCAACAGGTTCCCGGTCTCCTCGCGCTCTTCGGCACTCATGCCCGCGACCGGTTCGTCCAGCAGCAGCACCGAGGCGTTCTGCACCAGCAGCATGCCGATCTCCAGCCACTGCTTCTGCCCGTGTGCCAGCACCCCCGCGGGTTGGTCGCGCAGGTCGCCGAGGCCGATGGTCTCGAGCGCCTCCTCGATGCCGGGCAGTACCGACTTGCGCCGCCGCAGCATGGTGAGCGCCGAGCGGCCCGCGCCCGCCGCGATATCGAGATTCTGTAGCACGCTGAGCTGCTCGAACACACTCGCGGTCTGAAACGTCCGCCCGATGCCGAGTCTGGCGATCTGGTGCACCTTCTTACCGAGCAGTTCGACGCCGGTCTTCTGCGCTGATCCGGTCGCGGGGACCAGTCCGGTGATCGCGTCGATGAGCGTGGTCTTGCCCGCCCCGTTGGGGCCGATGAGAAAGCGCAGGTCGCCCTGCAACACCGTCAGGTCCACGTCGGTGACGGCCTTGAAGCCGTCGAAACTCACGGACAAGCCGCGGATTTCGAGGTACTCGCTGGACATGCCGGCATTGCTGCCGAGTTCGGGTCGCTTCGTCTCGGTCATCGGGATTTCACCTTCTCCGCCTCGGGTTCGGTCTCGGGTAGCGCTTCGGTCACCACGATCGGCGCCGAACGCCGAAACCGGCTGTTCGGCAGGCTCTTCAGCATCGGCCACAGTCCGGCGAGTCCGGCCGGGACGAAGCCGACCACCACGATAAACAGCACGCCTTGCAGGTAAGTCCAGCCGGAGGGGAACTCCTCGGAGAACGCCGTCTGAGCCCACGCCACGCCGATCGCGCCCAGCGCCGGCCCGAGCAGGGTGGTGCGGCCGCCGATCGCGACGCCGATGAGGAACGCGATGGACGGAACGACGCCGATGTCGGCGGGCGAGATGATGCCGACGATCGGAGTGAACAGCGCACCGGCGATGCCCGCGAAGAACGCGGCGACCACGTAGGCGACGATCTTCACGTTCGCCGGGTCGTAACCCAGGAAGCGCACCCGCTCCTCCTGGTCGCGCACGGCGACGAGCAGTTCGCCATACCTGCTGTGCATCAGCTGCCGCACCAGCGCGACCACCACCAGCAGAGTGCCCGCCGCGATGAAGAACAGCATCTGCCGATTCGCCGGGTCGGACAGCTTGAAGCCGAAGAAGGCGCGGAAATCCGACAGGCCAGTGAAGCCGCCGATGGTTTGCTGGCCGGTGAGCAGGATGGCAAGTGCGGCGGCAAGCGCCTGGCTGAGGATGGCGAAGTAAGCGCCCTTGACCCGGCGCTTGAACACGCCGTAGCCGAGCACCGCGGCGATCAGCGCGGGCAGCACGAGAATGCCGAGCAGCGCCACCGGAGCGGACGCGAACGGCTGCCAGAACGAGGGCAATTCGCGGATACCTGCGATCTCCATGAACTCCGGCACGTCGTTGCCGAGCCGGGCCGCGTCGGCCATCTGCAGATGCATCGCCATGACGTAGGCGCCGATGCCGAAGAACACACCCTGACCGAGAGTCAGCATTCCGCCACGGCCCCAGGCCAATCCGATGCCGACCGCGACGATCGCGAAGCAGAGGAACTTCGCGAGCAAGTTGAGCCGGAAGTCGCTGAGCACCGCGGGGGCGACCGCGAACAGCAGCAGAGCGGCGACCGCGAAACCGGCCGGCGCGGTGAGCGAGGAGTGCGCGCGCCACCGTTGTACGAGCGAAGTCAAGCCAGGCTCCTTGTGCGGACGGTGAACAAACCCTGTGGACGGACCTGCAAGAAGATGACGATGATGACGAAGACGATGACCTTCGCGATGGACGCGGTGGTCGAATATTCGATATAGGAATTGAGCAGGCCTAGGGCGAACGCCGCGATCACCGTGCCCTTGATCTGGCCGAGCCCGCCGATGACCACGACGAGGAACGCGTCGATCAGGTAGCTCTGGCCGATGGTCGGGCTCGTGGAACCGATCAGCGTGAGCGCGACACCTGCGACGCCGGCCAACCCGGACCCGATGAAGAAGGTGCTGATATCGGTGAAACGACTGGAGACGCCGGAGGTCTCGGCCAGACCCCGATTCTGCACCACCGCGCGGATGCGCCGTCCCAGCGGCGTCGTTTTGAGCACCGCGGCAAGCGCGGTCACCGCGACGACCGCGAGGACGAGAATGAAGATGCGGGTCTTCGGCACCACCGCCCCCACAATCGTGACGCCGCCGCTGAGCCATCCGGGTGCGACGACGTTCTTGGCTGGCGCGCCGAAGATGTCACGGGCAAGCTGCTGCAACACCAACCCGACACCGAAGGTGACCAGCAAGGTGTCCAGCGGTCGGTCGTACATCCAGCGAATCAGGCCCATCTCCAACGCCGCGCCGAGCAGCCCGCCGACGAGAAAGCCGATGAGCAGCGAGACGACGAGCGAGACACCCGCCGACGAGATGACCTTCTGCACCACGTAAGTCGTGTAGCACCCGGCCATGATGAACTCGCCGTGCGCCATGTTGATCACGCCCATCTGACCGAAGGTCAGCGAAAGCCCGAGCGCGGCAAGTAAGAGAATCGATCCCAGGCTCAGCCCCGTGAAGAGCTGGCCGATCACAACGTCCATAAGGAACTCCGGTGTTTTTGGCCGCGCGGGCGCGGCGTGTTCGCGGCCCCCTTTGGCTCGCGTCCGAGCGACCGCCGCTGGCGACTTCGTCGCGGACGCGTCGGCCGCTCGGACGCGAGCCGGGCCGCGAACGGGGCAATGCTCGGTCTCGCTGCGCTCGGAAGCGGGAGTGGGGCCGATGTGGTCGTGTCGGGTGGATGTGCGGCGGTGCATGTTTGCGGCTTCTTCGGTGGCTCGCGTATGAGCCGGCGGGACTCGTGACCGCGTCGGTCGCTCGGATGCGAGCCGGTCGCGGGCGGGTAGTGCTTGGCTTCACGGACCGCGAACACACAGCTCCGCAGGTGCTGCGAATTCAACACAGATCTACTTCAGGTTCTCGGCCCAGTCGTAGGACTTCAGGTACGGGTCCGGTGTGACTGCCTTGCCCGAGTCCCACACGGTGTAGATGAGTCCGTCCGGACGGATCTCGCCGATGCGGGCGGTCTTGGTGATGTGGTGGTTGGAGCCATCGATGGTGACCAGGCCCTCCGGCGCCTCGAAGGTCACGCCGTCGGCGGCGGCCTGGATGTCCGCCACCTTGAACGACTTCGCCTTCTCGACGGTGTTCTTCCACAGATAGACCGACGCGTAGGCGGCTTCCATCGGGTCCGAGGTCGGCTTGTCGGCGCCATACGCGGCCTTGTAGTCCGCGACGAACTTCTTGTTCACGGGGGTGTCGACGGTCTGGTAGTAGTTCCAGGCGGTCAGCTGTCCTGCGACGTTCTGCGCGCCGATGCCCGCGACTTCCTCTTCGGCGATGGATACCGAAACCACCGGCATGTCAGCGGCTTTCAGGCCCGCGTTGGTGTACTCGCGGAAGAAGGCGACGTTGGAGTCGCCGTTGAGGGTGTTGAACACCGCGCCGGCCTTCGCGGCGCGGACCTTGTTCACGATGGTGGAGAAGTCGGTCGAACCCAGCGGGGTGTAGTCCTCGCCCTTGATCTCGATGCCGTTGGCAGCGGCGTAAGCCTTGATCTCGCGATTGGCGGTCTGCGGGAAGACGTAGTCGCTGCCGACCAGGTAGAGGGAGGTGATGCCCTTCTGCTTCAGGTAGTCGAGCGCCGGGATGATCTGCTGGTTGGTGGTCGCGCCGGTGTAGAAGATGTTCTTGCTGTCCTCCAGGCCCTCGTATTGGACCGGGTAGTAGAGCAGCGAGTTCAGGCTCTCGAACTTCGGCTTCATGGCTTTACGGCTCGACGAGGTCCACCCGCCGAACACCGCCGCGACGCAGTCGGAGCTGATCAGCTTCTCCGCCTTCTCCGCGAAGGTTTTCGGGTCCGAGGCGCCGTCCTCGAGCACCAGTTCGACCTTCTTGCCCAGCACGCCGCCCGCGGCGTTGATCTGGTCCACGGCCAGCTTGGTCGAGTTGGCGACGGTGACCTCGGAAATGGCCATGGTGCCGGACAGCGAGTGCAGCGAACCGACCTTGATCGTGTCCTTCGACGTGTCGACGCAGGACACGGCGTTCGAGCCGGTAGTCGAGGCGTCGTCTTTGGCGCCACAGGCAGTCAGCAACAGGCCGGCGAGCGCGATCGCGGTCGGCACCGCCAAGGCCTTGATCATGCGCGTGGAGCGGTGTCGATGGCTGGCACGGGAATCTGGCATGGGGCGGAACCCTTCTCCTCATCAGGTAGTGCGGCGGCGCTGGGTTCGCGCCGCATCGAATACGCCGCCTTTCGCGCCGGTCATGGCTGTAGACCGCGCCGTATACAGCGGCTGTATTCGTGATGCGAACGGTAGAGAGGAGTTGTTGCACCGGAATATCTCCCGGTCACGAGTCGGTTTCGTCTGTTTCGCCGATGTGAACGTTTTGCGGTCGACAGTGGGTGAACTGGTGCGAGGTCGGGCAGAACCCCACGCTGCCTGGGGGTGGTGTGTCTACGGTTGCGTAGCGTCACCGACGTGCGGCACGCTTCGATTTGTACGACGTCAGAACCCGCGATCCGCACAACGGCAGTGCGGTCTCGAGTCGAGGAGGACAAGGTGGGGCACTACAAGGCGAACCTGAGAGACATCGAGTTCAACCTGTTCGAAGTGCTCGAGCTGGACAAGCTCCTGGATACCGGCGCCTATGGTGACCTCGACTCCGACACGGCCCGCGAGATCCTGTCCGAGGTGCGGCGGCTGGCCGAGGGGCCCGTCGCGGAATCCTTCGCGGCGGCCGACCGCGAGCCGGTGGTCTACGACGCGAACACCTTCTCCCTCTCCGTTCCTGAGCCGCTTCGTAAGACGGTCGCCGCCGTGCGGGACGCGGGCTGGAGCCGTTTGGGTATGCCGGAGGGCATGGGTGGCATCCCCGCGCCCGCGGCGTTGGTATGGGCGGTCGCGGAGATGATCACCTCCGCCAACCCCTCGGCCTCCTTCTTCAACATGGGTCCGGTGATGGGCTCCGTGCTGTACAACGTCGGCACCGAGCAGCAGAAGCACTGGGCCACTCTCGGCCTCGAGAAGGGCTGGCAGGGCACCATGGTGTTGACCGAGCCGGACGCGGGCTCGGACGTCGGCGCAGGCCGCACCAAAGCCATCCGGCAGGAGGACGGGTCCTGGCACATCGAAGGCGTGAAACGCTTCATCTCGGGTGCCGAGGTCGGCGACACCGCCGAGAATGTCTTCCACCTGGTGCTGGCCCGGCCGGAGGGGGCGGGCCCTGGCACCAAGGGCCTCTCGTTGTTCTACGTGCCGAAGTTCCTGTTCGACCCTGAGACGCTGGCACTCGGCGACCGCAACGGTGTGTATGTCACCGGGGTCGAGCACAAGATGGGCCTGAAGTCCTCGCCCACCTGCGAGCTGACTTTCGGTGGCGCCGACGTGCCTGCCAAGGGCTGGCTGGTCGGCGAGGTGCACAACGGCATCGCGCAGATGTTTCAGGTGATCGAGAACGCGCGCATGATGGTCGGCATCAAGTCCTCGGGAACGCTCTCGACTGGCTACCTGAACGCCCTCGACTACGCCAAGGAGCGGGTGCAGGGCGCAGATCTGACCCAGATGACCGACAAGGCCGCGCCCCGGGTCGCCATCAGTCAGCATCCGGACGTGCGTCGTTCGCTGGCGACCCAGAAGGCGTACGCCGAGGGGCTGCGCGCGGTGTACCTGTACACCGCCGCCCACCAGAACGCCGATGTGGCGCAGCTGGTTTCGGGCGCCGACGCCGACGTCGCGCACCGGGTGAACGACCTGCTGCTGCCGATCGTCAAGGGCGTCGGTTCCGAGCGGGCCTATCAGTACCTGACCGAGTCGCTGCAGACCTTCGGCGGCTCGGGTTATCTGCAGGATTACCCGGTCGAGCAGTACATCCGGGACGCGAAGATCGACTCGCTGTACGAGGGCACCACCGCCATCCAGGCACAGGACTTCTTCTTCCGCAAGATCGTCCGCGACAAGGGCGCGGCGCTCGGCCACCTCAACCGCCGGATCGCGGCCTTCCTCGATGCGAAGACCGGCCGGTTCGAGGCCGAGCGGCAGTTGCTGCACACGGCCTCGGCCGACGTGCAGGCGATGACCGCCACGCTCACCGGCTTTCTGATGGCCGGGCAACAGTCGCCGACCGAACTGTACAAAATCGGCCTCGGCTCGGTGCGCTTCCTGCTCGCGGTCGGTGACCTGCTCATCGGCTGGCGACTGCTGGTCCAAGCGGAGATCGCGGCCGCGGCCCTCGCGGCCGACGCACCGGCGAAGGACCGTGCCTTCTACACCGGAAAGGTTGCTGTAGCAAGCTTCTTCGCCAAGAACGTGCTACCGCAGCTAACGGCGGTAAAGGAAGTCGTCACCACCCTCGACAACGACATCATGAACCTGGACGAGGCAGCCTTCTGATCCGCGAACAACAGACCATAGCGAGACATTCTCGCGTGTACCGCGGTCAGGTGCTGGGTGTGGACAGGAGTCTCAGTACGACTGGGCGGGAGAGGGTGCCGGAGACCTGTCTGGCCAGTTGGTTGGCGCTCGCGCCCTCGGCGTGGGCGGTGCGCAAGGCGGCGGCGAGGTCGTCGCGGGCGGCTTCAGTGGCCGCTCGAGCGTCGCGCAGGCGGCGTGCCGCCAGGTCCACCTCGGACGTCTCGCCAGCGGTCAAGGTGTTGACCAATTCGACTTCCGGGAGGGACGCTTCGTCGGCGTCCGCGGCTGGGTCGCGCCGCATAGCCGCCCTGGCGAACTCCATCATGAACTCACGGGTCGCGTCCTTGTCCTCCGCGGCGGCCTCGCCGAGCAGTAGCCGGGTGGTCTGCGGCACCGCGTGCGACCAGTTGGCCAGGCCGCACAGTGCGAGCAGCAGGCGGCCCGCGCGACTGGAGTCCACGTCGAATTGCTCTTGGGCGCGGTCGAATTTGCGCACATAATGCTCGGCGCGCCAGCCATCGATGTCATGCGCGTCAGCGCCGCGGTGCAGCGCCTCCCAGAGCAGCAGCCGCAGCAGCTGTGGGTTGTGCCGGTGGTAGTCGAACAGCTTGCCGACGTAGGCGCCCGGTTCGGTGTCGGCCAACGGTTTGACCACGTCCAGGAACTCGCGCATGGTCTCGATGAGGATGACGTCGAACAGCTTGTCCTTGCTGCCGAACAGGCCGTAGATGCGTTCCTTGTTCACGCCCGCCGCCTCCGCGATGCGGTCGACCCGGGCGCCGGCCAAGCCGTACTGCGCGAATTCGTCGCGCGCGGCGCGCAGGAGGGCCTGCTTGGTCGCGTCGCTTCGTTTCATCGTGGCAGTCATGGGCACACTTTACCATTTCATTAAACCAACTATTTGGTTGACAGCGCGAGTGCGGCAGACTTACTGTCATGAGATGGCTACGCCCACCTATCAGCTTCCGGCCGACACCCCGGCCATGACGCGTCACCGCTACGCGTCGCCACGCGCCCACACCGGGCGCACGCTGCCCGTCTTTGTGCTGTCCGCCCTGATGGCCACCGGCCAGATGTACGTCCCGATCCCCCTTTTCAACGCCATGAAAGCCGACTGGAGCGTCGGGTCCGGCGTGATGACCTGGATCATCAGCGCGTTCGCGTTCGGCTACGCGGGCGGCTTCGTGTTGTTCGGCCCGTTGTCCGACCGCTACAGCCACCGCCGGGTACTGGTCACCGGCATGCTGGCCGCCTCGGTGGTCACTCTATTGACCGGACTGGCGTTCAGTGCGCCACTGGCCGTCGGCCTGCGAGTGGCGCAGGGGCTGGTCGTCGGCTCGATTCCGCCCGCGATCATGGCCTACGTGGCCACACGCATCGCCCCCGCGCACCGCGCGGTGGCCACCATGTCGGTGGCGACATCGTTCCTCGCGGCGACTGTGGTCGCGCAGATCGTCTCGCAGGCGGTAGTCGGCTCTTTCCCGTGGCACGCCGTATTCATCGGCGCCGCTGTTGTTTTCGCCGTGCTGGCGCTGGTGTTGCGCAGCGTGATGCTCGGCGACGTGCCAACCGGCCGACACCTTCCGCTGCGGCACAGCTATGCCGCGATCCCCGCGGTGCTGCGCATCAAGCCGCTGCTTCCGCTGCTCGTGGCCGGTGCGATGAGCATGGCGGTGATGGTCGGGATCTACACCGGCCTCGAACTCACCGGCATCGTCAAGGGATCGGGTGACCTGCTCGCCCTGCGTGCGGGAGCGCTCCCGGTGATGGTGGCACTGCCGCTGCTGGCCATCCCGCTGGCCCGGCTGTCGAAGCACGGTCAGATCGTGCTCGGCGTCCTGATCGCGGCCTCGGCGATGGTGGCGGCAACGTTCGAGGGGACACACCTCGCGGTGCTCACCGTGCTGCTCGCGATCCTGGTCGGCGGCCTCGGCATCATCGCCCCCGCGGTCCTGCAGAGCGCGGGCGAATTGGGTGGCGAGTCGCGTGCCGCCGCCATGTCGGTCGCCATGTTCAGCTTTTACGTGGGTGCCACCGTGGGCCCGCTGGTCGCCGCGGCCGCTGCGCCACACGGCTTTTCGGCCCTCGCCTGGACCCTCGCCCTGCTCCTGGTCGGCGCCTTCGGGATGACCTTGGTCGGCCTGCGTATCCATTGGGTTGTGTAATTTTGCAGCGCCTGCGGCGCTGCGTATGGCACCTGCCGCGAGTCCAACAAACCAGTGTGGTGTTCGGTTGAAGGGCTGAGGAGGTGACTGCGGACACGGCTCCTTCCTGGGCCCGGTTACTCGATCTCGGGTGCTGTGGCTGGCGACATCAGCATTGCTAGGAGTGTGTTGTGAAGTTTCCTTGTGTTCGTGCTGATCTGGTTGTGAGTCGATGCTGCCCTGTGGAATGGGTCCAGAACTTCGATGATTGTGCGCTGCGTCGTCAGAGACGGAAGCCAGATCGGCATCTCTCGCATAGTCGCCGCGTTGACGTGCTGGATGGCTGAGCCGGTCGCATGCTCCATGAGCCAGTCGAGGGCGATGGGGCTGCTCAAGTAGTAGGTCAGATAGTCGGCGTCTGCGTTGCCCTTCGGGCGTAGTCGAACGCACCCAGGCCCAAGCAGCCATCCGGTCTGTTCTTCCAGTACCCGGCCGTACCGCCCAAGTGTGCCCGCACGTGCGGTAACGATGTCTCCGCTGACCAGTCGGTATCTGGCCATTCGCTCGGCCACAGCCGGTGGCACCACGTCTAGATTTTCATACCCGATCCGATTGTTGTTGATGTTGCGTGGCAGTACCAACGGTATCCAGCACTGTTCGTGACCGCTTCTCGACACAGTGCCCGGACCTGGAAGTACGTCGCATAGAGTTTCGAGCCGGACAGACTGCCCCTCCCTGCTCGAGTGATGTCCAGCTACGACTGCAGCTAGGCGAGCCTCCAGAGTCGTGCGCAACGTATCGGCGCGTTTGCTGAGATCATCGAACTCGTTCCGCAGGGCTCCTAGTTCTGTGATCAGCTGTGCTGTATCCGGCCTCTGGCTGGGCGTACTGACATAGTGGGCCGGCTCCAAGTTGTAATTGTTCTCGCTAATCTCTTCGTGATCAACGGCTCGCGAGAAGCCATCGTTTCCGGTGAATTTTCTGGACTCGCCGCTGCCTCGCCACGTGTTGTACTCGTCGACAATTCGCTTGATGTCATCCGCGCTGAGCCGCCGTTCCGTACGGTCGACCATTTCGCCAAGGTCCCGAGCATCGATGAACAACATCTCCGAGAACTCTGCGGTGGTTTCAAGCCCACGCAGGATCCACACCATGGTCGCAATGCTGGTGAATCTGAATAGCTGACGCGGCAACGCGATGACACACTCAATCACGCCGGCCGCGACCATGCGCCCGCGGATAGCGCTTCGTGCGAAGGCCGCGCCTGCAGGCATCAGCACTGCTGCTCGCCCCATCGGCTCCAGCTTGGTGACCACATGCTGCAGCCAGGCGAAGTTGGCGTTGTGCGAGGGCGGATCTCCGAACGGCCACGTCCGGTTTTGCGGCAGGTCCACACGCAGGTTGAATGGTGGGTTCGCGATAATCCGGCTGAACCGGCGCTCCGGGAACCGGTCCTCGATCAGCGCGTTACTCGGCATGCTCAGGTCAGCCTCGATGCCATGAAGCGCGAGGTTCATCCTGCTGGTCAGCCACGACCACTCGAGTGGTGTCTGGCCGTAAACCTGCCAACCATCTAGCGAACCGCTCAGACGGTTGGCATGTATGGCCGCAGCACTCAGCAATTCGCCGGACCCGCAGGCCGGGTCGTATACATGATCAGAAGAACTTGGATCGATTAGTTCAACCAGGCACCGGGCGACATCTGGGGGTGTGAAATAGCCGCCGCTGCGACCCATGTCGCGTTCCAGGTTGGCAAGTATGGCTTCCCCGATGCGCCCCGGAGTCGATTCAGGACCACCTTCGCTGAAATCGATTTGGTCGATGAGGTGCGCGGCTTCGATCAGGGACGGGTCGGGCGTGTGCTTCATCGTCCGGAACACCGGAACGGACTGGGTGTCCGCTCCCAAGGGTATCGACACTTCTTCGAGCAGACTGCGGAACTCGAGCCAGTCCGAGGACTCGATCAGCGATCGCCAGATGTCGGTATGGCAGGTCTTGACGTATACCAAGCCGAGCAACAATTCGAGGGACGAAGCTGTGTCATGCGTACCGCGCATTTTGTTGGCTGCTGCCCACAGCAGAGCCGGGCTGTCTGATTTTGGGTGTTCCGCCTCCCGAGGCGCCGGGCTCGTGCCTGTCATCTCGGAGGTCTCCGCGTTGCGTAAGACGCGGTCGGCGTAGCTGGTATCCGCTCGCTCGTCGGGTTTGAGCCTGTTGCGCGGAACCTTTCTTCTTTGTAGCCAACGCGCGACGTCGCCTATCTCGAACACTTCACGTCCAGAAACGGTGTGTCCCTTTGGGAAATCAGCGTGCCGCGTGCGCCAGTTGCTGACGGCGCTGAGCCGGACTTCGGCCCGATCGGCTATGTCTTTCAGAGTGACGTAGCCACTTTCGTCACTCATCTCTCGCTCCTCGTGTGAGCAGCGTCGTGCGATCGGGCCGTCGGCCGAGCGTAGGCACGACCTGATCGTACGACTCCAACTGGTCGATCAAGCTGGGCGACAGGTAGCCCAACAGGCGAAGGATCGTTTGATGATCGGCTTCCAGATGACGGTGATGGATCGGTTCGTGGTGCATGATCCGGTTTCGGAACAGCCGCATCGTTTGCAGGTCGTAGTGCAAGCGCCCGCGCGGACCGCGATACAAGGGAAAAGCCCTGTGCAGGTACGGCACCCACAAACTACGGTCATACGTCTTGCTGGTGAGTGAAACCCAGAACCCGAAGGACAGTTCAGCCACGATGTCGTCGGCTGTGTATTTGCCCCCCACGCCCAGTGCGCTTACTTCGAGCGCTGGTCACCATCTGCAGTCCGGGCTCGCGCAGTTGAGCGACTCCCCACCAGTCTTGGCGTTTGAACTCATCGGTCAGCCGTTGGTGCACCGCGTTGCGCAGGGCCAATTCGAGGCAGTGAAGAGGGGTATAGAACGCCGCCGAGATATCGATATTCCACCAGTACAACCGGATCGCAGTGTCGATGTCACCACCAGTCTTAGCCAGGTATGGCGCGAACCTCGCCTGCGACAGGGCGTCGCGGATCCAGTCGGGTTCGGTCACCATCTTGCTTGCCTCGCATCCGGTTCAGGGCACCGCAAAGTTGCGCTACAATACAGGAGTACGCCCCGGGTTCGCCTCTGCTCCGGCATGCCACCCGGGGCATCGCTTTGCCTTGGTCAGTTCTCGAGTGACTGCGTCGAAGCGTTCCATCTCGATTGTCGAACTGGCGTGGTTCATAGCGTAGCGGCAACCGAATCGCTTAACAAGTACTCGGTATACGCACAATTTGTGAACAGCTGCTGTGGCAGGCGGATACACGACCGGGAACGGCTCTTGGAAACGCATCTGCGCATTTCAAGTACCTGCTTAGCTCAGGGGCGCTTGATCTCACAAGGATGCACGCTCATTGGGCGACCCTTGCTGAGTTCACAGATCAAGCTGACTGGGGCCCTCTGAGTATCACAGATCCAAGTCCGGTCGGTTGACGCCAAGGACCCACCAGTCGCGCGGCTGGTGGGTCCTTACGTTTTCGGGGGAAGGGTGTCGCCGGGTCTATTCACTCCTCGCGCCAAGGCGACGTCCTGCCAGGCATTCGAAGTTCGCGGTGACCGGTGAGGGGGCGACTACTTCAGCACGTAGGGGGAGACCGAGCTGCGGTGTTCGCTGATGTCGAGGACCTTGCCGAGGGGTGGGAAGGCGCGTTGGGGGCAGTTGGCGCGTTCACAGACGCGGCAGCCCGCGCCGATCGGGGTGGCTTGGACTTCGTCCAGATCGATACCGTCGGCGTAGATCACGCGGCCTGCGTGTCGCAGTTCGCAACCGAGGCCGATCGCGAAGGTCTTGCTCGGCTGCCCGTAGCGGGTGGCGCGGCGCTCCACCGTGCGGGCCACCCAAAGGTATTTGCGGCCGTCGGGCATCTGGGCGATCTGCGTCATGATCTTGCCGGGATAGGCGAAGGTCTCGTAGACGTTCCACAGCGGGCAGGTGCCGCCGCTGGCGGAGAAGTGGAAGCCGGTGGCGGACTGGCGTTTCGACATATTTCCCGCCCGGTCGACCCGGACGAAGGAGAACGGGACGCCGCGCAGTGCCGGCCGTTGCAGAGTGGACAGCCGGTGGCAGATGGTCTCGTAGCTCTGGGTGAAGAACGCCGACAGCCGCTCGATGTCGTAGCGGAAATCCTCGGCGACCTCGTGGAAATGCTTGTACGGCAGGACCATTGCCGCAGCGAAGTAGTTGGCAAGGCCGAGCATGGCCAGCTTGCGGGCGTCCTCGGACGCGAAATTACCCTCGTCGACCAGCTTTTCGAGCAGCTCCCCGCACTCGAAGTAGGCCAGCTCGGCGGCCAGCTTGAAAGTGCGTTGCCCGCCGGAGAGGTGAGGCGCGATCTCCAGGTGCTGGGTCTGTGGGTCGTAGTGGTGCAGCACGCCCTCGCCGAGGTCGATGCGTTCGAGGATCCGCACGCCGTGCGCCCGCAGCATCCTGGCGACCTCGCTGTTCACGTCACCACCGTGGAAGCGGATGCGGGCGGTGAGTTCCTCCGCGGCCGTGTCCAATGCGTGGATGTAGTTCTGCCGCTGGTAGAAGTAGTCGCGCACTTCCTCGTGCGGCTTGCTGATCGCCGCGCTGCCCGCTCCGTCGGCGAACCGGTCCTCGGTGGCGGCCGCCAGCTGGGCGGAGGTGTTGCGGTAGCGGTTGTGCATGTTCACCAGCGCGCGGGCCATACTCGGGTGCGCCGAGATCATGTCCGCGATCTCCTGGGTGTCGGCCTCGATGCCCAGCTCCTGGTCCATCACGACCTCCTGGAGTTCGGCGATGAGCCGGGTGTCGTCCTGGGAGGAGAAAAACGTCGCGTCGACGCCGAATACCTCGCTGATCTTCAGCAACACCGGTACGGTCAGCGGGCGCACGTCATGTTCGATCTGGTTGAGATAGCTCGCCGAGATCTCCAGCTTCTGGGCGAGTGAGACCTGGCTCAGCTCTCGTTCGGTCCGCAGCTGGCGCAGCCGCGTTCCGACGTAAGTCTTGGCCATATGTCCAGTTTATGGGTGCTTTCGCATGCCTGCCAAGGAAAAATTAGCAGTCGGCCGGAGCGATGTGTCACACCCGCGGGTTACCGTCGGGAGGTGATGTTCTCGGATGTCGTGCAGGCCTCGGGGACCGTTCGCGCGACCAGGTCACGAAAGACGAAGATCGCCACGTTGGCACAGCTGCTGGCGGCGGCCGCGCCGCAGGAGTTGGCGGCGGTGGTCGCCTGGGTGTCCGGCGAACTGCCGCAGGGTCGGATCGGGACGGGCTGGCGGACGCTCACTGCGATGGATGGCACACCGGCAATCGTTGCGACGCTGACGGTTTCGGCGGTGAACTCCGCGCTGAGCGATTTGGCCGAGACCGCGGGCCCCGGCTCGACGGCCCGCCGCAAAGAACTGCTTGCGGCGCTGTGGTCCGCCGCGACTCACGACGAACAGGACTTTCTCCTGAGACTGCTGACCGGCGAGTTGCGCCAGGGCGCGCTCACGGCGGTCGTCAGCGAGGCGGTGGCCGAGGCCGCGGACGTGCCGCCGGATTTGGTGCGCAGGGCGTACATGCTTTCCGGTCAGCTGCCGGTCACCGCCGCGGCCGCGCTCACCGGCGGAGCCGAGGCGCTTGCCGAGTTCCGTCTGGAGGTCGGTCGTCCGATCCAGCCGATGCTCGCCTCGCCGGGTGCGACGCTCGATGAGGCGCTTGCCGAATTCGACGGCGAGGTGAGTGTCGAGCACAAAATGGACGGCGCCCGCATCCAGGTGCACCGGGAGGGCGATCAGGTCCGGGTGTTCACCAGGACGCTGCGCGAGATCACCGCGGGGGTGCCGGAGCTGGTGGAGCTGGTCGCGGGGCTGGCGTGTACGAGCGTCGTGCTGGACGGGGAGACGCTCGCGCTCACCGACTCCGGGCGGCCGCGTCCATTCCAGGAGACCATGAGCCGCTTCGCCGAGGTGAGTTCCACCCGGGAGTTGCTGCTGCACCCGTACTTCTTCGACTGTCTGCACCTGGACGGCAGGGACCTGCTCGATGCTCCGCTGTCCGAACGGCGCGCCGCGCTCACGAAGGTGGCCGGGGCGTACAGCATTCCCGCGCTGATCCGGCCCGATGCCGAAGCGGCCGCCGAATACTTCGACGGTGTGCTCGCGGCCGGCCACGAGGGGGTCATGATCAAGTCGTTGACCGCACCGTACGCGGCGGGCAGGCGCGGGCGGGCCTGGCAGAAGATCAAGCCGACGCACACCCTGGACCTGATCGTGCTCGGCGCGGAGTGGGGCTACGGTCGCCGCACCGGCTACCTGTCGAATCTGCACCTTGGCGCGCGCGATCCGGAAACCGGCGATCCGGTGATGGTCGGCAAGACATTCAAGGGACTGACCGACGCGCTACTGCACTGGCAGACAGCCGAATTCCCGCGGCACGAGCGGGCACGTGACCGGTCAACCGTGTACCTGTGGCCCCAACTCGTCGTCGAGATCGCCCTGGACGGTGTCCAGATCAGCCCGCGCTATCCCGGCGGCGTCGCCCTGCGCTTCGCCCGGGTGGTGCGCTATCGCCCAGACAAGGATCCCGTCGAGGCCGACACCATCGGCACGGTGCGCGCACTGCTGCCTTGATCAGACCGTGATCTGACACCGTCGGCGTGTGACGCTGCGATGATGGCTGTGCCGCTGTCAGTATGGGCTCATCAGGGTGGCGGATGCTCGACACACCGCAGTGGTTCGGCAGGGTTTCTTGCTTCGGGACAGGGGTCGGCAGGTGGGTGCGATGGTGCGATGGCGGCTGCGTGGGCGGTACGCCGGAACGGTGTTGGCGCTGGTCGGCGCACTGGCCGTGAGTGCGGTGGCCGGGACGTCCGCGCGCGCTGATCCGATCGAGCAATTCGTCACACCGTCGGGTGAGTACTCCGGAGTCCTACCGACGCCGCTGGGCGATCCGTTCTACACGCCGCCGCCGGACTTCGAGAGCCAGCCGCCGGGAACGATTCTCACGACCCGCCCGAGCGGCACGGGCCTGACCTTCTTTCCGCTGAACTCGACCGAACTGCTGATTCGATCCACCGATGCCAAGGGTCGGCCGGTGCCGGTGGTCGCGACGCTGCTCGTGCCGACCGCGCCGTGGACCGGCCCCGGGCCGCGCCCGCTGCTGTCGTTCAACGCCGCGATCGACTCGCTCGGGCACAAATGCGCGCCGTCCTACGAGTTGAAGTCCGCGCTGGAGGGCAAGCTGTGGGCCGCGCAGATTCCGTTGTCCAAGGGCTACGCCGTGATCGTCCCCGACCACCAGGGCCCGCGGCAGGCTTACGGGGCCGGTCGGATGGCCGGTCACGCGGTGCTCGACGCGATCAGGGCCGTGGTCCATACACCGGACTTCGGGTTGCCGCCGGACACGCCCACCGTGGTCACGGGATACTCCGGCGGTGCGATCGCGACCGGATGGGCCGCGCAGTTGGCACCCGACTACGCGCCGGAGGTGAACCTCGTCGGCGCGGCGTTCGGGGGCGTGCCCGCCGACTTCGGCATGTTGCTGGCCGGCATGGACGGCCGCAACGCCGCCTCCGGAGTGTTTCTTGCCGCGACACTCGGGCTGGCCAGGGAGTATCCGGAAATGCTCGGTCTGATGAACGACAATGGCTGGCGCTTGGCCCAGATCGGCAAGGACATGTGCATGTCGTCGGCGGGGTTCGCCGGTGTCGTCGCGCCGATTCCGGTGCAGGCGCTCACCAATGTCGCCGCGCCCACCGAGCTGCCGATGATCAAGGAGATCCTGGCCGACAATCGCATGGGCGCGACCGCGCCGAAGGTGCCGGTGTTCCTCTATCACGGCACGCACGATCCGTGGGTGCCATTGGCCGGGGCCGAAAATCTCTACGCGGACTGGTGCCGTGGTGGGGCGGAGGTGGACTTCGAGGTGCATCTCGGGGAGCACTTCATCGTCGGCCTCAGCGGGATCCCCGGTGCGAATGCGTGGATAGACGATCGGTTCGCAGGTCGTCCGGTCACACCGGGATGCACGCGGCTCGGCTGAGAGAGAGCACAATCCACGTTATCCCGTCCTGGACGTCCGACTGACGGCAACCACTTTGGCGATGACGTTGGCGGGTGCCGCACACTAGAAGCGTGACCGTCGAATTCCTGGTTCTCCTGATCGTCGTCGTGACGGCACTCGCATTCGATTTCACCAACGGCTTCCATGACACCGCCAACGCCATGGCGACGTCGATCGCGACCGGTGCGCTCAAGCCTCGCGTCGCGGTCGCGCTGTCGGCGGTGCTGAACCTGCTCGGCGCCTTCCTGTCGGTTGCCGTCGCCGCCACGGTGGCCAAGGGCATCGTTCGTCTCGATGCCGTGTCGGGTCACGACCTGCTCATCATCGTGTTCGCCGGTCTGGTCGGCGGTATCTTGTGGAACCTGCTCACCTGGCTGTTCGGCCTGCCGTCCAGTTCGTCGCACGCCCTGTTCGGCGGTCTGATCGGCGCGACGCTCGCCTCGTTGGGCTGGAGCGGTGTGATCTGGGCGTCCGGTTCGGACGGGGTGGTCACCAAGATCATTCTTCCCGCGGTGCTCGCCCCGGTCGTCGCCGCGCTGGTCTCGGCGATCGGAACCTGGCTGGTCTACCGGATCGCCAGGTCCTCCACCGAGGACAAAGTTACCGAAGGTTTCCGTTGGGGCCAGATCGGTTCCGCCTCGCTGGTCTCGCTGGCGCACGGCACCAACGACGCGCAGAAGACGATGGGCGTGATATTCCTTGCCCTCGTCGCGCATGGGACGCTCACCAAGAACGACGAGCTGCCGCTGTGGGTGATGGCCGCGTGTGCCGTCGCCATCGCGGCAGGCACGTATCTCGGTGGCTGGCGGATCATCCGGACACTGGGCAAGGGGCTTGTCGAGATCGACTCGCCGCAGGGGCTCGCGGCCGAATCCGCTTCCGCTGCGATCATTCTCACCTCCGCCCACTTCGGGCTGCCGCTGTCCACCACACAGACCGCGACCGGCTCGATCCTGGGTACCGGGCTCGGCAAGGGTGCCGAGGTGCGGTGGGGCGTGATGGGGCGGATGGTGGTCGCATGGTTGCTCACGCTGCCGCTGGCCGGTGTGGCCGGTGCGATCTGCTGGGCTGTCGCGCATTTCGTCGGCGGGCTGGCCGGCGTGCTGGTGGTGTTCGGCATTCTGATCGCGCTGTCGACGCTGATGTATCTGCGTTCCCGGCGAAATCCGGTGCACACCGACAACGTCAACGAGTGGCCGGGCGAGACGCCTGGCGCCGCCACCGATGCGCCGGGAGTTACCCAGGACTCGGCGGCCGGCGGGCAGGCGACGGAATTCGGCTCGACGTCCCATTCGGCGCAGGTCTAGGAGGTCCAGGCGTGCACACTCTCGTCACGAATCTGAATTCGCTGTGGAAGGTGATGTCGGCCGGGCTGCTGCTCGGGGCGGGGCTGCCGATGGTCTTCGCGATCGGAGTGCGGTTCTGGTCGGCGTCGGAAATCGTCGAAGAGGGAGGCACGGTGCGGCGCAACTACCCGGCGCTCGCGGTCGCGATGGTGTGCCTCGTGTTGGTGGTGGTGGCAATCATCACCGGAATCCTCTACACCGCGAAAGCGTTCATCGCGGCAAGGTTCGGCATTCATCTGTTCGAACAGGCATGAGGGGCGTCAGAGTGACCGATCAAGCGAAACCTGCACAGCTACGGCCGCACCTGCTCGGCAAGATCGTGGGCTGGCTGCGCGCCGGCTATCCACAGGGGGTCCCGCGCTCGGACTATGTCGCCCTGTTCGCGGTGCTGCACCGCCACCTCACCGACTACGAGGTGGTCGTGATTGCCGAGGAGTTGGCGGCTTCGAACCCGGACCGCGAGATCACCCACGCCGAGATCGAGGAAGCGATCGCCCGGGTTGCGAAGGAGCAACCGGACGACCGCGACATCGCCCGCGTCGCCTCCCACCTGGCGGCGGGCGGCTGGCCACTGGCCGAACCCCCCGCCGATTCCGACTGAACGAAAAGCGTTCGCCGATGCCACCTTTCCTGAACGCCATCATCGACTGGCTGCGGGCCGGATATCCGGACGGTGTCCCGGAATCCGACTACATCCCGCTACTCGCCTTGCTTCGCCGCCGACTCTCGGATGAGGAGGTGGCTCAGATCACGGCAGAGCTGGCCGGCTCCGGCGAACTGCCCATCGACAAGACCGACATCCAGGTGATGATCACCAAGCTGACCAACGACATGCCTTCGGAGGCGGATGTGACCCGCGTGCGCACTCGGCTGGAAACCCACGCCTGGCCGGACCCGTCCGAGGATTAGCTCGGGCGCAGACTTTTCCGAAATGTCGGTGGCGATGCTCTCGGCACGTTTCGGTCGCGGTTCATCGTCGGTCGCGCGGGCCGCTGAGGTATGGGAGGCGGCGCAGTCCCGCCGAGACCTCGTAGGCGAGATCTTCATAGCCGACCGCGAGTTCGGCGAGACGCTCCCAGGCGTTGTGGACGGCCCACTCCGGTGCGATGGGCAGGACTTCGTCGGCGCACGCGGCGAACTGGGCGAGGCGGTCGATCACCATGCCGACGGTTTCGGTGTGCATGTGGGCGCCGCCGTGTGGAGGGGGCACCTCGGTGGCGACCCAGCGGTCGATGGCGAGAACGAGCCGGGCGCGGTGCTGATCGATGTCGTTCGCCTCGCCCAGCTCGGTATGCAGCCGTTGCCGGTGTAATCCGGCGAGTAGATGTGCGGACTCGAGGATCGGCTGGTCGACTCGGGGCACGACACGGCAGGCATGTAAAACGAGTTCTTTGGTCGGCAGCGGTTCCACTGCGATAACCCCCTGGGTCGAATGGTATTGCGGTATGCGAGATGTGAAAATCAGCGGCGATGCCGCCCGCCCGGACGCGGCAACCGGAGCCGACGTCGCGGCGGCCCGGTATCCCACGGCGTTTCGATAACGACCAGACCGAGGGCTTCCAGCGCGGTGAGCCCCATCCGGCTCGCCAGCTCCTCCATCAGCGAAACCGTTTCCGCCGCTTGGATCGCCGCCGTCGCCTGCTCGGTCGTCAACATCCGACCGCGCAGATACGACACCACCCACGCATCCTCACTGACCCGACGCGCCTGGTGCGGCGTGCGATCACTCACGATCCACGCCCGGTCGATGACATGCACAGACATCAGAACCCCCTCGTTCCCGCGCATGCGGGCCCGGAAAGCCCCCGCCTGCGATGCGCGACACAAAAAGATTAGGGCGCAGAACACTGATAGGTCAAGTTGACCTGTCTATTGACAAAATTCGGTCGAGTATGAATGCGGGTACGGTCGTCTCCACGAATTGCCGGAGCTGGAAGGACACGATCGGACGATGGCACCACTCTCGCCTACGGTCGCGCGCTGGGAGCTCATGCGGCGTATTCGACGACGCCGCAACGAGTTCGATGTCAGCGCGTCGGTGGTCGCGAAGGAACTCGGCTTCACGCTGTCGTATTGGTCGAAGGTGGAGAAGGAACGCGTCCTGGCCGAAGACAAATTGAAGAAGCTGATGAGGTTGCTCGAATTCGACCCAGCCGAGCGCGAGGAGATGCTGCGGCTGCGGGATATCGCGAAGCAGCGCGGGTGGTGGTCGGGGTATGCGGGGTTGTTGTCGGATGAGGTGACACGCCTGTATGGATTGGAGTACGGAGCGCAGCGCATTCACACTTACGAAAGTGTGCTGGTCCCTGGGTTGCTGCAAACGCGCGACTACGCACGGGCGCTATTCACCAACGACCTCGCTCGTGTTCGGAGGGTGGAGATCGACCGGTGGGTCGAGGTGCGCATGCGCCGCCAGGAAAGATTGACCGGACCCGATCCGCTGCGCCTGGTGGCGGTGGTGAGTGAAGCCGCGCTTACCCAGCGCACCGGCGGTGCCGATGTGCTGCGAGGGCAGCTGCACCATCTGGCATCGCTGATCGAGCAGTCTCCCGACACCCTGGATATCAGGGTCATACCGTTCGATGCACCGGGCGGAGTTCTGCTCGGCGGAGCCACCTTTCACGTGCTCGGCTTCGAGAGCGCACTGCTACCGGACATCGCCTGGAGCGAGACTCTCATCCACCTCCGGCTGATCGAGGACACCGAGCCGGTACGGCATCTCCGCACCATGTTCGACAGTGCGCTCGCCGATCACGCCATGTCCCGTGCCGATTCGCTCGCGTTGATCGAGACAAGAGCTGACAGCTTGTAAACTCGAGGATATGGATAGCCCGAATTTTCCTATGGAGGGCTGGTTCAAGTCGTCCTATTCCAGTGACAGTCAGGCGTGCGTCGAGGTTTGCTTCGACGGTGAGCGAGTCCTCGTCCGCGACAGCAAGTTTCCGGGGCATGTCCGACCTGTTCTCGCGTTCACGCCGGCGCAGTGGTCCGCATTCACGACGACCATTCGGGCGGCTGGGTAGTCTCGGGCGACACGGATGCGCGATGGCCGGCTCCGGTCGTCGCCCTCCAGTGACGCGGTAGCTCGAAATTCGACGATGCCCGGGTTCCCATCCGCGAGTATTCAGGCTCGGAGCCGATCCTCGTTCGACCGGGCCGACTGGTGGACCTTCACCTCCACCATCCGCTCCCGACCTGATTCGACCGGCCCACACCACTCCGGTTCCCAGCTGACTCTCAGCTCCATTGCAACGAGCACTCAGCTACGCGCGCGAGAGTAACCCCGTCGGTGCGACGCGATCGGCCCGACAGCTCTAACCGGTGGACAACTGCCCTGTCCCACCACCTAGCCGGGCCGGCGGCGCCGAACCCCCTCGCTCGCGCCGCCGGCCTTGCTCGTTGAGTGGCACATGGTTGCGGCAAAACGCGGTGATCCGGCCTTCGAAAAGTGATAGTCGACGCTCTTCGACGCCGGTTTCCACCTTGCGGTACGGCTGGAGTCCCGCAGGCGGCGCGTGGCTGCGGAAAAGCGTGAGAGGCCTCGCCGTGGTGTGCCACTCGCGGACTGTCTCCGGCTGGAGCCCGCGTATGTGGGGCGGGAAAGGGTGGGAAGCCTCTCCGCTGTCAGGTGAGGAGGTGGAGGAAGTGTTCGACTTCGGACTGGATGGCGGAGCGGGCGGGGATGAGGTACTTGCGGGGGTCGGCGAGGGTGGGGTCGGCGGTGAGGGCGGCGCGGATAACGGCGGTCATCTGGACGTTGAGGCGGGTGGCGATGTTGATCTTCGTCATGCCGTGATCGATGGCGGAGCGCAGGCCATCGTCGGGGACGCCGGATGAGCCGTGCAGGACCAGGGGAACCGGGACTTTCGTGGCAAGGCGGGCGATCAGGTCGGTGTCGAGTTGTGCGGTGCGGCTGTGCATGGCGTGGGAGGATCCGACAGCTACCGCCAACGCGTCGACTCCGGTGGCCGTGACGAATTCGACCGCCTCGTTGGGATCGGTGCGGACGCCGGGGGCGTGGGCGCCGTCCTTGCCGCCGACTTCGCCGAGTTCGGCCTCGACGTGGACGCCGCGCTCGTGGCACCAGCGGGTGATGGCGATGGTGGCGGCGACGTTGTCCGCGTAGTCGAGGGTGGAGCCGTCGAACATGATCGAGCGGATACCGAGATCGACCGCGGCGCGGACCAGTTCGGGGTCGGTGGCGTGGTCGAGGTGCACGGCGATGACGGCGCTGCTGTCGGCGGCGATCCGCAGACAAGCGAGTGCGATCGGGGCGAGACTGCGGTGATAGCGCACCGTATTCTCCGAAAGCTGCAATACCACTGGCCTTTTCGCCGATTCCGCGGCGGCTGCGATGGCCTCGGCATGCTCCAGGGTGATCACGTTGAACGCGCCGAGACCGCCGGGGCGGACGACGGTGATCAGGTCGGAAACCGAAGTCAGCGGCATTGCGGGCGTCTCCTCATGGCTGAGCGCGCGTCGGCAGGTCCAGGTGTTCGACGCGGACGGTCGGGGCGATTCTGGCGCGCAGACCGCGGTCGATTTCGCCGGCTACCGGGATGACGATCGAGGATGCGGAGGTGGCTACCGCGTCGGTGAGGATGGCGGGCCAGTCCGGGGCGGTCTCGGTCGAGAGTGCGGCGATCACGGCGGCCGTCGCGGAATCGCCTGCGCCGATCGGGTTTCCGGCGAGTGGTTCAGGGAGCACTGCCGACCACGCGCCGTCGGCGGTGACCGTGACAACCCCTTGGGCACCACGCGTGGCGATGACCGCGCGCACGCCCCAATCGATGAGCGGATAGGCGGCGGTCACGACGTCGGCGGCGGTTTTCGGTTCGGCACCGGTTAATCGATGCAACTCCGCACTGTTCGGCATGAGCACGATCCCGGGCACCTGGGCGGCCAAGCGCAATGCCTCGCCGTCGACATCGCAGATGGTCGGCACGTCGGCCGCGATCGCGGTCCGCGCGATCTCGGCGGGAAGTGCGGGGTCGATGCCGGCAGGCAGTGATCCGGAGATGACCAGCCCATCGATATCGGGTAGCAGACCCGCCACCCGGACGGCTAATTGTTCGGCGGCATGCGGGTTGGAGACACGGGCGCCCGGCTCCCACAGCGCGGTGGCGGTGCCGTCCTCGGACTCGCTGATCACCACGGTGCGGCGTACCCAGGGCAGCGCGTGCACGAAGTCGACCGGCATCTCCAGCTCGGCGACCGCCGCGAAGGCGTGGTCGGAGAACCCGGTCGCCCTCGAGTATTTGCCGAGTTGATTCAGTACCCGGGTCACGTTGATGCCCTTGCCGCCGATGCGCTGCTCGACCGAGCGGACCCGGTGGGCCTGCCCGCGTTCGAAGCGCTCGACCCGGTAGGTCATGTCGTACGCCGGATTCATTGTCACGGTGAGGATCACGACAACCACTGTCCTCGTCTGAGCACCCGGCGCAACTGGAGACTGTCATCGACTGTCAATATGTCGGCGAACTGCCCGGCCCGCAGGTCACCGACGTCGGTCAGCCCGAGCGCGGCGGCCGGGGTCGAGGTGGCAGCCAGCACCGCATCCCGCAGCGGAACACCGGATTCGCGCACCGCCCTCGCCACGCACTGCAGCAGCGTGCTGACCCCGCCCGCGATCGAACCGTTGGCGATTCGCGCGACCCCGTCGCGCACCGTGACGGGCTGCGGGCCGAGCCGGTACTCGCCGTCCGGGAGCCCCGCCGCCTGCATGGCGTCGGTGACGAGCGCGACCCGTCCCGGTGCGGTCGCGAACACCAGCGCGGCGAATCCGGGATCGACGTGCACGCCGTCGCCGATCAGCTCTACGGTCGCGTGCCCGGCCGCCGCGGCCACCAGAGCCGCGGCGACCGGGCCGGGATCGCGGTGGTGCAGCGGTGGCATCCCGTTCGCCAGGTGTGTTACGAGACCACCGAAGCCGTTGGGGCGCAATGCCTCTAGGAACGAAGTGAAGTCGGTTTCGCTGTGGCCCAGCGCGACCACGACGCCGTTGTCGACCAGCCGCCGCGCGACGGCCGCGTAGCCGGGCAACTCCGGTGCGATCGTCAGCACGCGCAGATGCGCGCCACCGGCGGCGAGGAGCTGGTCGGTCAGCTCGGGATCGGGGTCGCGCAGAAATCGCGGATCCTGTGCCCCGCATCGGGCCTCGGACAAAAAGGGACCCTCGAGGTGAATGCCGCCGAGCACTCCTTCCTCGGCCAGCTTCCGCAGCACGGCGGTCTGCGCCACCATGTCGGCGCCGACCCCGGTGACCACGCTCGCCACCACCGTGGTCGATCCGCGCGCGTGATGGGACTCCGCCGCCGCCCGCGCGTCCGCGCCATCCACGGTGTCGAACCGGTACCCGAATCCGCCGTGGTTGTGCATGTCCACCAGCCCGGGCAACACGATTCCCGAAATCGGCGGTTCGGGTGAATCCAGGTGCCCGGCGCGCCACTGCGCGAACGACTGCACGGCAGCGATCCGCGCTCCGGAAACCGAAACCACCCCGTCGTCCATGGTCGCGCTCGCCGATACGATGCGCCCCCGGATCGTCAGGTCACTCATTCCAGGGCCCCCTGTCGGGCGAACAGCGCGGCGCCCGCCAGACCGGCGCGGGCACCGTACTCGCCGAGTACGACTCGTGGTGCGGGGACCAGGCGCAGTCGGTCGACCAGTGCCCGGTGCAGCGGGTCGGTGAGGGCGGCGCCCGCGCCGGCGAGACCGCCACCGAGGACGATCAGTTCGGGGCAGGTCGCGTGCACCAAGCCGACCAGTCCGTCGGCGAGCGCGTCGACCGCGTCCTCGACTACCGCCGCCGCGTCGGGGTCGGTGGAATATAGCGCGAAAACCTCTGCGGCGCCGTCGATTTCGCGACCGGTGCGACGAGTATAGGCGCGCGCCATGGCCGCTCCGGAGGCCACGGTCTCCACGCAGCCGATATTGCCGCAGGGGCATGGCAATCCGCCCTCGCGCCGAACCGGCACATGGCCGTATTCGCCGACCTGTCCGTAACTGCTGCGTACGAGTCGCCCACCTGCGGAAAGTGTGCCGGAGATGCCGGTGCCGAGGATGATCACGCACACGTTGTCGTGCCCGCGTCCCGCGCCGAACCGCCATTCGGCCCAACCCGCCACGGCGACATCGTGCTCGACGAGGACCGGGATCTTCCAGCGTCGGATGAAGCGGTCGCCGATGCGCACGTCCCGCCATCCGACATTGCTGCTGAACACGGCGATCGAGTTCGCGGTGTCGACGATGCCAGGCAGCACCACCGCCGCCCGGCCGACCCGGTGGCGCTGCTCGTCGGACAGTTCGGCGAGTAATCGGTCGCCGAGCGCGCCCATCGCGTCGAACGCGGCCTCGCCCTGCGGCGTGGCAAGGGTGCCCGTCGCGAGCACCGTGCCCGCGACGTCGGTGATCTCGCCTTTGATGGTGGTCCCGCCGACGTCCAATCCGAGCACGAGCGCGTCGTCGGACAACGTGACGGCCGACCGCGGAGCTGCCACCGCGGTTCGGCGTCGAGACGCTGCGCCCGGTACGGAGTTCACCACAGGACCCTGGTCACCGCTCGAGAACCACGGAGCGGTTCAGGTTGCGCGGGTGGTCGGGATCGAGTTCGAGATCTGCGGAGCGCAGCACGCAGAGCTGATGGACGCGCATCAGGTCGGCCATCGGGTCGACGTCGCGATGTTCCAGGTGTGCGCCGGTGACGGCGACATCGTCGGCGAAGTTCGGCTCCAGCGGTCCGAAGGCCCAGACCGCGCGGCCCGGCGCGGAGATGCTGATCGGGCCGTGGCGGTATTCGGTCGCCAGGTACGCCTCGGTCCAGGACTGGCAGGATTCGCGGAGCTTGAGCGCCGCCTCGTCGGCGATGGCTGCTGCGAACCCCATACCGACGAAGCTGATCTGCTCGGCCCCACGTACCTCGGCGAGCGACACCGTGGGGTCCTCCGCGAGCACCGCGCGGGCCTGCGCGATCACCGGATCCAGGTCGTGGCCCAGGTGTGAGCGCAGGATCGCCAGTGCGGTGGTCGCGAAGCGGGTCTGTACCACCGACTGTTCGTCGACCTCGTCGATCAGGATCGGATCGCCCAGTTCCAGCACGGGGGTGCCGGGGCTGGAGCAGATGACGGCACGGGGGATCTGCGCCGGAATATCCCGCATGGCACGCACCACTTCGGTGGTGGTGCCGGAGCGGCAGATCACGAGGTAGCGGTCGTAGTCGCGATCGCGCACCTCGCTCGCCGGCCAGGCGTCGGTGCGCCCGTGGCCCACGCCTTCGCGCAGCGCGGAGATCGCGCGGGACATGAACAGTGAGGTTCCGCAGCCGATCACGGCCACGCGCTCACCCGGTTGGGGCAGCACGGCTCGGTGGTCGGCCGCGACGGTCGTGGCCCGTGCCCAGTCGTCCGGCTGGGTGGCGACCTCGGTGGCCAGATGGGTCATCGGTGTGGATTCGGCAGAGAGCGGCACATCAACAGGATCACCTCATGTGATCGTTCATGTCAAATTTACAGGCAAATCAGTCACATATGATCACGGTTAGGGCTAGATTGATGCGCACGGCCGGTAGGTCCTCCCCATCATCGGCGGTCCCCTGGCGCCGGGTGTGCAAATCTGAAAGGTTCTGCTCGTGAAAAGACCACTCCACCGCGTACTTGCCGGAGTCGCGATGGTCACCGGCCTTGCGCTGGCGCTGTCGTCCTGCGGTTTCGGTTCGAAAGATGCCGCGGACTCCGACACCACGATCAACTTCCTCGCGCCCGCCTACAGCGACGGCGCCACGGGTACCAAGGCCCTGTGGGACGGCATCATCGCCGACTTCCAGAAGCAGAACCCGGGCATCACCGTGAATCTGCAGATGGAGTCGTGGAACTCCATCAACGACGTGGTGCGCACCAAACTGCAGTCGAAGTCCACCACACCCGACATCCTCAATATCGACGCTTATGCCAGCTTCGCGGGCGACGGCATGCTTTATCCGGCCGCCGACATCGTGTCGGCACCGGTGCTGGCCGATATCCAGCCCGGCTTCGCCAACAACGCCTCGCTGAACGGAACGCAGTACGCGCTTCCGCTGTTCGCCTCGACTCGCACGCTGTTCTACAACACCGACCTGTTCGCCAAGGCTGGCGTCGTCGCGCCGCCGAAGACCTGGGCCGAGCTGACCGACGTGGCGAAGAAGATCCAGGCGCTCGGCGGCGGCGTGTCCGGCTACGGGCTGCCGCTCGGCAGCGAGGAGGCCCAGGGCGAGACTTCCATCTGGACCTTCGGTGCGGGCGGCTCCTGGGCCGATGGCGACCGGATCACCGTGGACACCCCGCAGAACCTGGAGGGCGTGCAGGCGATGCGGGATCTGATCGATGCAGGCGCGACCCAGCCGAATCCAGGCGCGACCGACCGCAAGGACGTGATCAACGCCTTCATCCAGGGCAAGATCGGCATGATCGAGGGCCTGCCGCCGACCATCGGCCAGATCGCCGCGAAGAATCCGGGCCTGCAGTACGCGACCGCACCCTCGCCGACGAAGACGGGTGAGCCGGTCACTCTCGGCGTCGCCGACCACCTGATGGCCTTCCAGAAGGACGGCAAGAAGACCGAGACGATCAAGAAGTTCCTCGACTACTTCTATTCCGCCGACGTGTACTCGAACTTCGTGCGGCACGAGGGCTTCATCCCGATCACCGAGAGCGCCGCCGTCAAGCTCGCGGACGACCCGGTCACCAAGGCGTTCGCCGGGACGCTGCCGGTGGCGCGGTTCTACCCGAGCAACAACGCGAAATGGGGCGCCGCCCAGGGGGCCATCCGTCAGCAGATGGGCACCATCGGCCAGGGCGCGGACCCGGCCCAGGTGTTGCAGCGGATCCAGGAAGCCGTGAAGTAGCGTGCGGCGCAGAGGAATACTGGCGGCGATGCCGTGGATCGGACCGTCGCTGGTCTTGATCGCGGCGATCGTCGCCTTCCCCGCCTGTTACATGGTGTGGACCAGCACCAGGGACCTGAGCGCTTACGGCCAGGACCGGGGCAACGCCGGCCTGGCCAACTACCGGACCCTGTTCGGGATCTCGGAGCTGGGCTCGGTCCTGGTCCACACGGTGATCTGGGTGGTCGGTGTCGTGTTGATCACGCTGCTGCTCTCCGCGGCGTTGGCCCAGTTCTTGAACAAGGACTTTCCCGGCCGCACCGCGGTACGGATGGCGATCCTGGTGCCGTGGGCGGCGTCGGTGGTGATGACGACGTCGATCTTCTACTACATGCTCGATCCGGACGTCGGCATCGCGAACCGATTTCTCGTCGACATCGGGGTGCTCGACCGGGGTTATGGCTTCACCAAGCAGCCGACGCAGGCGTTCCTCGTGGCGATGGGCGTCGCGGTGTTCGTGTCTGTGCCATTCACCACCTACACCATTCTGGCCGGGCTGCAATCGATTCCGGCCGAGACCGACGAAGCGGGCCGGGTCGACGGCGCCGGCGCATGGCAGCGCTACCGCTATCTCACGCTGCCGCAGTTGCGTCCGGCGATCGCGGTGGCGACCATCATCAACATCATCAACGTGTTCAACTCGCTGCCGATTCTGCAGGTGATCACCGGAAGCATCGCGGGGTTCTCCGCGGACACCACGACGACGTTGACCTTCAAACTGATTCGGCAGAACCAGCAGATCGACACCGCCGCCGCGATGAGCGTGCTGAACTTCGTATTGATCCTTGTCATCATCGCGATCTACGTGAAGGTGATCCGGCCGACCCAGGAGGTCGACCGATGACCATCCAGGCGGACGTGGCGGGGGTCGACGGTGCGGCCGACCCTGGCGCGCGCACAGGCCCGCGGACCAAGCGGCGTCGCTGGGAACTCACCGTGGTCGGTGTGGTGCTTTCCGCGATGTTCCTGCTGCCGTTCCTCGTGATGGTTCTCGGTTCGCTGAAGAGCAGGGCCGAAATCCTGAGCATCCCGCCGACGTACCTGCCGCAGGAGTGGCACCCGGACAACTACGCCACGATGTGGAATACCCCGGAGACGCCGCTGCCGTTCAACCTGGTCAGCACGATCATCATCTCGCTCTGCGCGACCGCGCTTGTGCTTGTCGTCGCGATTCCGGCGGGATATTACACAGCGCGCCATCGTTTTCCGGGCCGCGTGGTGTTTCTCGGCCTGGTGCTGGTGACCCAGATGCTGCAGCCGACCGTCCTGGTGACCGGGTTGATCCGGGAGTTCTTCGCGCTTGGCATCAACGACACCTGGCTGGCGATGATCCTGGTGAACGCCGCGTTCAACCTGTCGTTCGCGGTGTGGATCCTGCACAGCTTCTTCGCCGCCATCCCGGTGGAGATCGAGGAAGCGGCGCTGCTCGACGGGTTGAACCGCTGGCAGACGCTGATCCGGGTCAGTCTGCCGCTGGTCTGGCCTGGCATCGTTACCGCGACGATCTTCGTCGTGGTCTCGTGCTGGAACGAGTTCGCTGCGAGCCTGGTCGTGCTGACCACACCGGAGAACCAGCCGCTGTCGGTGGCGTTGACCAAGTTCGTCGGGCAGTACGACACGGCGTGGCAATATGTGTTTGCCATTTCCACTGTCGGCATCATTCCGGTGGTGTTGCTGTTCGCGCTCATCGAGAAGCGTCTGGTGGCAGGTCTGACCGCCGGTGGCGTCAAGTAGATGACCCGGTCTGATCGGTTACCGGTCGAGGTGAGCCATGCGGTGAATGATTGGCGCAGGCAACAACTCCGACTGGTGTCGATGCTGTCGGGCGGCGGGTACGACGTCCGGCACACCGAACTCACCGTGCCACGTGTTTCCCAGGCGAAGCGCAGGCCCGGCTCGGCATCGCCGCCCGAGAATCTTGACGGTCGGCACCGTGCCTGTGGTCATATTGTTCGCGTGCTTGGAGAAACAGCAGGTCGTCCACACGGCCCTGGCGGTGTGAGATGACCGGATCGACGGACCGGCCACAGCGGTGGAACCGGTTGCTGGAACTGCTCGCCGAATCCGGGCGGCTCTCGGTGGACGAGGCCGCAGAGCGGCTGGGCGTGTCCCCCGCGACGGTGCGCCGCGATTTCACCGCGCTGGCGCAGCAGCAGCTGGCGACCAGGACGCACGGCGGCGTCGTGGCGACCTCGGTCGCCTACGACCTGCCCGCCCGCTACCGTCAGACCGGGGGTGAAGCCAAGCAGCGGATCGCGGAACACGCTGCGTCCCTTGTCGATCCGTCCGCAGTGGTGGCGATGAACGGTGGCACCACCACCACGGCGGTGGCCAGGGCGCTGGCCGTGCGCACCGATCTCGGGATGTCCGGCGACGATCAGCTGACCATCGTCACCAACGCGCTCAACATCGCGGGTGAGATGGTGCTGCGGCCGCACATGCGCACGATCGTCCTCGGTGGCGTGGCGCGGCGGGAGTCCTACGAGCTGCACGGGCCGCTGGCCGAACGGGCGCTGGCCGAATTGCGCCTCGACGAACTCATCCTCGGCGTGAACGCGATCTCCGCCCAGGGGGGCGCGCAGTGCAGGCACATCGATGAGGCCGGGGTCACCACCGAGATGGTGCGGCGCTCGGGACACGTGATGGTGGTCGCCACCGCCGACAAGCTGGAACGCACGGCGCTGGCCCGGATCTGCGGCATCGAGCAGGTGCAGGTCCTGGTTACCGACAGTGACGCCGACCCCGCGGCGGTGGCGGCGATCCGCGCGGCGGGAGTGCGGGTCGACCTGGTGTAGGCGCCGACAGACGGCACGGGGTCGAAAGCGAAGCAACGCAATAGGTCCCGGATCGGTCGACTAGTCCAGAGCTGGTACCGGCGCCAGCGGCCGAGCCGTTTCGGCGGACGGCCGCATGCTGCGCTTCCAGACCAGGAAGCCCCAGGCCACGAAGCCCGCGTAGACCAGATACATGGTGGCCGAGGGGTAGTAACCGGCCCGAACCAGCAGCGGAATGCCGACGACGTCGACTGCGATCCACATCAACCAGAATTCGGCGAGCCCGCGCGCCATGCCATATGTGGCCAGGACCGAACCGGTGAAGATCCAGGCTTCGGCCCATGGACCGTAGGAGTGCAGCCGCTCGAAGAGCTGGGCGAAGACGGCTGTGCCGGCGAGCATCGCGAGGACGAGGACGAGGCGTTCGCGCGCAGTCGCCCAGCGCGGGTCGACACCGCGATGCTCCAGCCCGGCACCCCTGGACGCGTGCCGGTACCAACTCCACCAGCCATAGACGCTGACGGCGATGAACATCAACTGGCGTCCGGCCTGGCCCGCCATGTTCAGCTGCTGCGGCGTGTGGAATACGCCGCCGACGAACACCGTGAACAGCAGGGCGTTCCCCGTGATGCCGATCGGCCAGGCCCAGACCCGGCGGCGCATGCCGCCGATCGCGGAGGCGAGGCCGAAGCCGTTGCCGATCACCTCGCGCCAGAGGATCTCCGAGCCTGCGATGTGCAGCTCGGCATCGAGCAACGTGATGATCGGGTTCACCTGCTGTGTAACCCGTGGCGGGCCGTGTCCCATCCGGATCGGCTCGCTTCGATTCGAAATACCCGCTCGACGCCCGGCATGTAACGATTGCGCAATATGGCGATGCGATTCGCAATATCCGCGCAACCAGGTGCTCTTAGGGTGGCCGTCATGAGCACGGACAGCAGCACTGCCGGGGGGACCGGAATTCACATCAGCGGGTTGACCAAGACCTTCCGGGTCGGGCGGAAAACGGTGCAGGCGCTGGACTCCGTGGATCTGCATACCGAGCAGGGCGCGTTTCTCGCGCTGCTCGGTCCGTCCGGTTGCGGCAAGTCCACGGTGCTGCGCATTCTCGCCGGGCTGGAGACGCCGACCGCGGGCAAGGCGCTGATCGACGGCGAGACCCCCGCTGAACTGCGCGGTCGCCACGAATTGGGCATCGCGTTCCAGGATTCGGCGCTGCTGCCCTGGCGTTCGGTGGAGTCGAATATCAAGCTGCCGCTTCAGGTCGCCGGAATGACGCCCGATCCGGCGCAGATCGCCGACCTGATCCGGCTGGTGGGACTGGACGGATTCGAGAAGGCCAAACCCGCGCAGCTTTCCGGCGGCATGCGTCAGCGTGTCTCGATCGCGCGGGCGCTGGTGGTGAAGCCGACTGTATTGCTGCTGGACGAACCGTTCGGCGCACTCGACGACATGACCAGGCAGCGGCTCAATCTGGAGCTGCTGCGGATCTGGACCGAGAAGCCCGCGACCACGCTGATGGTCACGCACGGCATCGCCGAGGCGGTCTTCCTGTCGGATGTGGTCGCCGTGATGAGCCCGCGGCCGGGTCGGGTGCTGGAGCTGGTCGAGATCGATCTGCCGCGTCCGCGGCTGCCCGAGATGATGCGAACGCCGGAGTTCCACAAGCTGCACGACTACCTGTCGGAGCTGCTGTTCGGAAAGTCCGGGAAGGGAGGTGTGGCATGAACGCCCACGATCCGGCGCGCTGTCTGCGCTACGGTAAGCCCAGCCGGCAGCGGGTGAGCACGCACCCGCACCCGCTCGCGCGGTGCATCCGACGCGGCGAGGGAGGCGCACAATGAAGCGCCTCGGCGGTGTGCTCGGCGTACTCGGGCTGGTCGTGGTGTGGTGGATACTCGCGGCGCTCGGCGTCGCAGGCGGAACCATACCCAGCCCGTGGCAGGTGCTGCACACGATGGTCACCGACGGGTGGGGGCTGTATGGGCCGAACTTCCGGATCACCGCGCTCGGCGCGCTGAAGGGGTTCGTCTGGGGCAACGGGCTGGCCATCGCATTGGCCATCCTGATCGTGCTGGTCCCGCCGATCGAGTCGCTGGCCACCCAGCTGGCGATCCTGAGCTACTGCACGCCGCTGCTCGCGCTCGGCCCGATCATCCTTGTCGTGTTCGGCGGACGAACTCCGACGGTGTTCCTCGCCGCGATGTATTGCTTCTTCACGACGATGGTCGGCACCGTCACCGGGTTGCGATCGGCCGACCGGACCAGCCTCGACCTGGTGCGCGCCTACGGTGGTGGGCGCTGGCAGCAGTTGTACCGGGTGCAGGTGATATCGGCGCTGCCGAACACTTTCGCGGCGTTGAAGATCGCCGCGCCGTCCGCCGTGCTCGGCGCGATCATCGGCGAATACCTCGGCGGCGTGGACAGCGGAATCGGGGTGGCGCTGACCGCAGCGCAGACCGCCTACAACGTGCCGCGCACCTGGGGGATGGCGCTGGCCGCGGCGGCGCTGGCCGGACTCGGGTACGTGGTGGTGGCGCTGGCCGCACGGCTGGTCGCTCCGTGGACTGCCCAGGAGGAGCGATGAGGAACCATTGCGCAGCGCCTGATCGCTCCGACCGGGTGCGGGTGTCCCGCGAAATACAGGAGGAGCGGTGAGGAACCATTGCGCAGCGCCTGATCGCTCCGACCGGGTGCGGGTGTCCCGCGAAATACAGGAGGAGCGATGAGGAACCATTGCGCAGCGCCTGATCGCTCCGACCGGGTGCGGGTGTCCCGCAAAATACAGGAGGAGCGATGAAACTGCTGCGACGGATCGGACGATTCCTGTTCCCGCTGTTGACCTCGCTGCTGTTGATGCTGGTGATCTGGTACGTCTTCCTGAAGGCTTTCCCGCAGGTCGGGCCGCGGGTCGGTAAGTCGCCGGGTGACATCTGGACCTATCTGGTGACCGCCCCCAATGCGAGCACCGCACGGCAGGCGATCATCGACGATCTGCAGATCACGCTGCGAGACGCGGCGATCGGGTTCGGTGCGGGCATGCTCGCCGCGTTGGTGGTCGCGGCGCTGTTCGTGTCGTTCGCCGCCGTCGAGCAGACGTTCCTGCCGGTGGCGATGCTGTTGCGTTCGGTGCCGCTGGTCGCGCTGACCCCGATCATCGTGCTGGTGTTCGGCCGCGGGCTGGCCGGGGTGACGGTGATGGCCGCGATCGTCGTGTTCTTCCCGGCCCTGGTCATGATCATGGCGGGCCTGCGCAACGCGCCGCGCCAGGCCTTGGATCTGGTGGCCGCGTACGGCGGATCGCGGTGGACCGGGCTACGGATGGTGGCCGTCCCCGCCGCGCTGCCCTCGGTGTTCGCCGCCGCGCGAATCTCGGTGCCCGGCGCGCTGATCGGCGCGCTGCTCGGAGAATGGCTCGGCAGCGGAACCGGGCTCGGCGCCAGCCTGATCCGGGCCATCCCGACCTTCCAATACAGCAAGCTGTGGGCGTCGATCGTCATCGTGACGCTGGTTTCGGTGGTGCTCTACGCGATCGTCGGTGTGGTCGAGAACCTGGTGCTCGCGCGCTTCGGGACGGAGGCAGGACGGTACTGACCGGCCGATTCGGTCGGCAGAATTCGCGCGAATCCACGCTCGGAACGTCAAAGTAAAGAAATTGAAACGCGGTAGACCTAGATTCGGCCCATGACACCCGCGCAACGCTCTTCGTTCGGGCACCTGAACCGACGCTCGTTTCTCCGTTACTCCGCACTGACCGGCGCCGTGCTCGGCGGTACCGGAGCGCTGGCCGCCTGCGGCAGCGATTCCAGCGACTCGTCGGGCGGGTCGACCCCGGACGGTTCCAGATACGGCAGGGTCGCGGTGCAGCTGTCCTGGCTGAAGAACATCGAGTTCGCCGGAGAGTACTTCGCGGACGCGAAGGGCTATTTCAAAGAAGCAGGCTTCGGTTCGGTCGATCTGGTCGCGGGCGGTGCCGCGAGCACCTCGGTGGAAGCAGGCTTGGACACCGGAAAGATGTGGCTGGGACTTTCCGCTCCGCAGACCACCGCGCCCGCGGTGTTGGAGGGCCTGCCCGCGAAGATCGTCGGCACCACGTACCAGAAGAACCCGTTCGCGATCGTCAGTTCCGCGGGCAAGCCGATCAGGACCCCCGAGGACATGAAGGGTCGCAAGATCGGCGTGCAGGACACGAACCAGCTGATCTTCAACGCACTGCTCGCCGCCAACGGGCTGAAGCCGAGCGATGTCACCATCGTGCCCGCCCAGTTCGATCCGACCCCGCTGGCCAGCGGCGAGGTCGACGGATGGGTCAGTTACGTGACCAACGAGCCGATCACCTTGGCGGCCAAGGGGTTCCAGAACGCGCATTTCCTGTTCGCCGACTTCAACTTGCCGTTGGTTGCTGAGACGCTGACGGTGACACAGTCCACGATCGACAAGGAGCGCGACAAGCTGAAGGCATTTCTGGTCGCCGAGATCAAGGGCTGGAAGGACGCGGTGGCCGACCCCGCCGAGTCAGCCAGGCTGGCGGTCGAGGTGTACGGCAAGGACCAGAAGCTCGATCTCGACGAGCAGACGAAAGAGGCCGCCGCCCAGAACGAACTGGTGGTCTCGCCGGACACGGCCGCGAACGGCCTGCTCACGATGACCGACATGCTGATCGAGCAGAACATCGCAGCGCTACGCACCGCCAAGATCGACATCAAGGCCGAGCAGCTTTTCGACCTGTCCGTATTGCGCGAGGTGTACGCCGAGAACCCCGGACTGAAATACTAGGTCCAACTTCGGTGCCTCGCTGCTGATCGGACTCGTGCCTGTCGAACGGCGAGGCTCTCACCCGTGTACGAGTTGTGCTGTCTCACGTAGCGCGTCGTCAATGGGTTGGTGCTCGAGGCCGAAGGTCACGGTCGCGGCTGTGGAGTCCATGACGAACGGGCGGTTCCACTGGTAGTGGGTGATGCGCAACTCGCGCACGATCGGGACGATGATCCCGGCGGTCCACAGCAGGGGGTAGGGGATCTGGGTGAGTTTGGGCGCCGGGGCACCGGCGACCTGGCTGAGCCGGGTGGCTAGCTGGCGCAGGGTCATGGGTGGGTTGGACGGTACGTGCCAGGGCTTGCCCCAGGCACGCTCGTCACCCGCGACGGTGACCAGCAGCGCGGCCACGTCGTTGACCGAGGTCCAGGTGTGGGGTTGGTCGAGCGGCTCGGGCGCGAAGGCCAGTTTGCCGGTGACTACAGGCTTGGCCACGGTCTGGCTGAGCAGTCCGGTGCCCTGGAGAAGGTCGCTGCTGCGCACCTCGGTGGCCCGGACCCGACCGGCCTGGTGGGCGGCGAGGGCGGTGCGCCACATGTCGGCGCGCAGGCGCAGTTTGGGATGGTCCGCGTTCAGCGGGGTGTTCTCGGTCATCGGTCCTGCCACGGGTCCGTAGCCGTACAGGGTCGCCATTGAGGCGAGTACGGCGCCGGTGCGTTCGGCGGCGGTGAGCAGCGAGGCGGCCAACGGTGGCCACTCGGTCAGCCAGCGGTCGTATGGCGGGTTGGCGCAGTTGTACAGGGCCGCGGCACCCTCGGTCAGCGTGGTGAGCTGGTCGGCGTCGGCGTCGGCGGCGTTCGCGGCGACCCGCTCGATCGCCGGGTGCTGGGGACCAGCGCCCCGGCGGGACACGATCCGCACCCGGTCACCACGATCGGCCAATAGTCTCGCCGTGGCGACACCACTGGCACTGGCACCGACAATCACGTGCAAAGACATGGTCGGACTCCCTTCTCAGAGTTCAAGGAGAGCGACTGCTCTCAGTACTAAAAGGCGTAAGGGCCGAAGCGGCCCCAGGCGACCACGGCGGCTAGGACCAGCAGGACGGCGTTGAAGGCGATCGCGGAGGGTTCCTTGCGGCTGGCGTGGATGATCGCGGCGAGGATCATGGTGATGACTAGTCCGGTCGCGGCCAGCGGTGTGAGGACGGGGGCTATACCGGTGACCGCGGGCAGGATCAGGCCCAGTGCGGCGGCGAACTCCACGAAGCCGATGAAGCGGACCGTCGCGGGTGAGAAGTCGGTGACCCACGGCAGCTTTTCGGCGAGCTTGTCCTTGGGCTGGGTGGCTTTCATGACACCGGCGATGGCGAACATGGCGGCGAGCACGGCCTGCGCGATCCACAGGAAGACGTTCATGAGCAGCGGAGATCTTTCGAGTCGGTACTGGGAGGATGGAAGTGCCGGGGGTCAGCCGTTGAAGACCACTTCGGCTTTGTCGCGGCGCTCGTACAGGTCCCAGTACCGGGCGGCGATCGTGTCGGGCTCGGCGGACGGGAAGCCTTCGGGACCGCCCCCGCCGATCCAGACGTTGATCGCGACATGTCCCGCGAACAAGCCCTTGTCCGCCAGGACGTTGTTGAGGTTGAGGACCCAGTTGCGCAGGGCGGCTGCGGCGGCGTTGACGTTGCCGAACATCGGGTTGGGGGTGACGGAGCCTCCGCCGGTGGTGAACAGCAAGGCTCCTGCCCCGGCGTCCAGCATGGCGGGCAGCACCGCGCCGGCGGCGGTCACGGCGCCGTAGAGGTTGTACTCGATCTGCGGCTGAAGGTTCTCCGGCGTGACCTCCAACGCCCCGGCGATCTCGACGCCGGGAGTTGCGGTGTGCGGGGCGGGCGAGTATTCGAGGACGTCGATGCCACCGAAGTGCCGCGCGGCGGCGTCCAGGGCGGTAGTGAGCGCGGGACGGTTCATGACGTCGGCGGTGAACGCCGCCGAGGTGATGTTCTGCTCGGCGAGGCGGGCGACCAGGCCGTCCAGCTTCTCTTTGTCGCGGGCGATCAGGGCGACGTCGAAGCCGCGGTCGCCGAAGACCTTGGCGATGGACAGGCCCATGCCAGGGCCTGCGCCGACGATGGCGATAGTGGGCATCAGGAGTTTCCTTTCTCGGTAGTTGCAGGGTGTTCGTGCGGTAGTCAGTCGGTGGTCGGGGCGAGGAGCTGTCTTTTACTGGCTTCACAAGAAATGGAACGGCCTTCCCGTTTCTGATGCCGCCAGCGTATCAGAACATTCGGGAAGGGTGTTCCAGTTAGTAGAATGTGGACATGACACCAACCGCGAACTCGTCCGAAGCACCAGGTCAGCAGCCCGAACCCGCCCTGCGTGCCGACGCCGAGCGCAACCGCGAGCGCATCACGAAGGCCGCCCGCCACCTGTACGGCAGTGAAGGTATTGGTGTCTCAATGGCCTCGGTCGCCCGCGAGGCCGGCGTTGGCAAAGCCACCCTCTCCCGCCACTTCGCCACCCGCGAAGACCTCATCAACGCCGTATTCGCCGACCGCATGGACGCCTACGCCACCGCCACCACCGAGGCGCTCGCCGACCCCGACCCCTGGCACGGCTTCACCCGATACATCCAAGCCGTCTGCGCCATGCAAGCTGCCGACCGCGGCTTCGCCGACGTCCTGACCATGACCTTCCCCGCCGCCAAAGCCCTCGAAGCCCGGCGTGCCGACGCCTACAACGGCTTTCTCGAACTAATCGCCCGCGCCCAGGCAACCGGTCACCTACGGGCCGACTTCACCCCGGAAGACCTCGTCATCCTGCTCATGGCCAACGCGGGCGTCATCGCCGCGACCGGCAACGCCGCGCCCGACAGTTGGCGCCGCCTCGTCGGACAGATGCTCCGCGCCCTCGCCGCTCCCGGCGCCCCGATCCCGCCACTGCCCCAATCACCCACCCCCGCCGCCCTCTACCGCGCCATGATCCGCTTCGCGCGCTCCTCCTCGAACCAGCTCTGAAGCACGCCCGGTTGACAACCGGTGTCGGGTGAAGGAACCGGCAGGCGGCTTTCTTGGCAGATAACCTCTCTACCAGCAGTTCCGCTGTCCCATTTCACGACACACCAACCACCACAACAACACCCACTTGCGCCTGGCCCCTCCGCGCCAACTGCGCGGCATTGGTACTAGATCCCGAGCCGCACAACGGTTTTCGGCGTAACCGGGATCTCTCCGCTGTACGGGTCGGACGGTCGCGCCGGCTGGGCGGCGCGCGCGGCGAGCAGTTCGGCCGCGATTGCGACCGCCACCTCCGGCGCGGTGCGGGCGCCGATGTCCACACCCACCGGGGAACGCAGCCGGGCCAGTGTCTCGTCGCTGAAACCACCTGCCCGCAGGTCCTCCATGCGCCGGAAGTGCATCTGACGCGACCCCATCGCACCGAGATACCCGAGCTCGGGTAATCGCAGCGCGACGGTGAGCAGTGGAATCTCGAACATGGGGTCGTGCGAGAGGACGACGATGCCGGTGCTGCTGTCGATTTCCCCGGCCGAGGACAGGGTGTTGAGATACCGGTGCGGCCAGTCGACGACGACCTCCGCGCCCGGAAACGATTCCGGCGTCGCGAAATTGGGCCGCGAGTCGCAGATCGTCACCCGGTATCCGAGCAGCCCGGCCTGCACCGTGAGCGCTGCGGCGAAGGAGTTGGCGCCGAAGATGATCAGCCGAGGCGGCGGGGCGAACGAGGCGACGAACACATCCGAATCCGGCAGCGCGACCAGCTCGGTGGCGTGTTTCTTGTCGGTGATCAGATGCTGGCCGATCAGGTCCTGGTCGGAATTCCACACCACCGTGAAAACGGTGACCCTGCGATGCGCGGCGATCTCGGCCGCCACATCGGGAAACTCGGGAAAGTGGCGGCGGGAGAACGGCTCGGTGAAGACATCCATCATGCTCTCGCCGTTCGCGCCCGTCTCCATACCGGTAGCGACGCCGTAGCGGTGTAAAGCGCGGCGGCCTGTACGCGCGGCTTGGAGTACCGCCTCGTAGGCGATCTCCTCCAGCCCACCCGCACCGACCGCGCCGTACACGCCGCCATCCTGGTCGACAAGCATTGCCGAGCCCATCGGTAGCGGGGCGGAACCCACCGTGCGCACGATGGTGGCAAGCCCACCCGTCCGGCCCGAATGCCACACCCGCAACAGATCGTCGACGATGTCCCGCATCAGCTAGCTCCGATCACCGTGCGGTCGTGGCCGGGAAGTCACGATCGACCCCCGTCGCCAAATCGTCGCACGTGACGCACACCATATCGTCCCTGCCTGACAAATAGGTGCGAGCTCCGGAATCTCCTACGGCGGCCGCGCAAACCGCGTTCCAATGCTTGTGCGCGATCACAACGGGATGGCCCGGTGTGTTGTGGAACACAGCTCGCGCGAGACCGCTCGGAGCCGCGAACGCGGCGACGGTCACTCGAGCGACAACCTCGGCCCCGACATCCGGGGTGTCGACCGGCATGATCGCGGCGAACTGCGCGGGCGTGCGCGCCGCCGCGATCAGACCTGCCCGCAGCGAGGCGCCGAGTCCGGTGGCCCAGTCCGCCGCCCACACATGCTGGGTGCCCTGCGGCAGATCGACGATCCGCGGCGAAGGGCCGGTCGCACCGAGGACCACGATCACCGGATCGCAGCCTCCACCGGTCAGCGCGGCCACCGCGGCACGCAGCCATGCGCCACCTTCGGCGATAGCCTTCGGCCGCCCGTAGCGTGTTCCGGCGCCCGCGGCGAGCACGATGCCCGCACATACCGGGGTTATGGGGACCATCATGGGTATGAAGGTAATACCGCGTCGTTTCCTCCGCACGGGGTAAAACCGGTGCTCAGGCGGCATGCCCGGCCGTGTCTGTCTACCAGCGCGGATAGCCCCGACGTTCGCTAGGGTTGTCGTCCGTGGGAACTCCCAAGCAGCTACTGCGTGATCGCCTTGCGCAGGCCTTCGAGATCGTGGCCGGTGAACCGGTCGACCCGGTTGTCCAGCGGTCGCAGTACGCCGACTACCAGTCGAACGCGGCGTTGGGGTTGGCCAAGCGAATGAGCGCGAACCCGCGGGAGGTTGCGGCCAAGGTGCTGGCGGCGGCGGATCTCGATGATCTCGTGGAGCGCACCGAGATCTCCGGGCCGGGATTCATCAATCTCACTGTCCGATCAGAGGTGTTGGGCCGGCTCGTCGGGACGGTCGGCGCCGACGGTCGGCTCGGCGTGCCGACCGCAGCGCATCCCGAGACCGTGGTGATCGATTACTCGGCGCCGAACACGGCGAAGGAGATGCATGTCGGTCACCTCAGGAGCACGATCATCGGTGATGCCGCGGTACGGGTCACGGAGTGGTTGGGGCATCAGGCCATCAAGCGAAACCACCTAGGAGACTGGGGTACTCCGTTCGGCATGCTCATCGAGCATCTGCTCGATGTCGGCGAGGCGGAGGCGGCCGCCGAACTCTCGGTCGGCGACCTGAGCGACTTCTACACGTCGGCTCGGCGAAAGTTCGACGCGTCGGATGAATTCAAGGAGCGGTCCCGGCGGCGGGTCGTCCTACTGCAGGGTGGCGACGAGGCCACCTCGCGACTGTGGCGGTTGCTGGTCGCCGAATCCAAGCGATACTTCATGCGGGTGTACGACAGCCTCGATGTTCGCCTGGTCGAATCGGACTTCGTCGGCGAGAGCGCCTACAACGACAACCTCGCTTCAGTGGTGGAAGACCTCGATCGGCTCGGATTGCTTCAGGTTAGCGACGGCGCCGAGTGCGTGTTCCCCGAGGGGTTCGTCGGCCGTGACGGCCGGCCGGTCCCTCTGATCGCTCGTAAGAGCGACGGCGGCTATGGTTACGCCACAACCGATCTGGCGGCGATCCGGAACCGGCTCACCGAACTGGGGGCTACCCGACTCCTCTATGTCGTCGGAATTCCGCAGCAGCAGCATTTCGCGATGGTATTCGCGACCGCGAGGGCGGCCGGGTGGCTCGCGCCGCCCTCGCGCGCCACGCACGTCGGCTTCGGGTCCGTACTGGGATCCGACGGCAAGACGCTGCGCAGCCGCGTCGGCGGCACCATCAAGCTCGTCGACCTGCTCAACGAGGCTGTCGAACGTGCGACGGCGGCGATCGCGGAGAAGAACCCCGACCTCGATGCCGAAGCCCGTGCGGAAGTCGCCCGCGCCGTGGGAATCGGTGCGGTCAAGTACGCAGACCTGTCGACCGACCGGGCACGCGACTACACCTTCGACTTCGATCGCATGCTGTCCTTCGACGGCAACACCGCCCCCTACCTCCAGTACGCGCATGCTCGGATTCGGTCGATCTTTCGCCGCGGCAACGTCATCCCCGCTCGCGACGGCGAACCCGTGCACATCGTCGAGCTGGCAGAGCGCACGCTGGCAATCGAACTGCTGGCCTTTCCGGACATCATCGCCGAAGTGGCGGACACCGTGGAGTTTCACCGACTCGCGAACTACCTCTACACACTGTCGACCGCGTTCACCGCATTCTACGAGCGATGCCCCGTGCTCAAAACCGAGGAACCCAGCCGCAGCAGCCGCCTGGCCCTGTGTGATCTCACCGCCCAAGTCCTGGCCACCGGATTGGACCTGCTCGGCATCGCGGCACCCGACCGGATGTAGTGCGTCGACCTGCGGGAGGAACCGGACACATGGGCGACATCGTGGCGTGATGTCCAGGAACGCGTCTGCGGAAAGCTGGAGGAAGACCCCGTCCCGGCCAGAATCCTCGGATCGGCTGATGCTGCCGAGGCAGGTGAACGCGCATTCAAAATACGATGTTGACCGATTCGGCGGTCCAAAAGGACGGCCGCTAGCGGGGCAGGTGTAGTGCGTCGCGATACTCCCGAGATGGGTGCAACGCAGCCCGAATGTCGAACTCTGCACGGCAACCCGGCACCATCAGACAACCCCACACCGACGGACGCTACGAAGCACGCCTGCCGTGTCGCCCGGTGCGACACGCCGAAGGTGATCTCGCGCTTCTGGGTGGCGGCCGGGCGGGTCGTGGTCAATGCTGGTCCGATGGCAGACCAGGGACCAGGCCTCGCGGGGTTCGACGCGATGTCCGACGACGCGGCCCATCAGGCGTTGCTCGCCTGTTGCTCGTCGCCGGGTCTTGCTCGTTCGCTGGTCGTGGGCCGTCCGTATCCGAGTGTCGAGGCGCTCTTGGACGCCGCTGACGCGGCGGTGGCGCGGCTGCCCGAGTCCGAGATCGATCTGGCCCTCGCGGGGCATTTCCGGATAGGGGAGCGGCCGCGTTCGGCAGACTCGGCGCGTGAGCAGGCCGGGGTCGCGGCGGCCGCGGACGAGGTTCGTGAGGCGCTGGCCGAGGGCAACCGAACCTACGAGGAGCGGTTCGGGCACATCTACCTGGTATGCGCGACCGGTAAGTCTGCCGAGGAGGTGCTCGCGCTGCTCACGGCCCGGCTACGCAACGATCCCGAGACCGAAAGGCGAGTTGTGCGAACTGAACTGGCGAAGATCAACCGGATCCGGCTGCGCGGGCTGCTGGAGGACCGGCGGTGAGCACATTGAGCACCCATGTGCTCGACGCGGTGCGTGGCATGCCTGCCGCCGGGGTCACTGTGACGCTGTATCAGCATGCGCGGCAGCTCGATTCGAGCGCGACCGACGACGACGGCCGGATCGGGGCGTTCGGCGCGGAGCTCGAACCGGATACCTATCGTCTGGTGTTCGACACCGGCGCCTATTTCGCTCACCACGAGGTCGAAACCTTCTACCCGGAGGTCGCCATCGCGTTCGCCGTCACCGAAGAGCGGCACTACCACGTCCCGTTGTTGCTGTCGCCTTTCGCCTATTCCACCTACCGAGGGAGCTGAGCCGAGATGGAACTGACCGGGCCGATCGTGCTGTCGGATCATCGATACGGCAAGGCGGAGAACCGGATCGTCCGGATATACCGGGAGACCGCGCGGCACGAGATCCGCGACGTGAACGTCTCCACGGTGCTGCGCGGCGATTTCGCCGACGCGTACGTCGCAGGTAGCCAGGCGAAGGTGCTGCCGACCGATACCCAGAAGCAGACCGCGTACGCCTACGCGAAGCAACCGGGACTGCGGGCGATCGAGGACTACGCGCTGGCGTTGGCCGGTCATTTCGTCGCCGAGATCGAGCCGGTGACCAGCGCGCGCGTCGACGTCGACGAATACGCCTGGCAGCGGGTGCCGGTCGGCGGCGTCGAGCACGATCACACCTGGGTGCGCCGAGGCCCGGAGGTGCGCACGGCGGCGGTCACCGTGGCGGGCAAGGGCGAGGACCGGCAGGCGTGGGTCGTCGGCGGAGTGAAGGACCTGACCATCCTGAAGTCGACCGGCTCCGAGTTCGCTGACTTCCTGACCGACGAATTCACTGTGCTCGCGCCGACCCACGATCGGATGCTGGCCACCTCGCTGATCGCCGAGTGGCGATTCGCGGCCACCGACGAAGTCGCCTGGGACGAGGTCTACGCCGGGGTGCGGGCGCGGCTGGTGGAGACCTACGCGACGAAGCACTCGAAGGCGCTACAGCAGACGCTGTTCGAGATGGGCAAGGCCGCGCTGGAGACGTACCCGGTGCTGGCCGAGATCCGGCTCGCCGCGCCGAACAAACACCACTTCGACTACGACCTTGCCCGATTCGGCATCGAGAACCGCGGCGAGGTCTACCACGCCGCCGACCGTCCCTACGGCCTGATCCACGCCACCGTGGCGCGTGCCGACGCACCAGAAGCCGGGCTCGCATGGACCAGGTGACCGTCATCGAGGGCTGTGCGATCGCGACGGTCGACGCGCAGCGCACCGAATACCGGCGCGGTCACGTCGTTGTACGCGGCAATCGAATTGCGGCGGTCGGTGCGGGGCAGGCGCCCGAACCCGAACCGGGCGCGCGGCGCTTCGACGGCCGAGGCTGCCTGCTGACCCCGGGGCTGGTGAATACCCACCACCACCTCTACCAGTGGATCACCCGCGGCCTCGCGGTGGACAGCTCACTGTTCGAGTGGCTTACCACGCTGTACCCGATCTGGGCGGGTATCGATGAGGACGCGGTGCGGGTCGCCGCCACCGGTGCGCTCGCCGCGCTCGCCCGAACGGGATGCACCACCACGACCGATCACCACTATCTCTTCCCGCGCGAGGGCGGTGACCTGCTCGGCGCCGAGATCGCCGCGGCGGAGGAGGTGGGTCTGCGCTTTCATCCGTGCCGTGGCTCGATGGATCTGGGTGCGAGCGCGGGTGGGCTGCCACCCGATCACGTGGTGGAGAGCCTGGACGACATTCTCGCTGCCAGCGCGGAAGCCGTTGCCCGCTGGCATGATCCGTCGTTCGACTCGATGCTGCGGATCGCGCTGGCTCCGTGTTCGCCGTTCTCGGTCACGCCGGACCTGCTGTGCGAGTCGGCGGTGCTGGCCCGCTCGTCCGGGGTGCGGCTGCACACCCACCTCGCGGAGACCATCGATGAACAGGACTACTGCGAGCAGACTTTCGGCTGCACGCCCGCGCAGTACCTGGAGCGGCTCGGCTGGCTCGGCCCCGACGTCTGGTACGCGCACGCCATCCACCTCGACGACGCCGCCATCGCCACCATGGCGAAAACCCATACCGGCGTGGCACATTGCCCGACCTCGAACGCACGGATCGGCGCCGGTGTCGCCCGCACCGCCGACCTGGTGCACGCGGGCGTCCCGGTGGGACTGGGCGTCGACGGCGCCGCGAGCAACGAAGCAGGCTCGATGATCGAGGAACCGCGCAACGCGCTGCTGTATGCCCGCAACAAGGGTGGCCCCGGTGCGATGACCGCCCGCACCGCGCTGGAACTGGCCACCATCGGCGGTGCCAGAGTGCTCGGACGAGACAACGAGATCGGCTCCATCGAGGTAGGCAAGCTGGCGGACCTGGCGCTGTGGCGCCTGGACACGGCCGCTCACGCCGGGATAGACGACCCGGTGACCGCGCTCGTCCTCGGCTCCGCCCCACCCCTGGCCGCGCTGATCGTCAACGGGCGTGCGGTGGTGCGCGATAGTGAAGTGCGCACCGTCGCGATGGACGCGGTGGCCGCGCAGGTGGCGCGCGCGCAGGCAGCCTTGATCGCGAAGGCCGGGTGATCCGTCTGGTGCTTCAGCGCTGGAACTGGTGTGGCTCCGCGCGCACCTTGCCGGTCAGCTGCTTGCCGAGGCTCTCGTAGAGCGCGAGCCCCTCGGCCAGGAAGACCTGCGCCCCTTCGTGCACGCAAGGTAGCAGGCGTCGTCGCTCGTCTCGGTCAGGTCGGGAATACGGAAGTCGTTGCAGATCTATTTCGCGGCAGCTGGTTTCGACGACAACGTCGGCGCCCGGTCCGCGACCAGCCCGAACAGCACCCGCTCGGTCACCGTCGCATCTCGGGGCCGCCCGCGCTGGCGCTTCCCCAGCCAGGCCACGTACGGAGGGTCTCGGACAGCAGCGCAGATTTCGCCTGCCGTTGGTGGTCGGTGCTTCCACGAGCATCCTCGTGTCCGGGGTGTTCATCGGCCCGCCCGGTGGCGTGCCCGGTCGAGCCGTTTTATTGTTGCCGGTTGTCGCACCCAGAAAAACCTCCCATCCGTGCGGTGCATCTTGCACATGTGCGGCTGGGAAACCCGGGCGTTCGCTGCGCCAACACTGCGCCCGACTATCCGAGTTGCGATCTCGATCCAGGCCCGCCGACAGCTGGCCCCTCGGGCCAAAGTTTTTCAAGGTCGGCCGGCACCAGCGGGGCTCGATAAGCCGATTTGAGTACCTTTCGAATTGTCGGCCCTCCTGCCTCAGCGAGGGCGGTGAACCAGTCGATACCGGCTACGTATGACCACATATACGTTCTCAGCAGCGCATCAGCACTACGGTCGGTCAGGAGGCCAGCAATCTGACTTTCTGTCCACCACGGAACTCGCGATCGAGCGTGATCGGCGCATTCTTCGATGGGCTTTCCGGAATTCAACGCGATATGGATTTCGCTGCGCACGAGTTGGGTGTAGTGGTCGATCCGGACTCGCGTGACCAACGGTTCATCGTCGCAGGCGACGAATAGCGGCATGGCTTGCGCCAGGCCCTCCAGCAGTACTTGCTGGGGTCCGTGGACGGACGACAATCGCACCCAGGGAACGTCTTCCGTGGCGCAACGTGCAGCGATGCTGGCGCTTTGCAATCCGTGACCGAGTACCTCGTGCAGTGCGAACTGCCGGGCTTGCACCTTCGTGTAGCTGGCGTTGCGCATGTTCAGCCGCAGGCGGACTTGCGAACCGGCGCCGTCAAGCCAGTATGCCCAGTATGCATCGGCATCGGTGGACTCGATCGTCAGGTCGTAGACCGCTGTGCTGCCGGTTGCAAGCCGTACGGATTGCTCGTGCTCGAGCGCGGCTTGGCGGATGGCATCCGGTGCGTCGGCGGCGTCGATCGGTCCTTCTGCGGCGGCAAGGTCGGCCGTAGTGTGCTTGCCCCAGCGGATGCCGAGGCTTTCGACGCAGTGACGGGCGACTTCGCCTTTGGCTGTGACGTAGTCGGGTGGCCAACCCGCAGCAGGGCATCCTTGGGTTGCGCGGATGTAGTCGTCCAGAGGTGGGCGTTCGCCCATGAGTGCGCGGAGGTAGGCCAGATCGGCAGTGATTCTCTGCACGACTGATGGATGGTCCGCATCCTGCAGCATTTCGTTCAATCGTCGAAACGTCGTGAGCCGGTCGACCGGATCCGGTTGCTGTTTTACGGGGACGAAGTCGAAGTCGATCACTGCTGGAGCTCCGCGGATGATCTCATGGTGGTTCCACGACCGGAGGGTGTGTTCGACCTCATCACGGATACTCATGCGTTGATCCCCCAGGAGACGGTAACCGATTGGTTGGGGGTGAGGTTTTCGCGGGTGAGGGAAATGATCATGCCGTCTTCCATTCGGTCCCAGACCAGATTCTCAGTGACTGATCGTTCAGATCCGTTCGGGTATTCTTCGATGGCCGAACAATCGGCTAGCTCTTCAACCCATTGATGCCAAATAGATATCGCAAATTTGCACGTATGGCGATAAATTGACTGACGCCAGTACAGGGCATCGACAAAACGTCCGCCACGGCAGGTGTAGCCGATCGTCGCGGACTCGCCTGGCTGGATGGCCGGCGACAGTTTGCAGGAGAATTTGGCCAGGTTCAGGGTATCGTGCACTCGCTGGATTACGACGCGGCGACTGCAGTCCGGCGCGGGTGCGATTTCCAATCCTCCGTCGGTGTATTTGAACCACAGGTCCCGGGCGAGGCGTGTCAACGGACGGTCGGTCAAGTTGAATATTTCGTACCGATATGCAACGCAGGCTGCTCCATCGCTGCCGATTCGAATCTCGATTCGATTGTCGAGGTAGATGGTGTTCCCAGCCATGTGCCCGAGATCGCTTCTTTTCTGGTCGTCAAGGTGAGTTATCGGGTCGGGCCCGTTCGGATACTGCGGTATGGGTGTATATCGGTCCGCGTCCGACACCGCGGCGTGCGCGAGTTCCGTCGCTGGTTGATGGTCAGGCTTTTGTAATCCCAGGCCGAGATAAGACTTGGGGATTTCGAGGCCGGCGGCGATACGAAGGAACACGTCGTAGTTCTCGACTTTGCGTCTGCCGCTGGCGATTTCGCGGACTCGCTGATCACCGAGGTCGGTTGCGCGGGCGATCGCCGCCCAGCTCCATCCACGGCTGTGCAGGAATCCGAATACCGCTCCGATGTCCCGGGCCGCCAGGATCTGCCGCATGTGCACGCCGCCGTGGAATTGCGTGTCCCACCAGGTCGGTTCGATTGGATTACGTGGCACCATGTGAACCCACCCCCGCTGCCGTGCACGTCGCTGGACGGCGTTGAGTGTAGCGGCGGGGGTGGGCGCCGTGTCACCGCAGTTCGAAGAGGGCGCGCCCGCATTTGACGAATCGCCGCGCCTGCGGCTGATCCGTCAAGGGTGCGTATGTGTTGGTCAGGACAATAACGGTCGCCTTGACTTCGTCTGCGCTCAGGACCACCGAATCTTGCTGATCGGCATCGGTTTCTACGACGAGCCGGAGCCCACCGCCTTTGGCGATGCGCCGGACCTGGCCGACGCTGGGAACGAGGGCGGTGATGTTCACGAGCAGCTCGGCCACGGTGGCGTCCGAGTGTTCTTCGACGTTGATGACCGGCAGGTCCGGAGTGTCGGAGAATCGCTTTCGTGAGAACTGGGCGGCAAATCTGGCGCGGCTGGCTTCCGCTGGTACGCGGCCGTGGATCGCGCCGGTGACGTCCGAAGCGAGCAGGGTCTTCACACCCATGGGGTGGATTCGTTTGTCCTGCATCATGTCCCGAAGAAGATTGATCTCGGGATCGAGCAGTTCGGTGAGGGCAGCGAGGTAGCCGGGCAGGAGCCGGTCGGCGGCGGACATGAGCTTGCCGAATACGTCTTTGGGCTCGAAGGCCAGCCCGACGTAGTTGCCCTTGCTCTTGCTCATCTTCGCGCCGGATCCGTCGGTGCCTTCGATCAGCCTGGTCGCGAGGATCACTTCCGGTGTCTGTCCGCGGTTTTCCATGACGCGGCGGCACATCTGCATGTTCAGCAGCTGGTCGAGGCCACCGAGTTCGATGTCGGCGTTGATCTCGACCGAGTCCAGCGCCATGACGACTGAGTACACCAGCTCGGCCATGGATAGTCCGCTGCCGGTTTCGAGGCGGTTGCGGAAGTCCTCCCGCTGCAGCGATATCGAGAGGGGGAGCCCTTCGAGGACACCGATGAACTGGGGAAGGGTGAACGGGGCAAGCCATTCGCTGTTGAACCGAAAGTCGGCGTGTTCGAAGTCGAAGAAGGGGGTGACCTGGTCACGGTAGGACTGCATGTTGGCGCGGATGTCGTCGTCAGTGAGTGGGGGCCGGTCGGCGACCCGGCCGGTGGGATCGCCGATCTTGGCGGTGATATCGCCGACGATAAACACGACGCGATGGCCCATGCGCTGGAAGCGGCTGGCGAGGATCATCGGGACGGCATGGCCCACGTGCACGTCAGCGGCGGTCGGGTCGATGCCGAATTTCACGATCAGCTGCCGGTCCTTCGCGGAGGTCAGTAGTTCGTCGAGATGGCCGACCGACGGCAGGAGTGCTTGGGTGCGTGCGGAGACCAGTTGCGCTTGATCGGCGGGCGGCAGGTCCGACAGGTCCATGGTCCGGCGCTGTGCCAAAAGCTCGAGGATCGTGTCGAGCTGCGGGCCTTCCCTCAGGTCGGGAGCGGTTTCCAGGACGGCTGAGAGTTCTCGGTGCGAGGCGCCGAGACCGGTGTGGGGATCCAACATGAGGTTTCCTGTTCACGAGTCGGATGCGATCAACGAGTGGTCGTCTCGCGGGTGTAGACGACCTTGAGCGTGTGTGCGCGTTCGCTGGCAAACGACTGCGGAACCTCGGTCGGCAGAGTTTCGACCTCGGTGATGACTGGCAGGAAATCACCGGGATGATGGGCAAGGAGATCGAGAGCATCGGCGAAGTCGTCGATCTCTTCGGTGATCCGGTATGCCTTGCTGCCGTGGAGTGTTGCTTCTTTCTCCAGAAAGCGTCGAACCGATAGATCAGCAGTCGCTTGCGCGTGATAGACCCCGAGTGCCACCACCTGTCCCAGGGGTGCCACCGCGGTCACTGCTGTCAATATCGGTTCACTGCTGATGCCTCCTACGGTTTCGACCACAACATCGTAGCGGTCCGCCGCCAAATCTGCGGACGCAACTACCTCGTCAGCGAACCCTGCGAGCTTGCCGATCCGGTCGGGGTGTTTCACCGCTACTGTCACCCGCTGGGCATCTACCTGCCGGGAGCGCACGGCGGCTAGAGCCGCCATTGGTCCGTCGCCGATGATCAGTACCTCACCGTCGAGGTTCACCGGTCGCAGCGCGTGCAAGACGCAGGCCAACGGATCGGCCAGAGTTGCCACCACAGCTCCTACACCTGATTGCAGAGGGTAGAGCTGTTCCTCAGTGACGTCGGCTGACCCGCTGAATCCACCTCGGCTGTTGTCTCGGCGACCGATGCTTTCGTCGTACGGACATTGCTCTGTCCAACCTCGATGGCATGCCGGGCAGTTTCGACACGGACGCAGAGGCCGGATGGCGACCAGCGCTCGGTCGCTGGGGCGATGCCCGACAAGTTCATGGCCGAGGGACGCCCAGGATTGGCCATCACGGAGACGCTGGAGATCGGATCCACACAACCCAGCCGCGACGACGGGAACAGGTATCGTCGTCACCGCCACTCCCGAAGACTCGAAGCCGTTCCGGTGGTGGCACGGACAAGCTCCCGAAGCTTGTCGAATGCGGCACGGCTGTACAGTATTTCGCGAGCGAGACCGAATGCTTCGGCTAGCGTTGCGCGAACCTCACCGAGAAAGATCAGCGTTGCAGCATTGGCGGCCACGAGATCGGTGAGGCTTGCATTCGCCCGGCCTGTCAAGACCTCGACCACGATGCGGGCTTGCTCGGTCACTGTCGAGCCCGGGGTGAGGCCGTCGAGCGAGTAGGGCCCGATGCCGAGTTGATCGGCCACGTTCAGCCGAAGCATTCTTCCGCGCACTCCACGGTGGATGCCGACCATCGATGTTTCGCCGACGATGCCTACTTCGTCGAGCCAGCGCACGTTGTCTGGTGTGGAAGCCACGACGAACAGATCTCCGTCGTGGTAGCGGCCCAGCACCTCCAACGACAGGCTCACGTCAGGGTGCGCTATGCCGTACAGGAGCGTGTCGGTCCGGATCGGCAGGAGCAATGCCGGCAGGGCCAGCGACAGGACATGCGGGGCGTAGAACAGGCCACCGTATGCGGCGTCGAATCGGGGAATGATCTGCTCGATCTCGAACACCCCCAGACCGCACTTCGCCATCACATCCAACGTCTGCGGAGCGCTCGCTGTCAGATGCACGCCGAGCCGTTTGAGTGTGTCGGCGGAGCCGGCCACGGAAGAAGTTGCCGCCGAAGCACATTTTGCGACCTTGACCCCTGCCGCGGCTGCCACCAGCGCAGCCGAGGTCGAAACGTTCGGTGTCTTGAATCCTTTCTTGCCGCTACCCGCGACCCCGACCACCCGCTCGCCAGTGAACGGGTGTAACGGACGCGTCGTCGGAGAGTGGGAATCTAATTCCAATGCCGCATCGATGATTCCGCTGGCTTCCTCGACAGTTGGGTGTTTGGCCATGAACCCGTTGAGCAGGACACCAAGTTGCGCGCTACGTGTCCGCGGGTCATCGATGGCCAGCACGAGCCGCATGTAATGCGCGGCCTCGTGATAGGTCAACCTGAGTCCCGAGTTCAGGCGGCTCAGGTAGGGCCCGAAATGCGTAGCAAACGGTGTCTCGGGGAAACCGATCAGGTTGGTCCGCATATCCGCTCCGTTCACCACAATTCCGTGATCGCGACAAGGGAATCGACCAATTCGGCCTTTGTTTCCATCCAAGCCGGTGAGGCGTCAGCGCATTCACGGCGAAGTTGGCGGCAATCTTCGGCCGGACGGAGAAACAGCTGATTGATCAGTTGGAACGTCGGCGACTGCTCCGCTGCGCGCACGTCGTCGCAGTTGATCCGCCGCTTGATCTCGTCAGGCGAGGAGGTCACGTCGATAGACGAGCCGGGGATGCTCTTGGACATCTTCGGATGACCGCCAAATCCACTGGCCAGCCTCGTATAGATCGAGGCAAGGACGAATGTGCCACGGAGACTTGTGTTGCCGCTCAAACGGCTTGCGATCTCCGCAGCGAATCTGACGTACTTGTGCTCATCGATACCCAACAGGACCAGAACCGCATCGGCATGCTGGCCCAGCGTAAGGAAGTCGGCCGCCATCAGCGCCAGAGAAGTCTTGCGCCGAAACGTCATTCGATCGTCGACGACCCCGAGCGAGGCGTAATAGCGGTGATTGTCTTCCTCAGCTCGCTCGAAATCGGCATCGTCGGCGTAATGACTGAGCAGATAAAGATTCCGAAGGCTCTCCGCATCATCGAACTGATTCCGTAGGCCACCAACCGTGTCGTCGTAGCCAAGCCGACGGCAGAATATCGCGAACCGGTCCGCCAGCTCCTGCGCGCCACCCAACGGACGACCCTTGCCATTGTGCGCGTCCAGATCCCCGAGTACTACCTGCGTTCTTTCACCACTCTGCTGCATCCGGGTAATGCCTATGATCTGGGCGACCGTCCCCATATGCGGCAGACCCGACATTCCGAACCCGGTGGTCACCACCCTCCTCGTTCGCTCAGTGGCGAGGAACTGATCAGCGCGATGGTGGCAGAGCCACCGCATGTTCAACTCGTCCGACCGCATGCCGGCGAAATTGAATGCGAACCTGGTTAGCTCGAAATCGTCATAGCCGAATCGGTCGATGATCTGCCGGTAATAACCTTCGGTGAAGGTAAGCGGGCCTTGGCCCGCATCACCCGGCGCCGGCTCTTTGCGGCTGTTCAGCGCTGACGTCATGCTGCGCTCCCATCTGACATCACAACTTGGGTCCTTGCTCAGCAAGAATCCGTGAGCCCCGCGTCTGGCGGACAGACCAGGCAGCCCCCTCACCGTGAGGGACCAACGTGATCTATCGTTCCCGTCGATAGTGAGCGACGCTCGGCATATGAGATTCGCGGAGAAGCTTTGGACAGCAACACGTTCCCCAAACGATCAAGGTCTGCAGACCAAGGGGGTTCGCGCGCCGGCTGTGGTCGCCGACATCGACGGCACCGTGTCGGACTGCCGTCACCGCATGCACTACGTGACCTCCGCCAATCCTGACTGGGATGCGTTCTTCGCCGAGGCAACCAACGACCCGCCGTTGAGACGGGGAATGGAACTGGTATTTGAAGCAGCACCCGGCAACCGCACAGTCTGGCTCACCGGCCGACCGGAAAGGTTCCGCGTCATCACCGTCGCCTGGCTGGCTCAACACGGCCTGCCGGTCGACATGCTGTACATGCGTCCTAACCACGACCGCCGACCGGTCGCAGAGTTCAAAGTCGCTCGGATACTTGACATCGCGGCACACTTCGATATCCGCCTCATAGTCGATGACGATGACACCGTAGTGACCGCGCTACGTGACAGGGGCTGGCCGGTCCAGCAAGCGACATGGATGCCGCGATGAGCAGGCCGATACGGGTGGTGCACCTGCCTGCCCGGACCCCTTATGTTCGAAAAATCCTCTCGGCCGACATTCACCAGCTCAACGGCACTAACACCCGGCATGGGATCGTGCCCGCCAGCGTGAGCGCCACCTGGCTATTACGGCACCGACCACTCGACTGGCTTGACGTACTGCACCTGCATCACATCGAGTTTGAGGACATCGAAGCACTCGAACGACTCCTGTCGGCATGCGCCGACCATTCGATCAGGGTTGTATACACCGCCCATGATGTCGAGCCTATGTTCCTCACCCCCAGCGACTTCCATGCGCGCATGAATCTGATCGCACAGGCAGCAGATCGCTGGGTCGGCCTCACCGAATCATCCGTTGCTGAACTACGCAGGGCTGTCCCGCACCTACCGCCCATCGATGTGATCCCGCACGGATTCGTCGTGCCACCCGACCAACTGTATGGCCGTCGGCGCGACGACGATGCTGAGACGATCAGTAGCCTCATGTACGGTGCGCTGCGTCCCAATCGCGATCTACTTGCAGCAGTATCGAACTGGACCCTGAGCGAACCGAATCCCAATGCGAAATTGGACCTACTGCTACGCCCATTCAGTCCGGCAGACTTCGCCCGGCACGACATCCCTGCGCTGCTATCGGTACTCCAGGTCGACCAACGCATTCGCGCCAGTATTCAGTCGTACCGATCTGACTCCGTCATTGCCGAAGCAGGTCTGGACGCCGACGTCCTTCTACTCCCATACCTGTACGGCAGCCACTCCGGTCAGCTCGAGTTCGCATTCGATCTCAACCTGATTCCGATGTGCGCGAACGTCGGACACCTCAAACAGCAGTACTCCATCCACTCTGAGCGTGTCGATGAACCTGTCTGGTTCGATTGGGGCGACGGCCGAACATTTCAATACGGGGAGCGGTTCGTTCGTGCACTAGAGGAAGTTCGGGAGCGGCTCGCCGATACCCGCATGCCGGGGCCAGATCGCACGTTTCTTGACTATAGGCGTGACGAGCACAGCCTGTTCCTCGAGCGGCACCGCGCCATTTATGCCGAATGATCAATACGAGTGTCGGCGCTGATCATTCGGTCGAGTATGCGGCCCTGCCGCAACGGGTCCCAGGCGCGTCCTGCTCCGGCTGATGACTGCGTCTTGCCACCAGCCGATCTGCTGGCAGCTAACAAAACACAACGCACCCAGGGGTATATTCCAGTGTCCAAAGTGAAACTGCCGCAACGAACTCCGCACGACAGCGGCCCCACAACTGTGGTCGACTTCGATCCGTCGACGCTCCAACTTTTGGAGCGCGTCGCCGACGCCATCCGCGAGTGGGCAGCCCAGCCTCGCCTCGAATCGTCCCAGTGCCTGGGTGCAGCGACCCCCGGCATCGGGCGTATCACCTACATACAGCGACCAGAGGGCATCGGCCGATGTCGATAGCTCTGGTGATCGCCTTCATCGTCGCCGCAGTCATCTACGGCACGATCTGGTTCTTCGATCGGCCCGTGAGAAGCACGGAGACGTGCCACCCCGCACCTGATGTCCCCTACACACGGGAAGATGCACACCTGGTGTGGCAGGCGCGGATCGGCTGCGACACCGAAACGTGCGCCGATAAGGCCGCTGCGCTCGATGTCCTCATCGAAGCCAAGATCGTCAAGCCATGGCGGCCCGTCCGATGATCGCCGTCGCGCCCACTTACCAGCTGAACCGGTGGCGCATGCAGCCGTGCAACGACACCTACATAAGCGGCCTCGATCACGCCAAATTCGCTGCGACCGCGCACGGCGGATGCAACCTGTTCATCGCCGCAGCACCGACTGGCGGCGGTGCCCGTATGAGTTGGCGAATCACGCGGGACCCCGACCGCGACATGGACAAGCCGCAGGGAATCCTGCTGCGCAACGACGGCACGTGGGCGGTGGTGTTTGCAGACGGCCGGGTCGTCGACGTCAGCGACAACCCGCGCGAGGACAAGCAGTGAGGGCCATCGCCTTCGTGCGCCGCGACATTTTCGGCTCCCAAACTGCCGACGATATACACGCCGCTATGCCCGCTCCCACGGGTACACCATCGAAGCCCTGCTGAGCGTCCGGCCCGGCGGCGCCCTAGGAGTCTGTCAGCCAAGCCAGCAAGCGGCCCCGCGACCAGCAGCGGCCAATGGCCTCGGCGCGCAGAGTCGACTGGCCGAACACCGCCAGGCCGATGATGCTGTGGCCGGAAGCGCGGCGATCGCCAAATGTCGGTATTGTCGGCGCGACTCCGACGCCCTCCGCTGACACCCACGCCACCGGCCGACCGGTAGCCGCTTCGCCGAGGCGATGCAGGAAGCGTAGGCGGCTCTCGAGGGGGAAGCGCGACAGCGCCCACGTCGTGGTGACGACAGGCAGGGCGTCCGCGGGCACCCGGGCGAAGGCGTCGGGCATCACCTCGACGATGTCACCTTGCAGCAGCAGTGGAGGGTCCGTCGCGGCCAACGCCATCTCCGCTTCGAGCCTCGCGATCCGCTCCGGTTGATCCGGCCGCAGGCAGGCGCGTAACCAGCGGGCGTCCTCCGCGTCGGTCACGTCGACCGGATCGAGGTCGACGCCGACCCGGGCGACGACCTCGGGTATCGCCCGCGTCGGGATGGCTCGGTCGCCCACGATCGAAGACGAAAGCTGCACTGGAGATGACGGGTCGCCCAGCGATTGTCCGTTGCTGTACGTGATGCCGACGCGATCGACATTGAGATTGAGCCCAGCCGAACAGCCCACGTCGATCAGCCCCACCGCATTCGCGCCTACCCGGCGCGCCGCCTCGGCAATGGCTGGATACAGCACGGCGCAGCGTTCGGTCTCGTCTGTCCGCGGCTTCCGACGCGCGGCGACGGCCACGACCGAGTCGGTCATTCGCACCAGCGTGTCGATCGCCGCGCCGGCGGCAGCGTCGCCGTCCCTAGCGGTATAGGCCGCGGCAAGCGCCGGGGCGCGTCCGGCGAGGGCGAGGTCGTGCAACGCGGCGAGGATGACCGTGGGGTGCCGCTTGCGCGCCGGCGCCGCCTCGATGGCGCGCAGCGCCTCGTCGGACTCACTCAGGGCGACGGCGACGCGCTCGTACAGCGGCGATGTTTCGGCGGCGTCGACCGCACCGAAGTGCCGGTACACCTGAGCGAGTGTGCGAGCCCTACCCATGGGTACGGCGCTTCCTGCGGTCGTCGAGGGTTCCTGTTCCGTCCTGGACAAAGCCTTTGACCGCGAGCGCCGACATTCGATCTGTCTTCAGGGTGATGGACCGGAAGCCCTGGTTCGCAAGCGATGCGAACAGTTCGTTACGGATGTACCCGGAGGCCGGTTCCGTCGGCTCACCGAGTGCCAACAGATCACACGGCGGGGGTGCGAAGTCTCGAATGTCTTGGCTCACGTGTCTAAATCGTATCGTTGAATCAACTATTGAGACTTCGACCGATGTCACCAGGCACCAATGCCGTCAAGTATCAAACTAGTGAAAACCTCGCGACCGTCCGATCTTGGCCGCTCTCGTTTCCGGCCTGCTGCTGGACGCCGTTATCTCGCATGGATCGATCAAGCAACGATCCGAGCCGTCCTCGATCGCGGGGTGCTGCTTCCGTCGGGTGACGTCGTCGAGCGCAGTGCCTGGCCCTCCCGGTGTCGTGCCTGGTCAGGACATAAGCGAGATACTGGAACAGTGTCGGCTCGGACAGTCGGTAGACCCGGGGCCGGTGCAGCTGTGGCGGCGACGCTCGGCTGGGCCGGGGCTCGGCCGGGACGGTCGCTGCGACCAGGTAACGGCCGCGAAATCTGCGGTGGGTGTTGCGCAACATCGCGGCAACCGACTGGCTCTACCTTGGGCGAGAGGCAGGAACGAGGTGAGACGTGGACCTGGACACGATCCGGGAGGTAGTGGTCGCGCGCGAACGGGCGGATCTGGGGGCGCTCGGGGCGTCGACCGCGGTTCTCGCCGGAGGGACGTTTCTGTTTTCCGAGCCGCAGGATCGGTTGGAGCGGCTGGTGGACATCACGACCATGGGGTGGCCCGCCTTGGAGGTGGTGGCGGACGGACTGGAGATCGCCGCGACTTGCACCCTGGCCGAATTCGCTGGGGCCGCGCCGGGGCGCGAGCTGGGGACACCCGTGCTGCGCGAAGGATGGCCGGGAACCGTGCTGTTCGCGCAGTCCTGCCGGGCCCTGCTTGCGTCACACAAGATATGGCGTACTGCCACGGTGGGCGGCAACGTCTGTCTCGCGCTGCCCGCCGGTGCGGTGCTCGGGGCGCTGACCGCACTCGACGGTGTCGCGCTGGTGTGGGCGTCGGATGGTTCGGATCGAGGTATTCCCTTGCGGGACTTCGTCTTCGAACCGGGACGCACCGTGCTGGGGCAGGGTGACGTACTGCGGTCGATCACCGTTCCACTGTCGAGTCTGTTGGCGCGGACCAGCTTTCGGAAGATCGCGCTCGCGCCGCTCGGGCGGTCCGGTGCCGTGGTGATGGGTCGGCGGGACCCGGACGGTCGGAGCGTTGTCACCCTCACCGCCGCGACGATCCGGCCCGTCGTCCTGGATTTCGCTGGGCCGCCGAGCGAGACCGAGATCGCGGGCGCGGTCGGCGCGATCGATTCCGCCTTGTGGTTCGACGACCCGCACGGTTCGCCGGACTGGCGTCGGCACGTCGCAGGCCTGCTAGCCCGCGAGGTCGCCGAGGAACTGCGGGAGCGTGCATTGTGATGAGGTTCGAGGTAGACGGCAGGCCCGTGGAGATCGAGGTGCGGCCGGGGCAATGCCTGCGGACCGCGCTGCGCGACAGTGGTCACCTGGCGGTGAAAAAGGGTTGTGACGCGGGCGATTGCGGCGCGTGCTCGGTCCTGGTCGACGGCGCGACGGTGCACTCGTGCGTGTTTCCGGCCTACCGCGCCGCGGGACGTGCCGTCACCACGGCGGCCGGGCTCGGGACGCCGGACGACCCGCACCCGGTGCAGCGCAGGTTCCTCGACAACGCCGGATTCCAATGTGGTTTCTGCACCGCGGGCATGGTCGTCACAGCCGCCGGTCTCGGCTGCGGGAGCGAAGGACTGGTCGGCGGATCCGAGACGGAACACGCCGAATTGATGAAGGGAAACCTGTGTCGATGCACGGGTTACCGGGCGATCGGAGCGGCGCTGGGCACACCGACCACTGACGACCTCGCCGCCGACGCGACTCCCGCACAACGGGTCGAGGTGACGGGGCGAGTCGGCAGCGGCGTCAGGGCTCCGGCCGGACCCCGCATCGTCACCGGCACCGAGCCCTTCACCTTCGACGTGCTGCCCCGCGTCATCGCGGACGGCGGGCGACCGGGTGATCCCGCCACGGCGCCTCCGACGCCCCCGCTGCATATCGCGGTGCTGCCGAGCCCGCACGCGCACGCGGTGATCCGATCGATCGACACCGTGGCAGCCGAAGCGCTGCCCGGCGTGCATGCGGTACTCACCCACGCCGACTCGCCACCCGTCGCGTTCTCGACCGCGCGGCACCAGCTGCGGGCGGACGATCCCGATGACACCTATCTGCTCGACCGCACCGTCCGCTTCGTCGGACAGCGTGTGGCGGCGGTCGTGGCGGAGAGCGTCGCGGTCGCCCGTGCGGCGTGCGCGCTGCTGCGGGTGGACTACGAGATTCTGCCCGCGGTGTTCGACCCGGAGGAGGCGCTGCTCCCGGGTGCGCCGAAACTGCATGGAGACAAAGCGGACGCCGCGCGAATCGCGGACGCCGACCGCAATCTGGTCGCCGAAGTGCACGGCGCCGTCGGCGACGTGGTGGCGGGTCTGGCCGCCGCGGCGCACGTGGTGCGGGGTGTGTGGCATTCGCCGCGCGGGCAGCACGTGCATATGGAGACGCACGGCGGGATCGGGTGGCTGGACGCGGACGGCAGGCTCGTCATCCGGTGCAGCACCCAGGTTCCGTTCCTGGTGCGCGACGAGCTGTGCCACCTTTTCGGGCTGTCGCGCGCGCAGGTGCGGGTGTTCGCCGCGCGGGTCGGCGGCGGGTTCGGCGCCAAGCAGGAGATGCTGGCCGAAGACCTGATCGCGCTGGCCGTGCTGCGCACCGGCAGGCCGGTGCAGTACGAGTTCACCCGCTCCGACGAGTTCACCGCCGCGACCTGCCGCCATCCGATGCGGGTCGCGGTGTCGGCGGGCGCCGACGCGAACGGCGTGCTGACCGCGCTGGCCGTCGACGTTCTAGCCGATGCCGGTGCGTACGGCAACCACAGTGCGGGAGTGATGTTCCACGGTGTCGGTGAGTCGGTGGAGATCTACCGCTGCGCCAACAAGCGGGTCGACGCCCAGGTGGTGTACACCAACAACCTTCCTTCCGGCGCATTCCGCGGCTACGGCCTCGGCCAGGTGATCTTCGGGGTGGAGTCGGCGTTGGACGATCTTGCCAGCATGCTCGGCATCGACCCGTTCGAGTTCCGGCGGCGCAACGTGGTGGTGCCCGGCGACCCGTTCGTCGGCGCCGCGGTGAACGAGGGCGACCTGGTGTTCGGCAGCTACGGCCTGGATCAGTGTCTCGACCTCGCCGAGCGAGCTCTGCTGCGAGGCAACGATGTTCGTGCGCCCGGCCCGGAATGGCGGGTCGGCACGGGTATGGCCACCGCGATGATCGCGACGATTCCGCCGCGCGGTCACCATTCGGACGCGACGGTGAGCCTGCTGCCGGACGGACGCTACGAGATCCGGGTCGGCACGGCGGAATTCGGCAACGGCACGACGACGGTGCACGCGCAGCTGGCAGCCACCGCGCTGGACACCGACGCGTCCCGCATCGTGATCCGGCAGTCCGACACCGACCTGGTCGGTCACGACACCGGCGCGTTCGGCTCCACCGGCATCGTGGTCGCCGGTAACGCCTGCTATGCGGCGGCGCGGGAGCTGCGCGCTCTCATACTGGCCAGGGCGGCGAAGCTCGCGGGAATTCCCGAGCACGACTGCGTGCTGGAGGCCGGCGGCGTCCGTTGCGGCAACCGGCTGCTCCGCGCGGACGAGCTGCTGGTCGACGGTGAGTTGACCGCGCACGGCGAGCACGCGGGCAGCCCCAGGTCGGTGAGCTTCAACGTGCACGCCGTCCGCGTCGCCGTGCACCCCGACACCGGCTCGGTCCGCATTCTCCAGTCGGTTCATGCCGCCGACGCGGGCACGGTGCTCAACCCGGTGCAGTGCCGCGGGCAGGTGGAGGGCGGTGTCGCCCAGGCCGTCGGTTCGGCGTTGTATGAGGACATGCGCAGTGATCATGGTGTGGTGACCACACGGACCTTGCGGCACTACCACGTCCCGCAGTTCGCCGACGTGCCACGCACCGAGGTGTACTTCGCCGACACGGCCGACGAGCTGGGACCGCTCGGCGCCAAGTCGATGAGCGAATCACCGTACAACCCGGTCGCGCCCGCCCTGGCCAACGCGATCCGCGATGCCGTGGGAGTGCGCGTGGCCCGGCTGCCGATGACGGCGGACCGGATCTGGCGTGCGATCCGAGAGGAGGGCGGCCGACGGTGACCAAAGTGCCCGCGAATATCCACGCCAGGATCGAGGCGCTGCTCGACGGGGTCGACGCCGACCTGCGGCGCAGGTATCCAGGCTCGAACAGCAGGCCGCCGCACGGCAGAACACAGCCGATCCACACCGTGTACGTCCCCGCCGATCGGGTCACCGAGGCGACCCCGCGGGAATGGGGCGCGGCCGCGATCGAGCTACTCGACCGTTATTTCGACCTGCTGGCGCCCCTCGACGGAACCGCGTCGCTGCCGGACGTTCGGAAACGGCTGGAGCGGGATCCGGTCCAGGACCTGCGGATCGACTTCGAGGACGGCTACGGCTTCCGCGCCGACGTCGAGGAGGACCGCGCCGCCGTGTCGGCGGGCGCCGTGCTCGCGGCCTGGGCGCGACGGCCCGGAAGCCCGACCGGTGGCATTCGGATGAAGGGCCTGGCAGGCGGCGAGCGGCACCGTGCCCTGCGAACGCTCGAATTGGTGCTCGACAGCGCGGGCGGGGTACCGGACGGGTTCATCTTCACTGTGCCGAAAATTCGTGCTGTGCAACAGGTTACGGCGCTGAGGCAGCTATGCGCCGGCCTCGAACGTGGCTACGGCATCGCGGAGGGCGCGCTGCGTTTCGAACTGCAGATCGAGAGTCCGCAGGCGATCATCGCCGCGGACGGCACCACGCCGGTAGCCGAGATGATCGGACAGGCCGAGGGGCGGTGCAGCGGACTGCATTTCGGCACCTACGACTACACCGCCGCCTGCGGTGTCGCCGCGCCGGACCAGGCGCTCGACCACCCGGCCGCCGACTACGCCAAGGCAGTCATGCAGGTGGCGGCCGCGCAGACCGGGGTGTGGGTGTGCGACGGCTCCACCCAGATCGTGCCCGACGCCGAGCCCGAAGCGGCACTGCACAACCATCACCGCCTGGTCGCCCGCTCGCTGCGACGCGGTTACTACCAGGGTTGGGACATGCATCCCGGCCATCTGGTCACCCGCTGGCTGGCTACCTACGACTTCTTCCGCACGGCGATCGACGTGGCGGTGCCGCGTCTGCGGGCCTACCTGGACCGGCGCGGCGGCGGCGTGCTGGACGAGCCGGCCACCGCGGAAGCGCTGGCCGCCACCGTGCTGCGCGGGATCGACTGCGGCGCCCGCGACGACTCGGGCGCCCCGGAGTTGACCGAAGCGGTCCTGCGCGCCTTGGTGGCCCGTGCACCGATTCCGCCGGAGCCACGATGAACGGCCACTCGAACGGTGCGGTCCCGTACGGCACAGGAGGTGTGATGAGACACAATCGCGCAGCGCTCATCGGCGCCGACCGGGTGCGGGTGTCCCGCAGAACACAGGAGGTGTGATGAGACACAATCGCGCAGCGCTCATCGGCGCCGACCGGGTGCGGGTGTCCCGCAGAACACAGGAGGTGTGATGAGACACAATCGCGCAGCGCTCATCGGCGCCGACCGGGTGCGGGTGTCCCGCAGAACACAGGAGGTGTGATGCGCGATCTCGTAGAGAACGAAGAGTTCACGCTGCTGCCGGATCTGGCGGTTCGTCCGCTCGGCGGCGCGGTGATCTGGGCCGATGACGAATTCTTCGCGGAGAAGGAGAATTTGATCAACCCGGGCCCGGCCGATTACCGGCCGTCCACCTTCGGGCACAAGGGGCAGATCTACGACGGCTGGGAGACTCGCAGACATCGCGGACGGCCCGGTGACGACTCGGCGATCGTGCGGCTCGGCGTGCCAGGCGTGATCCGCGGGATCGTGGTCGACACCGCTTGGTTCACGGGCAACTACCCGCCTGCGGTCTCGGTCTCCGCGCTGGAGATCGATGACTATCTGCCTGCGGATTCCATTGCCGCGCACGATGATTGGGTCGTGCTGATCGACCGTTCCCCGGTCGTGGGAGACAGCCGCAACCTTTTCACCGTCGAGAGTGAGAAGCGCTGGACGCATGTGAAACTCACCATGCACCCCGACGGCGGCGTGGCCAGGCTGCGGGTGCACGGCGAGGGCAGGCCCGACCGGAGACTGCTCGGCATCGGCCCGCTGGATCTGGCCGCGCTGGAGAACGGCGCGCTGGTGCTGGACTGCTCCAATCGCTTCTACAGCTCGCCCAATCAGTTGCTCTATCCGGGACTGGCCAGGCGCATGGGCGACGGCTGGGAGACCGCCCGTCGCAGGGATGACGGCAACGACTGGGTGCACATCCGGCTGGCCGGGCCCGGAATGATCCGGCTCGCCGAGCTCGACACCTCCTACTTCCTCGGCAACAGTCCGGGCGCGGCCCGGCTCACCGGCCGCACCAGCGACGGCACCGAGCTGGAGTTGTTGCCGCGTACCGCGCTGCTGCCCGACACCAGGCACCGTTTTCCGATCGCGCCGATGGCCGCGTCGGTGGAGGAGGTTCGCCTGGACATCTATCCCGACGGCGGGCTCGCGCGGCTACGGCTGTACGGGGAGCTCGGCGCATGAGCGGGTCAAGGCCCGGAGGAGGCAGCCTGCGTAACCACGGAGGGCCTCCCGCTCATGCCAGAGAGGACACGGCATGAGCGGGTCAAGGCCCGGAGGAGGCAGCCTGCGTAACCACGGAGGGCCTCCCGCTCATGCCAGAGAGGACACGGCATGAGCGGGTCAAGGCCCGGAGGAGGCAGCCTGCGTAACCACGGAGGGCCTCCCGCTCATGCCAGAGAGGACACGGCATGAGCGGGTCAAGGCCCGGAGGAGGCAGCCTGCGTAACCACGGAGGGCCTCCCGCTCATGCCAGAGAGGACACGGCATGAGCGGGTCAAGGCCCGGAGGAGGCAGCCTGCGTAACCACGGAGGGCCTCCCGCTCATGCCAGAGAGGACACCGAATGAACGAACGGGATTTCGTCGGCTACGGCCCGAGGCCACCCGACCCGAAATGGCCGGGTGACGCGCGGATCGCGGTCCAGTTCGTGCTCAACTACGAGGAAGGTGGCGAGAACAGCGTCCTCGACGGTGACGCGCACTCCGAGACATTTCTTTCGGAAATGACTCCGGCGGAAGCGTTTCCGAACCGCCATATGAGCATGGAATCGCTCTACGAATACGGCTCCCGTGCTGGGCTGTGGCGGGTGCTTCGCGTCTTCGATCGGCGCGAGCTGCCCTTGACCATATTCGCCGTTGCCCGTGCTATGCAGCGAAACCCCGAGGCGGTGGCCGCCTTTCGCGATCTCGGCCACGAGATCGCCTGCCACGGCCTGCGCTGGAAGTCCTACCAGCTGGCCGACCGCGGCACCGAACGCGCGCACATGGCGGAGGCGGTCCGCATCCTGACCGAACTGACCGGCGCCGCGCCGCTCGGCTGGTACACCGGCCGCGACTCGCCGCACACCCGTGAGCTGGTGGTGGAGCACGGCGGGTTCGTCTACGACTCGGACTCCTACGCCGACGACCTGCCGTACTGGGTGCGGGTGCACGACCGGGACCATCTGGTGGTGCCCTACACCCTGGACACCAACGACATGCGTTTCGCCTCGCCCGCCGGATTCCCCACCGGCGAGCAGTTCTTCGCGCATCTGCGCGACGCCTTCGACGTGCTGTATCGCGAAGGTGCGGAGGGCAGTCCGAAGATGCTGTCGATCGGGCTGCACTGCAGGCTGGTCGGTCGTCCCGCTCGCACCGCCGCGCTGGAGCGGTTGCTCGACCATGTGCAATCGCACGACCAGGTCTGGATCACCCGCCGCATCGATATCGCCGAACACTGGCAGAAGGAGCATCCGGCACGACTCTCGGCCTGAGCCTGGACGGGCGCGGCGGTGAGAGCCGTTGGATCAGCGCGCGACGCGCGGAGTTCGATTGCTGCGGGGGGAGTTTCGATCGGTGACCCGCGGTTCACGCGGACGCAGGTGGCGAGTCAACGTGCCGAGCGCGTCGAGCACCTCGCGCACGGCAGCCGGGTTGGTGTCGGCCAGTGCCGCCGCCACCGCGTCATCCACCGGTGTCGCCCGCACCTGGGCTACGCGCCGCGAAGCGTGCTCGGCCCTGCGCACGAGTGAGCGCCGCCGGTCGCGCGGGTCGACCGTCGTGATGATCGCCCCTGCCTCCTTCAGCCGGGCCACCGCCGTGGACACCGCACTCTGCGGAAGACCGGTGCGCGCGGCGATTTCACCCACCGTGCTGTCCGGGTGCTCGAGGATGTCGCTGGTCACGACGAGTACCGATCGATGCTAGAGGAGCTTGGCGATACTTCCCCGGACAAGCAGGGTGCCGATCCGACGAATAGCACCAGGAAGCCGTCCGTTACTGCTGCCAGACCTATCCTGTATTCGCCCGCTTCCTCCGGCACCCGCACCTGCGGCTGCCGGTGTGGCTGCGACTGTGCCTGCGAACTGAAAGTCATTGGGAGAATTCCTGATTCAATGCTGATCGACGAAACGGTCGATTGCAGTCGGTGGGAAGTCCGGTTCTCCTGGTGGCCGTCGACCGTGGCGCGTTCACGCCAGAGGCAGCGGCGGCGATTCCGGGAAGACGACGGGCAGGGACGTCATTGCTCGGTGGAACGGGCCAGGCCGCCAGGTCAGCTCACCAGGTGGTAGTGCCAGACGCATCTCGGGCAACGCGTCGAGCAGCTGGTCGATGGCGTCCTGGGCGATCAGGTAAGCCAGCGAACTGGCGGGGCACCTGTGTGGCCCTCCACCGAAAGCCAGATGGGCGCGATTCCCCGCGTACTGGTCCGAGCCGATCGCTGGGTCGGTATTGCAGGCGGTCATGCTGATCAGGACAGGTTGGTGGGCGGGCAGCCAGAAGTCGTCGATCAGGATCGGCTGCTTCGGGAAGCTGATACAGAAGTTCGCCATCGGCGGATCGTTGAACAGCACCTCGTCGAGAGCATCCCGGGTCGACAGGCTCCCACCGAGCACACTGCCGCCGAATCGCTCGTCGGTCAGGATCAGCAGCAGGGTGTTGACGATCAGATTCTGCTGCGGTTCGATGCCCGCGCCGTACAGTGTGCTCAGCTGATACACCATTTCCGTATTGCTCAGCTCGGCCGGGTGCTGCATTATCCGCGTCGTCACGTCGTCGCCGGGTTCGGCTCGCTTGAGCAGGATCAACTTCGTCAGCGCGTCGGCGAGGGTCTTGTTCCCGTCCTCCGCGCCCGCGCCGCCCTCGACAATAGCCCTCAAACTGGTTGCGGCCTGCTGTGCGAGCTCGGCGGGACAACCAAGCATGGCGTTCAGCACTCTGAAGGCCAGCGGAAGCGCATACTGGCGAACCAGATCCGCGGACCCGTCCGCGCAGAACGAGTTGATCAGCGGGATCGCGATCTGCGCCACGATGTCATGTAGGCCGTACTGATCGACACCGTCGAGACCCGTGATATTGGCTTGCCGATAACGGACATGCTCGGCGCCCGAGTTACGCAGCGCGTTCGGCCGCCACTGCATCATCGGTAACAACGGGCATTCGGCGGGAATGTCCTGCTCCCAGGTGCGCGGATCGGCCGGAAAATGGTCCGGGTCGTTGAGGATCCGAACCGCGGCGTAATACCCGATCACCAAGGTGGCCGGCACACCAGGCGCCAACTCCACCGGCACCAACGACCCGTACCGTTCACGCATCTTGCGATAGGTGCCGTGCGGATCCGAAGAGAATTCCGGTGAGTGCAGCGGAATTCGCGGGCCGTCGGTGTCGATCGGCGAGCCGTGTGGCGTGCGGCCGGGTCGGCTGTGCGCTGGAGACGGGGGCATCGTCATCGGCGAAACTCCAAGCGGTCGAACAACAAGGGCCGTGAGCCTAACCTGGATCTTTCGTGCCGTTGATGTGCTTGCCTGATTTGGTTCGGATCGGGTTTTGCGGCCGCGTCGGCCGCGGTACGGCGTGGTTCGTCGGCGGGGCCGCGCTGCGACGCATACCCCAGGCGGACCCCGATCCGCGGATTCTCGATCCGCCGACGGCGCCAGAGTGCTGTCGTTGCGCCCCAACGCCTTTCACGTCCTTCACCAGGAATACGGTCTCGTCACCGATCGGCACGCCGTCGGAAGCACCTAGCTGCTCGAGCACGTAAGCGCGCACATCGTCACGCACGCGATCGACATCCCGGTCCGCTTTGCGTAGCAGCCGCTGCATCCCGTCCGGGGACACCTCACCGGCACACACCGACAGCGTTCAGCAGTCTTGCGTTCCAGGTCCAATACGTACTCCGCGCCCGGGAGCTCGGCTGGCTCCGGGCGGATCGGTCCCGGATCCGAGACATTAGCGAATCAAGTTCGGCTGCAACATGATCCAAGCCGAAGCATGAGATCTACGAGCACCGAGTCAGCCACTGCGGATCGCGCGCCCGCGGCCTGACACTGCTCAGGGTTGGGCCCGGGGTCCGGCAAAGTCGTAGTACCGGCCTCGAAGCGGGAGAAGGTTCATCGTGGTGCCGGCTGCCTTCTCGCCCGGTCGTCGGGGCTCAGGGGTTCGATCACGGGTGCGCGGCGTCTGCCGCGTAAATGCCGTGGCTTCGGGGCAGGTGTCAACGCCAAACTATGGGCGTGGCGAACATTTTGACGTACTTCGCGCGGGTCTATGCGCAGCCCGATCACCGGATCGACCGGAACGAAGCGGACCGGATGATCGACTACATGATCAATGCCGACGGCCTGAGAATCGGTCGGCGCGGCTCGTACCACGTTCCGGTGCATGTCAGGATCGGATCGGAGGGCCGCTACCTCGACGTGCAACACGGCAACGGAGTCGGACTGATCGAATTCATAGACCACTACTTCGACCCCGCCCGCTATCTCGCCACCTGGGAGAGAGTCAATCCCGGCAATGGCGATCCGGATCGGATCGTGCGACTCGACCTCGAAACCGAAGACGACGGGGAGTGCCGCTACGGGTTCGACGAGGTTCGGATAACGACCGCAGGCGAGCAGCCACCCCGCTGCGGCCCGGACGGGCTGTGGCGTCCGCACGACCGACATACCTGGATCGCCTCGATCACCGGCGGCTACCTGGCCTCCAACGAGCGCGGCGCTGAGGGCGGCCACAGCGCCACGGTTACCACGCCGCACCGGCCACCAGGCCCGTTCGACCTGATCACACCCACCACACCTTGTTACCAAAGCGACCTGTTGACCGCGATCGACCCGCCCTGGTTGCAAACCGCCGCCTGCGGCGAGGACCCCGACGTGGTCCGCATCCAGTTCCGCTGGCGCGGACGATTGGTCCACCAAGCTCAACCCGAGTGGGCAGAGTACTTCGGCCTCCAATGGGAGGCGCATGCCGCCGACTACTGGGACAACTGCCGCCACCCCCAGTTCCTCCACTTCGCCGACAGCATCGGACTCCCGACCTCCGACGAGGCCTATCACACCGACCACCGACACTGACCGGCGGCAGCCAACGGGAGTGTTCTGCTCCCAGGTGCGCGGATCGGCCGGGAAATGGTCCGGGTCCAGCGGAGTTCACGCCCTAGCGGATAGCGCACCGTATTGAATCACCGCCCAACCACTTCGGAAGCGATCTGTCAGGTCGGGCTGGGCAGGAGGTGGTGGCGGCCGTCCACTCGTCCCACCCTTACCCCGCCCGCGCGACCGAGAGCATCCAAGGGTGGTGCTACAGATCCGCACGCGTCCAAAGCTCACCGCTCGCGCGCGTGCGGGTTGCCTACCGGTAGGTGGGATGTTCTCGCTCCTGCTCGGCATGGGCCAGTGTGGGGGTTCGGAAATCGGCGATCCGGTCCCCAGCCTTCGGGTGGCGCGGGACACAGCGGACTTGTGAATGTGCTCACAGGAGGGAATTGCCGGGTGCGCCGCGGGCGGACCGGCGGTCGATCACTAACAGTACGAGCGTTACGCTAAAACCGCATGTCAGAGCTACTGGCCGGTAGGTTACGCGCTTGCAATCCGGTGGCAAATTTTGCAGAGTTGGCAAACGTTGCTCGAAACCTAGCTGAGATTCGCAGTAGCAACAGGTAGACGGCCATTTCTCGTTGTGCAATCGTGTGGAAGTACATCCGATAGGCCTAGCAAGCCTGCAAATTGCCGCTCCAGCAGTCTGAGTTGTCTCAACGCTCGACCCCTGCGGCATCGAACGAACGAGGAAGTGGAGTCAGAGATGTCGACCACCGGCACCCCGAAGACCGCTGCGGAAATCCAGAAGGATTGGGACACCAACCCCCGCTGGAAGGGCGTCACCCGGAACTACACCGCGGAGCAGGTGTCGAAGCTCCAGGGCACCGTCGTCGAGGAGTCCACCCTCGCGCGGCGCGGTTCGGAGATCCTCTGGGATCTCGTCAACAACGAGGACTACATCAACTCGCTCGGCGCCCTCACCGGCAACATGGCGGTCCAGCAGGTCCGCGCCGGCCTGAAGGCCATCTACCTGTCGGGTTGGCAGGTCGCCGGTGACGCGAACCTGTCCGGCCACACCTACCCGGACCAGAGCCTCTACCCGGCCAACTCGGTGCCCGCCGTGGTCCGCCGCATCAACAACGCGCTGTTGCGCGCCGACGAGATCGCCAAAGTCGAGAGCGACACCTCCGTCTCCAACTGGCTCGCCCCGATCGTCGCAGACGCCGAAGCCGGCTTCGGTGGCGCGCTGAACGCCTACGAGCTGCAGAAGGCCATGATCCAGGCCGGTGCCGCCGGCGTGCACTGGGAAGACCAGCTCGCCTCCGAGAAGAAGTGCGGCCACCTGGGCGGCAAGGTCCTCATCCCGACCCAGCAGCACATCCGCACCCTGACCTCCGCGCGTTTGGCGTCCGACGTCGCCGACGTCCCCTCGGTGATCATCGCCCGCACCGACGCCGAGGCCGCCACCTTGATCACCTCGGACGTGGACGAGCGCGACCGGCCGTTCCTGGACGGCACCCGCACCTCCGAAGGCTTCTACGGCGTGCGGAACGGCATCGAGCCCTGCATCGCGCGTGCCAAGGCCTACGCCCCCTACGCCGACCTGATCTGGATGGAGACCGGCAAGCCCGACCTCGAGCTGGCCAAGCAGTTCTCCGAGGCCGTGCGCAGCGAGTTCCCGGACCAGCTGCTCGCCTACAACTGCTCCCCGTCCTTCAACTGGAAGGCGCACCTGGACGACGCGACCATCGCGAAGTTCCAGAAGGAGCTCGGCGCGATGGGCTTCAAATTCCAGTTCATCACGCTGGCCGGCTTCCACTCGCTCAACTACGGCATGTTCGACCTGGCCTACGGCTACGCCCGCGAAGGCATGACCGCCTACGTCGACCTGCAGGAACGCGAATTCGCCGCCGAGGAGCGCGGGTACACCGCCACCAAGCACCAGCGTGAGGTCGGCGCAGGCTACTTCGACCTGATCGCGACCACGGTCGACCCGAACACCTCGACGGCGGCGCTGAAGGGCTCCACCGAAGAAGGGCAGTTCTGAGTCGAATGGCCGCGCCTCCGCGCGGCGTGTTCGCGGCCCGTCTCGCGTCCGAGCGACCGCTGCTCGCGCCTGCGGCGCATGCGCAACGGTCACTCGGACGCGAGACGGGCCGCGAACGGCGCTCGATGGCCTCGCGCGTTGTGGTTGCGTACGCAGTGACCTAACGATTTGGGGCTCGGCTGGGGCTCGCCCAGGGAAGTGAGGTTCCTGACGTGAATACCGACAATCCTGTACTCCGGTAGGGGTGTCCGCCCTCCCCGCTGAACAGCCCCGGCGGGGAGGGCATCCCTATACCTTGGACCATCGAAGGCTTCGCTCACACCCGAGCGGCACCTTCGCCACAAAGCCACCCGACAGCCAGACAAACCAGCAGGAGCGGGACGTGAGCAGCGAAAAGATCCAACGCGTCGGTGTTATCGGCGCCGGCCAGATGGGCGCCGGAATCGCGGAGGTGTGTGCCAGAGCGCACATCGACGTGCTGGTGTACGAGCAGACCCGGGAACTGGCTGCCGCGGGCCGCGCCCGCATCCTCCGGTCGCTCGACCGTGGCGTGAGCAGCGGCAAGATCACCGAGCGCGAGCGCGAACAGGCCGCGTGGCGCCTGCGCTTCACCTCCGACATCGGCGACTTCGCCGACCGCCAGCTGGTGGTCGAGGCGGTACTCGAGGACGAGAAGGTGAAGACCAGCATCTTCGCCGAGCTGGACAAGGTCGTCACCGACCCGTCCGCCGTGCTTGCCTCCAACACATCCTCCATCCCGATCATGAAGATCGCGGTCGCCACGGCGAACCCCGAGCGTGTGGTCGGCATGCACTTCTTCAATCCAGTCCCGGTGCTGCCGCTGGTCGAGCTGGTCACCACGCTCAAAACCAGCGAGTCGGTCGCCGCGCGGGCCGAGGCCTTCGCGGGCGACGTACTCGACAAGCAGGTCGTGCGCTCCGCCGATCGCTCCGGTTTCGTGGTCAACGCCCTGCTGGTGCCGTACCTGCTCTCGGCCATCCGCATGGTCGAGTCCGGCTTCGCCACCAAGGAGGACGTCGACAAGGCGATGGTGCTCGGCTGCGCCCACCCGATGGGTCCGCTGGCGCTGACCGACCTGGTCGGCCTCGACACCGTGAAGTCCATCGCCGACTCGATGTACTCGGAGTTCAAAGAGCCGCTGTACTCGGCTCCGCCCCTGCTCATGCGCATGGTGGAGGCGGGACTACTGGGTAAAAAGACAGGAGCTGGCTTCTATCAGTACAACCGGTAGGCGTCCGCTACAACGGGTAGGTGTTCGGCGAACCCCGGACACCTACCGCCTGATCCGCACCCTCCCGGCCCCTTCGGGTGCGAGTCTTACGAGCACCGTTCGCGATCCGGTTCGTGTCCGAGTGGGTGAGGCGAAGGGGCGAACCTCGCTCGCTCGTACGCGAGCCGTACAGGGTCCGTGAACACGCGCGTCGCAGGCGCGGCAAAAACCAACACAGTTGCCAGTCTCACCCGCTCGAAAGCAATCCGTCGAGTGGCCGTGAACACACAGCGCCGCAGGCGCTGAAAATCGAACACAGCGTTGCCAAACAAACACAGGAGTACCCGCTCATGGTGAACGTGACTGACGGCTATGGGTCGAGCGTCCTGGGCTATCCCAGGATCGGACCGCACCGGGAGCTCAAGCGGGCACTGGAGGCCTACTGGCGCGGTGCGATCGGGCGCGACGAACTGCTCGCGGTCGGCCGCGATATCCAGGAGCAGCAGTTCAGCGAGCTGGCCGCCACCGGGCTGACTCAGGTTCCTGGCAATACCTTTTCGCTCTACGACCACGTGCTGGACAACGCGCTGTTGTTCGGTGCGGTCCCCAAGCGGTTCGAGCCGTACCGGGACGGGTTGGACCCGCTGGACTTCTACTTCCTGATGGCGCGTGGCCGGCCCGACCTGCCGCCGCTGGAGCTGGTCCGTTTCTTCGGCACCAACTACCACTACCGCCAGCCGGAACTGGACGCCGACACCGAATTCTCGCTGCACCCCGAGGCCCTGCTCGACGAATTCGACCGCGCGAAGGAGCGCGACATCGAGCTGCGGCCGGTGGTCATCGGCCCGGTGTCGCTGCTGCTGCTGTCCAAGGCCGGGCACATTCCGGGTGAGCCGGATTTCGACACCCTGAGTCTGCTGGACAAGCTGCTCCCGGTATATGAGGAGCTGTTCGAGATCCTCGCCAAGCGCGGCTCCACCTGCGTGCAGTTGGACGAACCCGCGTTCACCAGCGAGCGCACGCCCGCCGAACTGGCCGCGTTCGAGGTCGCCTACCACCGTCTTTCGAAGGCGCCGTTGCGCCCACGGATCCTGGTCACCGGCCAGTACGGCGATTTCGGCGAGGCATTGACCATCCTGGCCGGCACCGGCGTCGAGGCGATCGGCCTCGACCTGGCCAGCTACCGGATCCGTCCGGATGATCTGGCCAAGGTGCCTGGCATTCGGCGCAAGCGTTTGTATGCGGGTGTGATCAGCGGTCGCAACGTGTGGCGTGCCGACCGCTACGTGACGCTGGAATACCTCAACGAGCTCGCTCAGGTGTGCCCGGACCTGGTTGTCTCGACCGGGACCACGCTGCTGCATGTGCCATACGACCTGCTGGCCGAATACGATATCGAGGGCCATGTCGCCGACCGCCTCGCCTTTGCGAAACAGAAGGTGGGGGAGGTTGTTTCGCTCGCGAAGGCGCTCACCGAGGGTGCGTCGGACAAGTGGCGCAAACGTCCGACCGAGGTGCATTTCAAGCAGAAGCACGCGGTGCGGCAGCGGGTCTACGCGGTGACGCCGGACATGCGTTCGCGCGAGCCCTACGAGGTGCGCAGGGAAGCGCAGCAGCGCAAGCTGAATCTGCCGCCGGTGCCCGCGACCACGCTCGGGTCGTTCCCGCAGACCGGTCGCATCCGCCAGGCGCGTTATGAACTCGGTGAGGGTCGGCTGTCCTACGAGGACTACCGCAAGCGAATCGAGGCCGAGATCGAGGCGACGATCCGGCTGCAGGAGGACATCGGTCTCGACGTGCTCGTGCACGGCGAGCACGAGCGCAACGACATGATCCAGTACTTCGCCGAGCTACTCGACGGATTCGCGACCACGCACTTCGGCTGGGTGCAGGTGTACGGATCCCGGTGTGTGCGGCCGCCGATCCTCTACGGCGACGTGGCGCGGCCCGCGCCGATGTCGGTGGAGTGGATCGGCTACGCGCAGTCGCTCACCGACAAACCGGTCAAGGGCATGGTGACCGGACCCGTCACCATGATCGCGCGCTCGTTCGTCCGTCAGGACCAGCCGTTGCACGAGACCGCCGACCAGGTGGCGCTGGTGATTCGGGACGAGGTGGTCGACCTGGAAAAGGCGGGTATCTCGATCATTCAGGTCGACGAGCCCGCGATCCGCGAGATGCTGCCATTGCGTCCGGAGGGCAGGGCGGAGTACCTGCGCTGGGCGGTGGGCGCGTTCCGGCTGGCCACCTCCGGTGTCCAGGCGGAGACCCAGATCCACACGCATATCGGCTATTCCGGCCGCGCCGAGGTCGTCGAGGCGATCGAGGAACTCGACGCCGACGTCACGGCGATCGTGGCGACACGCTCCATCGAGTGGGTGCTGCGGGCGCTGAGAGAGGACTTCCGCTCGGGGCACGGGCTCAGCCACGGCGTCGGCCCCGGCGTGTACGAGAGTCGTTCCGCGCGCATCCCGGACATCGACGAGCTCGACGAATTGCTCACGGCGGCAGCGGAAGCGGTGACGCCGGAGCGGTTGTGGGCGAATCCGGACGGTGGCTTGAAGACGCGCCACTACTGGCAGCTCGAGCCGTCATTGCGCAATCTGGTTGCCGCGGCGCGCCGTGTCCGCAGGCGTGTCGAGGCCGCCGAGTGAGGCGGCGCTGACCAGCGAAGAAGCCCAGGCCGCCGTCGCGTTCGACAGAATCGAAGGCGGCCCGGGGTCTGCGTGGAGTACGACTGTCTTAATTCGATTCGGTTCGTACCGTATTATCCAGGTATGGAAACCGACAGCTGGCCGGACTTACTGCGCGTCGCGCAGGTCCGTATCGCCCGGCCGACCGACCGGCTCGACGAGGTGGTGCGCTTCTATGTCGAGGGTCTCGGCCTGCGCGAGCTCTACCGATTCGAGAACCACGCGGGCTACGACGGGGTGATGCTCGGACTGCCCGGGGCCGGGTATCACCTGGAATTCACCACACATGAGAACGGCAGCCCCGGCGATGCGCCGAGTGCGGAGAATCTGTTGGTCTTCTACTTCGACGGCGAGACCCACATGTACGACGTGGCGCAACGGCTCGGCGAATTCGGTGTCGAACCGGTGCCAGCGGAAAACCCGTTCTGGGCAGCCAACGGCGGCTTGACCTTTCCTGATCCGGACGGCTGGCGCGTCGTGCTGATGCCACGCCCGGTCTTCTGATGGCGGGCCGGACCCGCGACGACCGGATCGACGCCGCGGTGCTGATCGCCGCACGCGAGGTGCTCGACGAGGTCGGCTATGCCGACCTGTCCATCGGTCGGGTCGCCGCTCGCGCGGGCCTGCACCGCCCGGCGATCTACCGCAGGTGGCCGTCGAAGCGCCACCTGGTGGTCGACGTGGTCGCCGACCTGCTCGGCCTGCAACCGACCCCTGACACCGGTGACCTGCGCGCCGACCTCACCCACGCCATGCGCACTCTCATTGCCGCGCTGCGTGATACCTCGCTGCACCGGGTGCTGCCCGCACTGGTCGCGGACTTGGCGGGCGACGCGCCGCTGCGCGCCCACTTCCTGGCCACCGTATTCGACCCGCGCAGGCAGACCACCGCGATCGCGCTGCGGTCGGCCATCGAGCGGGGTGAGGTCGATCCGGGGATCGATCTGGACTTCGTGCTGGACGCGGTCGCCGCGCCGATCTATTACCGCGCGCTGTTCGGGCACCTGCCGCTGTCGGATGAACTCGCCGGGCAGTCGGTCGAGGCGGTGCTGCGCGCGATCACTCGCTGAGGGCGGTCAGCGAGGTGAGCGTCGCGAGCACGTCGGTGGCAGCTTTGGCGACCGCGTCGGGCCCAGCCGAGGCCAGCGCTGCCGCGGCGGCAGCACGGAAGTCGGTGAACAGCGCGACGCAGGCCGCCGCGGCGGCGCGGTCGGCCGGGGTGAGATCAGCGTCGACCTCGGCGTCGGACTGCCATGCGGCGGTGGCGATCACCTCATGCAGCCAGTTGAGTAAGCCGAGCCGCAACGGCTGCGGTCCGGTGAGCCAGCGGAATGTGCTGGCGTGCATCACGTCGGTGCGCTCGTGCAGCATGGCGCCGAGCACGACGACGGCGGCGGGCGCGGTGACGGAGTAGATCGAACCCTGGTGCAGAACAGTGGAATACAGAAAATCTATGCCGCGCGACTGATCATCGGTTTCGGCGCTGATCAAATCGGCGAGCAATGCGGGCGCGTCGGATGCGGAACCGTAGGCGTGTTCCAGCCCAGCCCAGTCGGTCTCGCGCAGCACGGTCGCGGCGCGCTCCCAGTAGATCGGCGCGATGGCCGCCGCCGCCTGTCCTCGGGTTTCGGCATCGGTCGAATCCAGTGCGTGCTGGAAGGCGGCCAGCGCCGCGGCGGTGTCGCCGAGCATGTTGCTGAGCAGCCCGACGCCGAAGCTGGCGCGTGCGGAGACAGCGGGATCGCCCGAGTCGACAAAGTGGCGGCTGACGTCCCTGGCTCCGGCCAGATCGCCGGCCTCGCTCAAGTGCTGGACGAGATCGCGCGCCACCACGACGGCCTGCTCAGCGGGCCACCGATCGATGGCGGTGCGGTAGGCGATCTTCACACCGTCCAGGTCGTCCTCGTTGCGCAACAGGTAGGCCAGGTTGGACAGGGCGAGCCGGGCGATCTCGCCGGGGCCGGAGGCGATCGCATGCCCGTAGGCCGCTCGCGCCGCACCGGAATCTCCGCGCAGGGCCAGCGAATAGCCGAGATTGATCCATGCGCGGGGCGCCGCGTCCGGATGCCCGGACTCAGCGGCGAGCTGGTACGCCGCCTCCGCGGCGGCGATATCGCCGCGCTCGGCAAGCAACACGGCGAGGTTGTACGCCGCGCGCGGCGCCGCCTCGGCATGACCGGAATCGACGGCCACCCGGTAGGCCGCCTCAGCCTCCGGTTTGTCGCCCGCCGCGCTGAGTACGTCACCCAACTCCACCGCGGCCAGCGGCGCCCAGTTCGGGTGCTCGGACGCGACAGCGGCTTGGAACGCCTCGCGCGCGGCCGCCACGTCGTTGCGCCTGCGGTGCATCTTGCCGAGGTCGAAGGCAAGGTCCGGCGGCCGCTTCAGCATTGTCCCCATCCAGCCTCGGCACCGTGCGGTGCGAATCGTCTCCGAAGAAGTTCTACCCGGGAGGCGAGCCGATGGCCAGCCGTGGCGACATACCGGACGCCACGTTATGTTCGCACGCGGTGATTCGCCCGCAGCCTCACCGTGCGGGCGGTTTGCCGCTGCCGGAGAAGCGAATACTCAACTTTCTGGTCCACTTTCGGCGTGGCTGCTTGGGTTCCGGCGCATTGATGTCGAGGCCCGGATGAACGTCGTAGCGGCGGATGTACGCGCTGGAGAACGCCTGGACCGTCGCGGTCACCGGAATGGCGAGCAGCGCGCCGGTCGGGCCGAGTAGCGCCGCGCCCGCCAGCACCGCGCCGAACGTGACGGCCGGGTGCATATCCAGCGTGGTCGCGGTGATGCGCGGTTGCAGCACATAGTTTTCGAACTGCTGATAGAGCACGATGAAGCCGAGAATCCACAGCGCGGTGCTCGGACCGTGTACCAGCGCGACGATCACCGGAAGCGCACCCGCGAGATAGGTGCCGACCGTGGGGATGAGCTGCGAGACCACACCGACCCAGAGCGCGAGCGCGAACGCGGAGGGCATGTCCAAGACGCGCAGCGCGGCGTAGTGCGCGAGCGTCGAGATGAGCGCGAGCAGACCGCGCGAGAAGATGTAGCCGCCGGTCTTCGCCACCGCGATGTCCCAGGCGCGCAACACATGTCGCTGTCGCCGCGGCGGCAGCAGCGAGCAGACGGCGTGGCGGAAGCGCGGGCCGTCGGCGGCGAAATAGTAGGTGAACAGCAGGATGCCGAGGCCCTGGAAGACGGCGCCGATCGCGGCGGTGCCGATGCCCCATACGTTGCCTGCCAACCCGGTCAGGTAGCCCTCCAGGTTAGAGCTCCAGTCGGTGGCGTACTTCTGGATATCAGTACTGGACATGTCGGTCTTGAACGTGTGGTTTATCCAGTCCACGGCCCGGTCGGCATAGTCGGGCGCATTTCGCACCAGCATGGTGGCCTGGTCGATCAGCAGGTTACCCAGTGTCCACCCGAAGGCGACGACGAGGGCGGTCACGGCGAGGAACACCAATCCGGTGGCGGGACCTCGGCGCATTCCACGCTGGGCCAGCCAGTTCACCGCCGGCTCGATAGCGAAGGCGAGGAACAGCGAGACGAGCAGAACCGTCAGCAGGCCCTGCAATTTCTGGAGCACCCAGAATCCCGCCACCAGCCCGGCGACGGTCGCCGCGCCGAGCAGGAACGCACGCAGCAACCACGGCGGTGGACTCGAGACCGCCTCGGCGGCAACCACCGCCTTGTCGGCGGATGCGCCGTCGGGTTGTGTCGTTTCGTCCTTTTCCTCCGCAGACACAAGGCCAAGGTACCCATGCCGGGACCGGTTCGTCGGCCGACACCGCCTTTCCGCGCCGGTCCGCGACGCGGGTCACATGGTCGCGGCGTCGATGACGAACCGGTAGCGCACGTCGCTGGCCACGACGCGGTCGTAGGCGCCGTCGATCTCGTCGGCGGAGATCAGTTCGATTTCGGCGCCGATGCCGTGCTCGGCGCAGAAGTTCAGCATCTCCTGGGTCTGCGCGATGCCGCCGATCGTCGAGCCCGACAGTGAGCGCCGATATCCGGCGAGGGTGAACGGCTTGACGGTCAACGGGTGTTCGGGGAGGCCGAGGATCACCAGGGTGCCGTCCAGGTTCAGCAGCCGCAGGTAGTTGTCCAGCGGGAGGTTCGCCGAGACGGTGTTCAGGATGAGGTCGAACCGTCCGCGCAGGTCGCGGAAGGTTTGCTTGTCGCTGGTCGCGTAGTACCCGCTCGCGCCGAAAAGCTTGCCGTCGTCCTGCTTGCTCAGCGAATGGCTGAGCACGGTGACCTCGGCGCCCAGCGCTGCCGCCATCTTCACGCCGACGTGTCCGAGCCCGCCCATGCCGATGATGGCGACCTTTTTGCCCGGCCCGGCGCCCCAGTGCCGCAGTGGCGAGTACAGCGTGACGCCGGCGCACAGCAGCGGGGCCGCGACATCGAGCTCGATGCCCTCCGGGATCTGGACGACGAAGTTCTCGGTCACCACGACCTGCGTCGAGTAACCACCGAGGGTGTACCCGCCGGGCTGTACCGCCGAATCGACCGTGGTGTTGTAGGTCATCGTCGCGCCCGCGGTGCAGTACTGCTCCTCGTCGGCGAGGCAGGGCGCGCAGACCCCGCACGAGTCGACCATGCACCCGACGCCGACGCGGTCGCCGACCTGGTGTTTGGTCACCGCGGACCCGACCGCCGCGACCAGGCCCGCGATTTCGTGTCCCGGCACGCAGGGGTATCTGGCTCCGCCCCATTCGTCGCGCGCCGTGTGGATGTCGGAGTGACAGATGCCCGCGAACTTGATGTCGATCAGCACATCGTGTGGACCCAGATCCCTGCGCTCGATCGTGACCTTCGCGAACAAGCCATCGGGTGCGGACAGGGCGTAGGCGGCAGCTGTTCTCATGCCTCCACCTTGCTGGCGCTCGGCTCCGCCATGACCACCGGGGTGGCTGTGCTGATTGTTCGCTCGCTGCGCTCGCTCATGAATACATGCCTACCGTCGCATGCGTGCGGTTGCCAACCTGCGGACACGGAAGGGGCAGCGGCGGGGCCGGTGGAGGCCGTCTTCGGGCGGTGCGGACCGGACCTACCCTTACGTTTCCTGATCTTCGGCGAAGATTTGCGGCCACAATGGAATTGGTCAGCGGTTCAGCCGAGGCGGGAGAACCATGGACGAGGAACGGCAGCACATGACCCGGCGCCCGTCGGGTCTCGGACGCGCAATGGTGATGATCGTCACCATCGTGCTCGCCGTGACCGCTTTCGTCGGGTATCGGGGCGAACTGCCGACCCGTACCTGGTCCCACCCGTCCGAGATCGCGACCCCGATCACCCTGGCGCCGCCCGCGCCGCCCGATCCGATGTCCGTCGAGGCGGCCGTGGAGTCGGCGCTGGTCAACATCAACGCGTCCACCAAGACATCCGGGCTCGACGCGGCCGGGTCCGGCATCGTGCTCACCGCCGACGGAGAGGTGCTCACCAGCCACCACGTGATCAAGGGCGCGGAAAACGTGACTGTCACCGATGTCGGCAACGGAACGGTCTACGACGCCACGGTGCTCGGATACGACTCCGGTGCCGACATCGCACTGCTGGGCCTCTCCGCCGCGTCGGCACTGAGGATCGCCACCATCGGCAGCTCGGCCGACCTGCGTGTGCGGGACGAGGTGATAGCGATCGGCAACGCAGGAGGGGCGGGCGGCACCCCGACCGCGGTCCAGGGCCACATCACCGACCTGGACAGTGCCATCGTGGCGGTCAACTCCGCCGACCTGTCGCGCAAATCGCTCAGCGGCATGCTCGAGGTCGCCGCGGCGGTCACCTCGGGCCAGTCCGGCGGGGCATTGGTCGACCGGCAGGGGGGTGTGGTCGGGGTCATCGCCGCGGCAACAGGTGCGTCTGCTCTCCCGGACGCCCGATCGCCGACCGGCTACGCGGTGCCGATCGATACGGCCATGCGAGTGGTCCGCCAGATCCGTTCCGGCACCGCGACTGACACCGTGCACATCGGTCCGACGGCCACCCTCGGCGTGATCACCTCGAACGCACTGCCCATCGGCACCGGCGCCCGTGTGGACGCCGCGATCTACGGCATGCCTGCCCATGCGGCGGGACTGGGCACGGGCGATGTGATCACCTCGGTCGACGACCGCGTGATCACCAGCGCGAAATCACTGCACGCGGCGCTGAACACGCGCAGACCGAACGACACCGTGCGGCTGTCCGTCACCGCCCCGCGCGGACAGCGCACGGTGACGGTGGTGCTGACCGTGGGCCCGCCGAACTGATCCGGCCGGATCAGACCAGCGACAGCCAGTAGTCCTGGAAGCGCAGGAACACCAGCAGCAGGACCACCGCGTAGAACAGCGCGACGATGGTCCAGCGCCACTCGACGAGTACGCCGAGCGGGCCGGGTGAACGCCCCCACAGCTGGTCGGTGATTACGGCGAGCAGCGGCGTGATGATCGCCCACACCACCAGGCAGTACGGGCAGAGCGCGTTGATCCGATAGAGGCTTTCGAAGATCAGCCAGCAGATGAAGCCGACGCCGAACGCGGTCCCCAGCCAGAGCCCGCCCCAGATCCAGCGCGGGAAGCCCACCCCGGCCACTGCGAGCACGCCGAGGGTGACCACGACGGAGAAACCGACGACGCCGATGAGCGGGTTGGGGAACACGAACACGGCCGCCTGGTCGGTCACCATCACCGACCCACAGGACAGGATCGGGTTGATGCTGCACGACGGGGTGTAGCCGGGGTCAGTGAACAGCTTGAACCGTTCGACCGTGAGCGCCACCGCGGCCAGCCAGCCCGCGAGTCCGCCGATCAGCAGGATCCACGCGGCCCGTGGTCGAGCGGTGATCACTGGGCTGCGGCGGCAATCGTGGGCGCGAGGCCGCCGGGGCCGAAGATCTCCTGGCTCGACTGGATCTGCTTGCCGTTGACGAAGATCGACGGGGTCGACTGGATGCCGCTTTCCAGCACGTCCTTGGTGCGGGCCTGGATGTACTTGTCGTACTTGCGTTCGGTGATGCACTGGGCGACCGCGTCGTCGGTGTAGCCGGTGTCCTTGGCGATCTGGATCAGCTTGTCGTCGGGCAGACCGCTGCCGCCCTCCGCGGGCTGCTGGGCGAACATCGCGGCCAGCCATGCCTGGTACTTGGCGGGGTCGGACTCGGCGACGCAGTAGGAGGCGTTCGCCGCGCGCGAGGAGTACTGAGTGGTGGAGGCCTTGTCCAGGAACGCGATCACGTTGTACTCGACCTTGGCTGTGCCTTTGTCGACCGCGTCCGCGAGCACCTGGGTGTTGGCCGCCTCGAAGGCTTTGCAGGCGGGGCACTGCAGGTCGGCGATGACGCGAACGGTCACCTTCGCGTCCGGCTTGCCGATCCGGACGGCGCCGTTGTCGGTGATCGAGCCGGGGGTGCCCCCGGTATTCATGTTCCCGGTCGCGGCGATGGACGGTGTGGGGCCGGGGTCGTCCTTGCGGGCCTTCTTCACGGCGATGCCGATGCCGATCGCCGCGACGAGCCCGACGAGCACGGCGGCGACGGCCACCTGGATGAAGATCTTGCGATTGCGGTCGGCGCGTTCCGCCGCCAGCAGCGGGTTCGACTTCCCACCCGGGTTCTTGCTCACCGTGCGCTCACCACGCCTTTCGCTCGCCTGCCGGTTCCTGCCGCCACGATGGTAGATCCTCCGAACACGTCCCCGAGTGATCGGGCCACGGTCCACATCATCGCGGGTGAACCTGAGAGATTCCGAAATGCCTGGCGCGGATACGCGCGTCGGTGTCGGTCGGTGCGGAAGATGTCGGTCGACCCGCCGCGTTTTCGGTTACCGGCGCGATGCCGGCCATCAGTGCTGCCGGTCAGCGCGGGGTGATCCCGGCGAGGACGAGATCGACGGCAGTGTGCGCGAGATCGGTGGGCAGTGGACCGCCCAACTGTGTGACGTGCAGATGCACCAGCCCACCGAGCGCGAGCATGGTCAGTCGCGGGTCAACGGTCGGAGCCAGCTCGCCGCGGGCGATGCCGCGCCGGACGATCTCCTCGGACGCCGCCAGCCGCCGCGCCCAGAATTCGCGCCGCGCCGTTTCGGCGTCCGGGTCGGTGTCGGCGACCACCGTGCCGCGGATCAGGGCAAAGCCCGATGGCGTCTGGGCGAAGCGGATCAGGTCGGTCATGAAGGTCTCCAGGTCGCCGCGCACCGCACCGGTGTCGGGCAGGGGGATCTCTTCGCCCACCCGGGACAGCAGCGCGTCGAGCAGCAGTCGGGGCAGGGTCTTCCAGCGTCGGTAGATCGAGGTCTCGTGGACACCGGCGGCCGCGGCGACGTCGGCGACCCGCACGTTGCCGATGCCGACGGACTCGATGTGCGTGAGCGTCGCGTCGAGCACGGCTTTCCGCAGCCGCGCCCCGCGGATCTGCGGCGAGGATTCGATCATGCGTGCAATTATCGCAAGCCCTCTTGCGTTGTGCGGGCCTGACTCGTAGCGTTCTATCGCAGGTCAACTTGCGATAGAAGGCGAGAGTGGCATGCATGATGTGGTCGCGCCCTCCGGGCACTGGCTGGGCGAAGTGGTAGGCGACGTCGCGGTGTTCCGCAGCATGGCCTACGCGCGGGCCGAGCGATTCGGTGTGCCGGAGCCGCTCGCACCGCACGACGGGGTATTCGAGGCGATCCGGCGGCATGCCATCGCGCCGCAATTGCCCGGTCGGCTCGAGGGGGTGATGGGGCGGGCGGAACCGCTGGACCAGTCGGAAGACTGTTTGGCGCTGACTGTGACCACCCCGGCGCGCGCCGAGCCCGGCAGCTGCCCGGTGCTGGTGTGGCTGCACGGCGGCGCCTATCTCGCCGGTAGTGGGCAGTGGAATCTGTACGACGCCGACCGGCTCGTGCGCGAGACCGGCATCGTGGTGGTCTCGGTGAGCTACCGCCTGGGTGCGCTCGGGTACCTTCGGGCGCCGGGTGTTTCGGCGGGAAACCTCGGTCTACTGGATCAAATCGCGGCATTGCGCTGGGTGCGGGAGAACATTCGCGCGTTCGGCGGGGACACCGAGCGGATCACGTTGTCGGGGCAATCAGCGGGCGCGCAGTCGGTGGTGGCGCTGCTCGGTATCGAGCAGGCCAGGCCGCTGTTCGCGCGCGCGATCGTGCAGAGCGCACCGTTCGGCGTCGGGTTCCAGAGCCATCGGCGGGCCGAGCGGGTGGGTGCGGTGTTCCTGGCCGAACTCGACGCCGACCCGCTCGCGGCATCGGTGCCCGATCTGCTTGCCGCGCAGGGTCGTACCGTCCGTCGGATGGCGGGGCCGGGCGCGCTGAAATCGGCGCCGCCCTTCCTGCCGGTCGCCGACGCGGGTCCGTTGCCCGACGAGCACCCGTGGCGGAAGAATGTGCGCAGCGCCGCCGCCGGTCTCCATGTGGTGATCGGGTGCACGGCGGAGGAGGCGCGGGCGTTCTACGGGGGACCGCACCCGGTGTTCGCCCCGGTGCGGCAGGTGCCGATGATCGGGGCAAGGCTCAGCTCCGCCGCACAGCGGGTCATCGGTCGAAAGGTGTTCGAGGACGGCATGTTCCGGTTCGCCGATCAGCTGGCCGACGCCGGTGCCGACGTCTTCTGCTACCGCGTCGGGCAGCTGCATCCGGCGAACCCGTACGGCGCCTGCCACTGCATCGAACTGCCGCTGCTGTTCGGGGACGGCATCGCCTGGCGCGACGCGGAGATGCTGAAACCACTCGCCCCCGCGGAGGTCGAGGCGCTCGGCGTTCGAATCCGCCGATACTGGGGCGAATTCGTGCACACCGGACGGGTCGGCGCCGCGAACTGGCTGCCGCACCGGCCCGGCTCACGCTTCATCCAGCAGTTGCCCTGAGCCGAGCCGATCGCGGGGCGACCACGCGGAGCTTCCCGCGACCCGCACGCTTCGGCTGGCCGGTGTGGCTGCCTGAGCAGTCGGTGCCAAGGCGGGCAGGAGCGGGAGGAGGTCTGTGTGCGACGTAGCGGCCCGCGAACGAGCACGCTGGGCCGGAAGTCCGCGGCGCACGGGCGCGTCGAACAATGCGTGCGGTGGCCGTCCGTGCCGGGTAGGAATGGTCCGCGCCGCGCGCACGCTGATCGACGAGGGTCGCGCCGCGGCGGGCCGCACCGACCGCCACTACGTGGTGGCGAATCTGCTCGCCGTCACCGGCCCGGACGCCGCGGCCCGCCTTACCGCCGAACGCACCCCCGACCACGCCCCCGACGCCGGTGTCGCGGGTGATGCACGCGCAGTCGCCACGGCCGTCCGTCGGCTGGCGGAGGCGGGCGCCGACACCGTTGTCCTCCAAACCACCGCCGACGACCCCGATCCCGCCGCCTACATCCGCTTTGTCACAGAGGAAGTCCGGCCCTTGGTCTCCTTGACGAGAGGCGGCGCGTCGCGACTCAGGCCTGCGCGAGGCGCCGCTTCTGCTCCTCGACGTCGAATTTCGCTGGGGGCCAATCGAGTTGCAGCCGCTCGAATGCGTCGATGAGCAGTTCGGTGACCGCGAGCCGGGAGTACCACTTGTGGTCGGCGGGCAGGACGTACCAAGGCGCGAGCTCGGTGGACGTGCGGTCCACTATCGCCTGGTAGGCCTCCTGGTAGTCGGGCCAGAACGCGCGCTCGTCGATATCGGCCGCGCTGAACTTCCAGTACTTGTCCGGGCGATTCAGGCGCTCGGAAAGCCGCTTCTTCTGTTCGTCGAGCGAGATGAACAACGCGACCTTCACCAGCGTGATGCCCTCGCCCACCAGTTCGCGCTCGAAGGCGTTGATCTCGTCGTAGCGCGGCTCCCACACCGTGGGCGGCACCAGGTTGTGTACCCGCACCACCAGCACGTCCTCGTAGTGCGAGCGGTCGAACACCCCGAGCTGGCCGGCACGCGGGAGCGCCTTGCGGATGCGCCACAGAAAGTGGTGGCGCTTCTCCTCCGGCGTCGGCACACCGAACGCGGCGTGGTCGACGCCCTGCGGGTCGACCGAGCCGATGACGTGCCGGACGATGCCGCCCTTGCCTGCGGTGTCCATGCCCTGCAACACCAGCAGCACGCCGCGTTTATCTCCGGAGCGGCCGTTGGCGTAGAGCTTCTCCTGCAGATCCGACAGCACCAGGGCGCGCTCCGCGAGCAGCTCGGTGCCCGCCTTCTTGTCACCCGTGAACCCCGGCCGCCCTGACGTGTCCAGCTCGCCGATCCGCAACCCGTCGGCTTTCAGTGCATCGGTAGCCGCAACAGCCCAACGCTTCGCCATGCGATATACCTAACCACCGATTCCGACCGCGGTGCGCCAGAACAACCGCCCCGCTCACGGCGCTTCCGCCCCAGCGGGTACGAGCGTCGTTCGGAGCCACGAGCCACAAGGGGGCCGCGAACACGCAGCGCCGCAGGCGCTGCAAAACAAGCAGAGCAATCAGATACAAGCCAAGCGTTGCAACTGAGTGGCGAAATCCGCATCGGAGACCGGGGCGAGGATGAGGTCGTGTGCCGTGGTCAGCATGTAGCGCCCATCCCCGGTGATATCCAGCCAGGTGCGGTGGCGGGTCGGTGGCGACATGGGGTTGTCCGGTTCCACGGTGACGGTGATGAAGCCGCGGCCGTCGACTGGTTTACGTAGGGTCTGGCGGAATCGGACTGCGCCGCAGTGACCGTTGGTGGCGAATGATTCCCTGTGGTCCGGGCCGAGCACCGCGTCCTGTGGCTCGCGCATCGGTTCGAGCCTGCCCGGCTGGGCTGACCCGATGATCTGCACCAGGCGTTCGCCGAGGGCGCGCGCATGGCACATCAGCACGGTCACCTTGTCCGGGGTGGCGACCAGGATGCCGGCGTGGTTGTGCACCACCGCGGCGAAGGCGAGGATCCGTTCGGGGTCGGCGTCGTCTCCATTGCGCGGGAGGGTGGAGCGCTCGCCAGAGATGGTGATGGTGGTCGCGTCGGTGCGGGCGCAGACCATCAGCGCGGCGGCCAGGTCGGGGTCGGCTTGGCGGGCGAACCGCTGCGGCAGGCGTAGTGCGCGATATTCCGATGCGGTGCGCACGATGGCCGACGGGACCATGTTGATCGGATAGGGCCTCCGGTCCAGGCTTGTTTCGTTTGCCCAGACATGCGTGAACTCGTCCGGGGTGAGCACCCATTTCACCGTGCGCCGCCTCCGCGGACAGAGCCGGGATCGGGCGAGGTGCCTGCAGGCCCTTGCGGCCGGGGGAATTGCGGAACGCGGTCGCCGGAGGCGGGCATGGTCGGGGCGTAGACGTAGGTCATCGTGTCCCGGACATCCGCCTCGATGTCGGCCGCCGCACTGTCGTGATCCATCCTACGTTTTCCGCCGTACACCGCCTCGGCGGCTGGATCCTCCAGCGGCCGATACCGCTGCTGCGGCGGGATCGCACCCCGGACCGTTTGCGCGGCATCGCCATTCAACTCCATAAGGCGCGCTATTGCGCGACATACATCGTGCGCCTCGGTGCCCGCACGGACGAATTCCCTTGTCGCGCGCACCGCGGCGTCGGCCGCGCGGCCCGACCAGTGCGCGAATTCTCGGTTGGTTGCGTCGGAGAACGCCTGGAACGCTTCGGCGACCGCGCGGGCGTTCGCCTGCCATGCGTCGGCAGTCCGGTTGAGCGCGGCCGGGTCGAGCGCCTCGTGCACCAGCTCCCAGATCTGCTGGTGGGTGTAGGCGCCGAACAGTTCCCGATCCGGTGCGTACGGGGGATCGGTTGCTCCTTCGGTGAATCCGGCCAGTTCCTGCCGGATGCCGTCGGCGGCGGCGCGAGCCACGGAGTCGGCCAATTCGTTCCCCTCAGTCGATCCCGGCGCGGAAGTGCGTACTCACCTGGGCTCCAGGTACTCGGTGATCAATCGCAGGGCCGCCTGGTTCGCGGCCTCGGCTTCGGCGAGACGGTTGGCGGCCGCCAGGTACGCGGCTTTGAACAGCAGCGCCGTCTCCTGGAACGCCGCGAGCGTGTCCAGGTACTGCCTGCCTTTGTCTGCGAATCCGCGTGTGAGGCCATGTCCTGTCGGCAGATTCGGGAAGCCGGTTACATCGGTGACGAGATACCGGTCGGACATGGCCCGGTGCAGGTCGTCGACTAGTTTGTCGCATGCCGTGGCGAGGTTCTCGGCGACCGCGGTGTCCAGTGCGAAGGGCTCGTCGCCGCCTTCGCCGATGGCCGCCGCGTACAGCTTTCGAGCCGTCCCCTGCCCGGTATCGGGTACCGCCATCTGGAAGCCCCCTTCCGTTCGGTCCTGTCCGTACCGCGCTGTACTGGTCCGGCAACTCTATCGGTCGGTAGTGCCCCGCGGGACCGGCTCGGGGCGGGCTGGTGCGAGCTCTCGGTGCGCGGGCGTGCCGTTGTTACACTGGCCAGTGGTCCGAGGGGCGGTGTCCGCGGCGGAAGGCGACCGGTGTCCGAAATCGATGAAGGGCTCCCGAAATATCTCCGGATCTCGGGGTATCTCCGTGAGCAGATCGAGCGCGGCGAGCTGGCTCCCGGCGCCGAAGTCCCCTCCGAGCGCGAGCTCGCCGCGCGCTGGAAGGTCGCCCGGCCCACTGCGGCCAAGGCGCTGAATGCCTTGCGGCAGCAGGGGATCGTGGAATCACACCGTGGGTCGGGGACCTACGTGGTCGATCGGCCCGCGCTGGTGCGGGAGCGGGCGCCGCGGTACGGACCGTCCTTTGCCGAGGACCAGTCGGTGACCGTGCTGGAAGCGGCGGTCGTCGCAGGGCCGAGCGAGGTCAACGATGTGCTCGGCCTGCCGCGGGGTAGTGCGGTGGTTACGCGAAAGCGGCTGAGCGCCGACGATTTCGGTGCGATGGAGCTGGTGGTCTCGTGGTTCCCCGGCGGGTTCGCCGAGTCCGCCGCTCTGCTGCTCGACGCGAAGCGGCTACCCGGCGGAACGCTGCGGTATCTGGAATCCGCGGTCGGTCGGAGCGTCGCGTTCGTGTGTGACCGTGTGGGTGCGCGACTGGCCACGGCGGAAGAGCGGCGTCATCTCGGGCTGTCGCGGCCCGCAGCGGTGCTGGTCCGGCACCGCACCGCGCACGACGTCGATGGTGTGGTGATCGAGTTCGACGAAGTGGTCCACCCGCCCGGACGCTGGGCACTCCAGCGGGAGTATTCCACCAGGTCATAGGCTAATTTCCGCCGTTGACACCCTCGAATCACAAGTGGCATAGTCCACTTGTCGGAAGTATCGAAGGGTGGGAGAGCGCGATGTCCGATCAGTTGACCATCGGTGGCTGGGTAATCGTAGGGGAGCACTGCACGGTCCGACTGGCGCCATTACCTCGGGACAACTACCTGGCTTTCGTCTTCGAAAGCGGCGGAAACGAATTCGAACTCGCGTTGTCGCCGGCCATTCTCCACCGCATGGTCGCCCTCGGTGCCATGCCCTCCACTCCCTGACCATGGCCCACGAGTGGTGCATGGTTGCGGCGACCTGCGTGCAGCCCCGCCGTGGCGTGCCACTCGATGCGTGAATTCAGGCTGGAAAGCCGTCGAGGATCTCGCGAGACTTCGACAATCCAAGCCGGGTCGCGCCTGCGGCGATCATTTCGGCCGCCGTCTCGGCGGTGCGGATGCCGCCGCTGGCCTTGACGCCGAGCCGCCCGCCGACTGTCTCCGCCATCAACCGCACCGCGTGTGCGCTGGCGCCGCCCGCGGGGTGAAATCCCGTGGAGGTCTTCACGAAATCAGCTCCTGCGCGCTCGGCGACCCGGCACACCTCGACGATCACCTGGTCCTGCAGTGCCGCGGATTCGATGATCACCTTGAGCAGCGCCCGATCGCCCACCGCCTCGCGCACCGTGACGATATCGGCGAGCACCGCCGTGTAGTCACCGGCGCGCGCCGCGCCGATGTCGATCACCATGTCGACCTCGTCCGCGCCCTGGTCCACCGCGAGCCGCGCCTCGGCGCCCTTCACCAGCGAATGATGCTTACCCGATGGGAATCCGGCGACCGCCGCGACCGCCAGACCCGGCGCGCGCACCGGAAGCATGGACGGCGACACGCAGATCGCGAACACGCCGAGCACACGCGCGTCCTCGACCAACGCGGCGACATCGGCGATCGACGCCTCCGGAGCCAGCAGCGTGTGGTCGATCAGGCCGGCGACTTCGGCCCTGGTCAGCGACGCGGAACTTGCCATGGGATGAGAGTCTGGCATACCGAGGCGAATTCCATTGCGCGCCTCCGCCGCTTCCCGCACACTCGTAACTGGTTGGCGATTCGACGATAGTGACGCCCCGGTCGAGGCGACTAACGTGTGCGGATGAGCCCAACTTCGTTCGGGAGGAGACGACCGTGCTGATCCGTCGCGAACGCGCCGACGACGCTACTGCGATCGCGGCAGTGCACCGCAGCGCGTTCGCACCGCGATACGCCCACCGCGTCGATGTCGGCGAGTCGCCGCCCGCGCTCGGCGACAACCGCGGCGCGGACCCGCCCGAGGTGGACCTGATCGCCCGTCTGCGCAGCGACGAGGGCTGGATCCCCACTCTCTCGATGGTGGCGATCGAGCATGACGGCGTGATCGGTCACCTGTGCCTGACCAGGGCAGCGGTCGGCCCGTTTCCGGTGTTGGCGCTCGGCCCGCTCGGGGTGCTCGCCGATCATCAGCGCAGCGGGGTCGGTTCGGCGCTCATGCATGCGGCCCTCGGCGCCGCCGACGCACTCGACGAGCCGCTGATCGGCGTGCTCGGCAGCCCGGAGTTCTACCCGCGCTTCGGCTTCGTCCCCGCGGCCCGGGTCGGTATCGCCCCTGACGAGCCCGCTTGGATCACCCACTTCCAGGTACGAGCGCTGTCCGCCTACGACGCGCAGATCGTCGGCGAATTCCGTTATACCGAACCGTTTTACGAGCTCTGACCTTCGGCATCCGCCGGACATCTGGACGGCGTGCACCGTTCGTGCCCCGAGTCCGGCGGAGGTAGCCAGCGGAGGACAGCCATCAAGGCCGTTGCCGCCGCTCGCGCGGGGTGTTGAACAGCCGACTCGACCCCGCAGACTCGATTCTTACGAAACGCCTGTTCCACATCGACCCCACTCCGGCTTCCGAGCGCAGCGAGACCGGGCATTGTCCGTTCGTGGCCGGGCTCGTGTTCGAGTGGCCGATGTGTCCGCGATGTAGTGGTGTGTGGCGGTCGCTTTGGGTTCGTGCGATGAGGGGGTGGGTATGCGGTGCCGCAGGCGGGGCCGATTGACACCTGTCCTCTCGCCTGCTGATGTGACCGTAACGGCCCCGGCTTCCGAGCGCAGCGAGACCGAGCATTTCCCGTTCGCGCCATAAGGGGGCCACGAACCCGCCGCGCCCGCGCGGCCAAAGACAGAGAGGATGAACCCATGAGTTCAGCTCCACCCGTCCAGGACGACCGCCGCTACGTGCTGACCCTGGGCTGCCCGGACCGTCCCGGGATCATCGCGGGGATCACCTCGTTCATCGCCGAGTTCGGCGGGTCGATCGTGGAGGCGGGCTACCACTCCGACCCCGACACAGGCTGGTTCTTCACCCGGCAGGCGATCAGGGCCGCGACGGTGTCGTTCGGTCTCGCGGAACTGCGCGACCGGTTCGCCGGGGTGGCTGCCGGTCTCGGTCCGGAGACCGAATGGCAGCTGCTCGACTCCGGCGAGCGGCGTCGCGCCGTCCTGCTGGTCAGCAAGGATGGACACTGCCTGCACGACCTGCTCGGACGCGCCGCGAGCGGCGAGCTGCCCGCCGCCATCGAGGCGGTGATCGGCAACCATCCGGATCTGGCGGCAATGGCCGAGGCGCACGGCGTGAAATTCCATCATGTGCCGTTCCCCAGGGACCCGGCTGAGCGCGGGCCCGCGTTCGAGGAGGTGCGCGCGCTGGTGGACGCGCACGACCCGCACGCGGTGGTGCTCGCCCGCTTCATGCAGGTGCTGCCCGCCGAGTTGTGCGAGCACTGGGCGGGCAAGGCGATCAACATCCACCACAGCTTCCTTCCCTCGTTCGTCGGCGCCCGCCCGTATCACCAGGCGTTCGCCCGCGGTGTGAAGCTGATCGGTGCGACCTGCCACTATGTGACCGCCGAACTGGATGCGGGCCCGATCATCGAGCAGGACGTCATCCGCATCGATCACGCCGACGAGGTCCGCGACATGGTCCGTCAGGGTCGAGATATCGAGCGCGTCGTGCTGGCCCGTGGACTGCGCTGGCATCTGGAGGGGCGCGTACTGGTCCATGGCCGCCGGACGGTCGTCTTTTCCTGAACGTCGAACACCGAAGTTCGGGGCCGGTCGCGGTCAGCCTGCGATGTCGGCCTGTGTGGGCTTACGCACCGCCGTGAGCAGCCGCGCGAGTTCCTCGTTGAACTGTTCATAGGCCTCGACATTGCTGAGGTGGCCGGTCGGTAGCACCTCGTAGCGCACGGAACTGCCGGTCTCTTCGAGCATCTCGACGATCCGCAGGGAGTGGACCGGCGGCGTCATGTCGTCGAACTCGCCTGCGAGCACGGTAGTGGGCACCACCAGGAGGCGCGCCGACTCGCCCACGTCCAATGTGGCTAGCAGGAAGCCGAACTTCGAGCGCACCCACACGCGACATGAACGCACGATGGACATGCTGAACTCCAGCTCGTCGCCCTTCGCCGCGATGCTCATGATCTGGCGCGCGAACAGCCAGCGCATCGGCGCGATGGGCGGGAAGAGCATCGGGGCGCCGAGGCCGAATCTGCCGAACAGAAACGGCAGCGGCACCTTCAACTGCAGCAGTCGCAGCGGCCGGTTCAGCAGCGGAACGACGGTGGTCTCGACGATCAGCCGGTCCGGCGCGGTGTTGGTCAAGAGCGCCGCGAGTGCTTGTTTCGCGACCCGGTCGGGGTAGCGCGCCGCCCACGCTTGCAAGGTCATGCCGCCGAGGCTGTGTCCGACCAGCACGGCTCGCTGTCCGGGCGCGAGCGCGGCATCGAGCACCGCGGCCAGATCGTCGGCCAATAGGTCTGTGCTCAGCTTGCTGGAGCCGTACTCGCTCTCGCCGTGGCCGCGCTGGTCGTAGGCGATCACGCGGTATTCGCCCGCGAAGGCGTTGATCTGCGGATTCCAGTATTCGAGGCAGCAGGTCCAGCCGTGGATCAGCACGATGACGGTACGGTCCGCCGGACCGTAGGCGTGCGCGCGCAGCAGGGCGCCGTCTCGGGTGCGAATGGGGATCACTTCGTGCGCGACCGCAGGCGGGTTCAGCGCCGCGGTCTGGTACGTGCGGGAACGCAGGTCGGCACGGCGTGCGTCGTGTAGGTCCCGGAGCTGGCCCGGGAGGTTCGCCAACGCGGTCGGCAACATGGCACGCATCGGACACTCCTTTGTGTTACTGCTAGATACAGTAAGCCCGATTCGCGCCGCTTGCCAGTGCGAGCACCGGAGGAGTTCTCCGGATCTACCGTTTTACCAGCGCGGACCCCGCTGAACCTCGTCCACTCTCGGTCGCACGTCGGCCAGGTAGACCCCGGTAGCGATGATCGCGGCGAAGGAAAGCAGGCCGAGACCCGCGGGCGAGAGGAGTAGCACGAGCATGGCCACCCCCAGAATCGCCAGCCAGATCGGCTTGGTCAGTTTGTCCACCGCGGTAAATGCGTCCGGACGCTGACGCACGGCGTGGATCAGCGCGAAAATCGTCGCACCGAGCGCGGCCAGCCACAGCGCCAGCAGGATCATCCCGGTCAGTCCGTGCACCATGTTCACCCCCTCATGATAGAAGCAACGCCCCCGCACATCAGGGTGTGCGAGGGCGTTGGAACGGGGTTATCCGCGTGGAATTCAGTCGTTCTTCGGCGCGGCCTTCTTCGGTGGAGCCTTCTTGGCCGCGGGGGCCTTCTTGGCCGGAGTCTTCTTCGGCGCGCCGTTGGCGGCGGGGCCCGGGGTGGACTCGGTGGTCACCTCGACGACCTCGGCCTCGACGACCGAGTCCTCCTCGGTGTCGGCCGCGGCCCTGCCCGGGCGGCCGAGCAGTCCGTTCACGCGCTCGAGCACGTCCTCGGCGCGGCTCACCGCGTCGCCGTAAAGGGTCTCGACCTTGCCGATCCGGTCCTCCACCAGGTGGCTGGCGCGCACCCGCTCGACTGTCTCCTCGCCGCGCACGGCGAGGTCGGAGTAGATGTCGAGCGCCTGGCGGTAGTACTTCTCGGCCAGCGCGCGCAGTTCCTCGGCGGTGAACTTCTCGCGCAGCTCGGCGAGGTCCTCCGGCAGCTCGGAAGGCAGGCCGGCGAGCCGCTCGCGCAGCGACTCGAACTGAGCCTGCACGTCGGCGGGCACGGTGGAGAAGCGCTCGCGCGCCTCCTCTACCCGAGCCTGCACCTCGCCTGCGGCCGCACGCTCGCGCACCTGCGCGACGACGTCGTTGACCGCGGTGTAGAGGGCGTCACCCGCGCCGACGGTGGCGAGGAGTGGCTTGGTTACGGTGGCGTTCTTCTCGGTCATAGTGTTTCGTTCTCCTGGCGTGGCGGAGTGTCGGTTGTCGTGAGCGGAACGTCGCTGTCCCATTCATCCCCCCCTGCCTCGTTTCCTCCGTTTTCCCGGCGAAACGATTCGTAGATTTCCAGCAGCACCTGCTTCTGCCGCTCACTGATCGACGTGTCGGCAAGCAGGGCATCCCGGACCGGACTGTGCGGCCGCTGCTCGAGATAGCCAGCCCGTACGTACAAGACTTCCGAGGACACCCGCAGCGCCTTGGCGATCTGCGTGAGTACTTCGGCGGACGGATTGCGCAATCCGCGCTCGATCTGACTGAGGTACGGATTGCTCACCCCCGCCAGCTGGGCGAGTTGGCGTAGCGAAACTTGCGCGGCTTCTCGCTGCGCCCTGATGAAGCCTCCGATGTCATGCGCCGCGCTGGCCACGCGACCCCCTCGTTCTCCGGCGCCGGACGATCGCTCGTCCGAACTGCCGGTGTACTCGGCGGAAACCTCGGGCTGGTCTGCCATCACTCACCTTCTGGCGGTTGTACGGGTTCGATTCTAGGACAGCGTGCTAGCTATTGCAAGCACTCTGTTAGCACTGCATCGGCAAACGTCCGGCCGCTACAGGGTCAGCCGCCGAACATCAGATGGGAAATCGTGTAGATCACCAGTCCGGCAAGCGAGCCGACCACTGTGCCGTTGATCCGGATGAATTGCAGATCCCGGCCGACCTGCAGTTCGATCTTCTTGCTTGCTTCCTCGGCATCCCACCTGGCAACCGTGTCGGTGACCAAGGTGCTGATTTCACCCGCATAGTTTTCCACCAAGTAGCGAGCGCCGCGGTCGATCCAGCCGTCCACCTTCGCGCGCATATCGGCATCGTCGCGCAGCCGCTCGCCGAGCTGTTGGACGTTCTCGGCGACCTTGCGGCGCAGCGTGCTGTTCGGGTCGTCGGCCGACTCCAGGATGAGGCGCTTGGCCGCACGCCAGGTGGCCTTGGCCATCCCCGTGATTTCCTCGCGGCCCATGATCTGCGCCTTGATCCGCTCCGCCTTCTTGATCATGGCGTCGTCGTGTTGCAGGTCGTCGGCGAACTCCTCGAGGAACCGATTCGCCGCGAGGCGAACCTCATGCTCCGGGTTGGCGCGGATCTTCCAGGTGAACTCGACCAGTTCCCGGTAGATCCGTTCGGAAAGCAGGATGTTGACGAATTTCGGTGCCCATTGCGGCGCATCCCGCAAAACGATCCGGTCGATTGTCTCCTGCGAGCCGAGCGCCCACTGGTGCGCGCGCTCGGCAAGCATATCCAGCAGCGGCAGCTGGCGGTTGTCGGCGAGCAGCTCGGCGAGCACCCGCCCGATCGGCGGACCCCACAGCGGCTCGGCGATCCGCTTGACGATGGTGCTGTCGATGACCTGCTCCACGTCCTCGTCGCGCAGCACCCCGACCACCGCGCGCAGAATTGTGGAGCTCTCCTGCGCCACCCGGGCGGCGTGGTCGGGATCGGCCATCCAGCGCCCGACCCGCCAGGAGACCCGCGCGGAGTTCACCTTGGCCGAAACCACCTCCGGCGCAAGGAAATTCGTGCCGACGAAGGTGCCGAGGCTGGCACCGAGCTGGTCTTTCTTCTTCCGGATTATCGCGGTGTGCGGAATGGGCAGGCCGAGCGGGTGCCGGAACAGTGCGGTCACCGCGAACCAGTCCGCCAGCGCGCCGACCATGCCCGCCTCCGAGGCGGCTCGCAGGTAGCCGACCCAGTCACCGCCCGCGCCACGCGATTCCGTCCACCGGCAGAACAGGTAGATTGCCGTGGCCAGCGCGAGCATGCCGGTGGCGAGTGCCTTCATCCGCCACAGGTCGCGACGTTTGGCCGCCTCGTCGAGCACGGCGGCGAAGCCGAGGGGTGCGGCGGCAGGCGCGGCGGGGGTGTTCAGAACCGCAGTGTCGCCGGGAGCTTTCTGCATGCCTTCCATTCTGCTGCGCCGCGCGTGGCGGCGAGTTCACGCGCAAATATCGCGCGGCGAGTTCGGATCGCCGACCCGGACGTGTGGTTCCTGCCGCATCCGGCTCCAAACACGCATATCACCGGTTGTCGGGACCTAAGCTGGTAGCGGTCGGACCAGTTACGAACGAGGGAGCCTGCGCTGTCCACCGAAGACCTTGTCGACATCGGCGACCACGCCGAGCTACCGTCGGCGGTGCGCGGCGGCCGGGTGGACGGCCGCAAGCGCCGGTGGCGGCAACACAAGATCGATCGTCGCGAGGAACTCGTAGACGGCACGCTGGCCGCGGTCCGTGTCCGCGGCAGCAATGCGGGCATGGACGAGATCGCCGCCGAGATCGGCGTCTCCAAGACCGTGCTCTACCGCTACTTCTCCGATAAGAACGACCTGGTCCACGCGACCATGCAGCGGTTCATCGAGACCACGCTGATGCCGAAGGTGTACGGCGCGATCAGCCTGGAAGCCGACGAGTACCAGCTGGTCCGCTCGGCATTGGCCGAGTACGTCGGCACCGTCGACGAGGATCCCGAGGTCTACCGCTTCATCATGGGCAACGGTTCGGCCGATCAGTCCTCGCTCGCGGAGTTCGAGAAGCTGTTCGCCGAGGTGGTGTGCACGGTCATCACCGATCGCGCGCGGGAACGCGGCATCGGGACCGAGGGCGCGGCGCTGGCGTCGTACGTGCTGGTCGGCGGCATCCAGCTGGCGACGCATTGGTGGACGACGAACAAGTCGCTGGCTCGCGAGGACGTGATCGACTACCTGACCATGCTGGCATGGAGCGCCATCGAGGGCATGGCACGCGCGGGCGGCTCGCCCGCGGTGTTCAATGCGCGGCCGCACGTGCTGCCGACCCCGGATTCGACCACAGGGACCTGATCTCACCCGCCTCCGGGCTGTTCGCCCAGGTGCTAGCTGGACTGCTTGCTGAAGTTCACAGGTGCGTTCTACTTTGCTGAAACGTTGGCTAGTCTGAATCCCGAGCGGTGCGCCGAGTGCGCTGCGTCACGGCCCGCGCGGTATCCGATGGCAGTCTGCGCGGGACGCTATGTGGCTACGCAAGCTACCGCCTGCGCGTCCGTCGCTCCGAGCAGTATTTGATGGCGGTCTGCGCGGGGACGCGTCCGTCGCTCTGACCGCGGCACCAACGGAGGTACCTCGATGGCGAAGCAACTACCGACCTCTCGCCTTGCTCGTGGCACCAAGCTGGGTGCGGTCGCAGCTGGTTCGGTGCTTCGCACGCAACGAGCGCGGCTGACTATGCGGGGCAGGTCCGAGGCCGTCCGGGCGAAAATGGCCGAGGAATCCATGCTTCGCACCACCGAGCAGGTGGTCATGGTGCTGGGCACCATGAAGGGCGTGGCGATGAAGCTCGGGCAGATGATGTCGGTGCTCGATCTCGATCTGGTTCCCGAGGATCACCGGGAGCGGTTCCAGAAGCGGCTGGCCGTGCTGCGCAATGCGGCGCCGACAGTCTCATTCGAAGCCATGCGCCAGGTGATCGAGGACGACTTCGGCAGACCGCTGGAGGCGGTGTTCACCGAGTTCGAATCCGAACCGGTCGCTGCCGCCTCGATCGGTCAGGTGTATCGGGCGCGGCTGTACGACGGCAGACAGGTCGCGGTGAAGGTGCAGTACCCGGGCATCGACGTCGCGGTGCGCGCGGATCTGAAGAACCTCGCTATGTTTCGACGCGTGTTGCAGTCCGCGATGCCGTGGGTGACGCCCGCCGTGCTGGAGGAACTACGGCTGAACATGGAGAGTGAGCTCGACTACCGGGCCGAGGCCGCCACCCAGCTGCAGATCGCCGAGCTCTACGCCGGGCATCCGTTCATCGTGGTGCCGCGCTCGCTGACGGAACTCAGCACCACACGGGTACTGGTCACCGAGTATGTGGAGGGCAAGGGCTTCGAGGAGATCCGGCAGCTGCCCGCTGCCGAACGTGACCGGATCGGCGAGATCATCTACCGGTTCTACGTCGGTTCGCTGTTCACGTTCAACGAGTTCTGCGGCGATCCGCACCCGGGCAACGTCCTGCTCGCCGCCGACGGCCGGGTCGGCTTCCTGGATTTCGGGTTGTTCAACCGAATGGATCCCGAGCACGTGCGGTTCGAGCTGATCTGCCTGCGCGCCGCGGCCGAGGACCGCGCCGAAGATCTGCGGCGGTTGATGATCGAACGCGGCGTGATCGATTCTCCGCAGGAGATCACCGCCGAGGAGTGCCTGGAGTATGTGCTCGCCGCCTCGGAGTGGTGTCTGATCGACGAGGAGCTGATGATCACGCCGGAGCTGGCCAGCGGCGCGTTCCTGCTCGCGGTCGACCCGAGGGCCGGCGAGTTCGCCGGCATGAAACAGCAGAACTTGCCGCCGGAGCATTTGTTCTCCCGCCGTGCCGACTTCCTGACCTTCGGCATGCTCGGTCAGCTCGGGTGCACAGCGAACTGGCATCGCATCTCCAGGGAATGGCTCTACGACGAGCCGCCGGTCACCGAGCTCGGCGTTGCGCACCACGCCTGGCTGGCCGACCATCCGCCGGTCGCGCCGAAACGGCCGCGGGCGCGAAAGAAGACCACCAAGTAGCCGCCGCCAGGCGACATGACCGCAGAACGGAAGACCATGGCAGACACTCGGGAATTCGACCTCGTCCTGTTCGGCGCGACCGGTTTCGTCGGCGCGCTCACCGCCGAGTACCTCACCGGCGCCGCGCCGGAATCCGCGCGCATCGCGCTGGCGGGCCGGTCGCTGGACAAGCTCACCACGGTCCGAACCGAACTCGGCCCGAAGGCCGCCGACTGGGGTTTGGTGGTGGCCGACTCGACGGACCGAACCGCGCTCGACGAGCTGGCCGCACGCACCAAGGTCGTCGTCACCACCGTCGGCCCGTACCTGCGCTACGGGATCCCGCTGGTGGCGGCGTGCGCCGAGGCCGGGACTCATTACGCCGACCTCACCGGTGAGCCGCTGTTCATCCGTGACGCCATCGACGGCTATCACGAGCAGGCCGGCGAGACCGGCGCGAAGATCGTGAATTCCTGTGGTTACGACTCGATTCCGTCCGACCTCAGCGTCTACCAGCTCTACCGCCGCTCCGTCGAGGACAACACCGGCGAGCTCACCGACACCACGCTGGTGGCCTCGCTCAAGGGCGGGGTCAGCGGCGGCACCATCGATTCCGGTCGGGCCATGATGGAGGCCATCGCCGCCGACCCGGCCAAGGGTTCGGTGCTGTCGCACCCGTATTCGCTGAGCCCGGACAAGTCGATGGATCCGGATGTGGGCCGCCAGTCCGATCAGGCGCTCTCGCGGGCGAATGCCATCGACCCGAGCCTCGACGGCTGGGTGAGCACCTTCGTCATGGCCGCGCACAACACCAAGATCGTGCGCCGCACCAACGGGCTCCTCGGGTGGGTATACGGCAAGAACTTCCGCTACCGCGAGGTGATGAGCGCGGGGAAGTCGCGGATGGCGCCGCTGGTGGCGGCGGGTATGGCGGGCGGCATTGTGGCGACGATGACGGCGGGCGCACTGCTCTCGCGGGCCTCCGCCGGCCGCAAGCTGCTCGACCGGGTGCTGCCCAAGCCGGGCACCGGTCCGAGCGAAGCGGAACGCAACAGCGGCTGGTTCAGCATGAAGACGTTCGCGCACACCACCTCGGGTGCCAAGTACGTGGCGACCTTCTCCGGCAGTGGCGACCCGGGATACCAGGCCACCGCGGTGCTGCTCGGCGAGAGCGGTCTGTGCCTGGCATTCGACACCGACAACCAACCAGCCCTCGCGGGCATCCTCACCCCGGCCGCCGCGATGGGTGACGCACTTACCGATCGGCTCCGTGCGGCAGGCATGACCATCACCGTCGAACGCGCCTGAGGGGCGCCCCGCGCCACTGAGCGGCGAAACCTAAGTCGGTCTGCCGCAGTCATGTGCACTCCTCGGACGCGCGATATGTTCGCGGGAGAGGGTTCAGCAGCGCACGTTGTTGGTGTTGTTGTCGGCGGACGGCAGCTCGGTGCGCCCGCCCGCGAGCTCGACGGCGATGCCGGAGTCGGTGACCTTTATCTCGGTCGGTTGCATGCCGAGCGGGTAGCTCTGCAGGCTCTGGGTGAACACGTCGACGATGCCCTGGACCAGATCGGCGGGCAGACCCATGCCGAGCAGCTCCGCCGACATCGTCTCCACTTGCACCACCCCGTTCTGGATCTGCGGCTTCACATGGAGTTCGGCAAGTCCGCCGAGCACCTTCAGGCTGATCAGGCCCGTGCTCGCCGAGGAACTCACGCCACTGACCAGGCCGCCGAGCGTCTCCTGGATGCCCTCGTTGCTCCAGGTGACATCGGCGGAGGAACTGTTGATCACGCCGCCGCCGTGGTCGGAGACATCGATGTCGCGGAAGACGGCGTGGACCACCATCCCGACGGCAGGGCCGAATTTGCTGTCGTCGCTGGTCACCCGCACCGAGGGCACCTTGCCGTCGATCCATGTGATCAGCATCGGCTTGGGACCGAAGCGCACGTCGATCTTCGACCCCAGTTCCTTCTCGAATTGTGTGCTGATGCACCGCGAGACCATGTGCCTGGCGTATACCTCGCCGCCGACCAGCACCGTGGCGAGCAGAGTCGCTACCACGATCAGCGCGATCAGCAGGGCCCGCCGGTTGATCGTCATTTTGGACGGAGAGTTCGTCATGGCACCGATTCTTCCCGACCTTTCTGTGCCGCCTCTGTGGACGCATTGAGGGGTTCGAATGTGACATATGACACAAGCATCGGGCGTAGCCTGATGCGCATGGCTGGCGATGCGGCGGCCCGCGCGATCGAATCCGCGGAGCAGGGATGGCGGGTTCTGCGGCGCTGGGCGGGTCTGCACGCCGGCTTCTTCACCACCAGGCAGGTGCTGCGCACCGGGTGTGCGGCGCGGGTACGGGCTGGGCTTGGCGACGGGTCGGTGACCAGGGCTGGGGTGGGGCTGCTGCGGCTGGCCGGATGGCCCGAGGGCCCGCTCGACGAATACGCGATGTGGGCGGCCTGGTTCGATGGGGCCGCGGCTGTCTCCCATCAGAGTGCGGCGGAACTGCACGGCCTCGGGCGCCTGTGCCCGAGGTTCTTGCACTTGTCGGTACGAGCGGGTCGCCCGCCCGTGGCGCCCCGGCTGGTGGTCCTGCGCCGTTCGCTGGTCGCCGCCGACGTGGAATCGGCGGGACCGTTCCTGGTGACAACCCCCGTGCGCACGGTGCTCGACCTGGCGGAAGCCGATATCGCGCAGGCCGCGTTGGACGAGGTGGTCGCCGACGCGGTCGCCATCCACCGTTGTGCCGGCGAGGAGATCCGGGAGGCCGGGACGCGATTGCCGCCACGCGCGGCGACGAGGGTGTACCGGGCGCTCGCGGTGGCGTGAAGGTCTGTCGGGTCAGCTGGTGGCGGTGGGTTCCACGGCCCACCACGGCACCGAGAGCACGTTGTCACGCAGGCGGCGGCGGTAGCGGCGGACCGGAAAACCCTCCTCGCGCAGGAGCTCCGCGGCCGCGCGCCAGCGGACCCGAGGACCGAAGGGCGCCAGCGTCGCGGCCCGAGCCCACGCGCGGTCCGCGGCGGCAAGCAGGGCGTGCACCGGCTCGCCAGGGATGTTGCGGTGGATCAACACCTTCGGAAGACGTTCGGCGATGTCGGAGGGCCGATCGACCGTGAAGGGGTCCCAGGCCAACGTGAGCGAGCGCGGGCCCGCACGGTCCAGCAGGACCCACGCGCAGCGGCGACCGAGTTCGTCACAGGTGCCGTCGACCAGCAGGCCGTCGGGTGCCAGCCCGGAACGGATAGTCGACCAGGCATCCGGAACGGCCGCTTCCGGATACTGCCGCAGCACGTTGAACGCACGCACCAAAACCGGTCGCAGACCGGCCAATTCGAATCCGCCGCGTGCGAAGGCGACGCCGTCACGGCCGGGCACCACCCGCTGCGGGTCGATCTCGAGTCCGACCACCCGCACGTCGGCACGGACCCTCTGCAGCCGCGCCGCCAGCTCGAACGTGGTCCACGGGCTCGCACCGTAACCGAGGTCGACCACCAGCGGATCTGCGGTGTCGCGAAGCCGGGTGGCGACCAGCTCGTCGTGGATCAGCCAGCGGTCGCTGCGGCGCAGCCGGTTGACGCCGGTAGTGCCGCGGGTGATGGTGCCGACCGGTTTGGTCAGCTGGTGGGGTGGCGTTCTTCCAGCCACTGAACGGTGAACTCGGCCTCGGCGCGGAACAGGTCGACCAGGTTGACCAGGATCAGCTGCTCCAAACGCGGGCCGACCATCGGGATGAACACCTTCGCCTCCGAGGAGAAACGCATGGTGCAGCCGGTTTCGGTGGGGAAAAGACGGATCGTGCCGGTGAGGCTGCCCGGCCCTGCTGGAATGGACGCCGAGTACTTGCCGGTGATCTCGTCCGGTCCGTAGGGACCGTAGGTCTCCTTGCGGGTGATCACCATGTCCTTGCGCATGACCGTCTGCGCGATCTCCGGCAGCATGTCGCGGGGCAGGATGTGATGCAGTTCGAGTTCGATGCCGCCGTCGCCGGCCTCCAGCCTGGCGACCTCGTTGCCGGGCGAGTATTTCCGCATCTCTATCATCCGCGCGCCCCAGTAGTCGCGGTTCGACAGCGCCGCGTACAGCTCTTTTGTGGTGTGCAGCGGGTAGCGGGCTGAATAGTCCAGTCGGCGTGCCATGGGCTCACACGTTACTGGGTGTGGTAGCGGATACCGCTACGCGCGGGTGCTCGCTGCGCTCGCTTATGACTTCACCCGGCCGGGCCGCGGGAAACAACGGCGGACGAGCCCGCCGCCGGGCAGGCTCGTTCATCGGCGGCAATCAGTGCGACGCGAGCCAATTGCCGGTGAACTCTTCCTCGTTCTTCAGCAGCTCGGTGAGGTGCTCGGCGATCGCGTTCTCGATCTTTCCGCCGAACAGCGGGATCTTCACCTCGATGGTGCCGTCGGTCGTTGCGGTGGCGCCGGAGCCGTCGGCGGCCAGCGTGATGGTGCCGCGCACCTCGGCGGGCGCGCCCTCGACGCGGGCCTCGAAGGTGGCCGAGTCGCCGGTCCAGTGCTCGACGCGCGGAATGATCAGGTCGCCTGGGCGCACCGCTGTGATCGCGGCGGGCAGCAGCTCGGCGGCGATGGCCTGCACCAGCTCGGCGCGCACCTGGTCACCGCTGACCGTGATCGACTCCAGCCGGGCGTTGGGCCCGCCGACCTCCGCGACGCGGTCCTTCCAGTACTGGTCGCTTGTTAAGGCCGCGCGCACGGCGGCGAGGGAATGTGAGTAATGGGCCGTGTACGCGAGCGGTGTAGCCATGGTCGGACACGCTACCGTCTGGCTGTGCGAACTTCACGGGTGGTGCTGTCGGATCTACTCGCCGACACCGGTGCGCGGCTGCGCGTCTCGGTGCGGCTCGCGGAGCTGACCACGCTGCGGGTGGGCGGGCCCGCGACCATTGCCGAATGCGTGACGACCGAAGCGCTGATCGCGACGGTGCGCGCCCTCGACGCGGCGGGTGTCCCCGTGTTGCTGCTCGCCGGTGGCTCCAATCTCCTCATCGGCGACGACGGCTTCGACGGCGTGGTGGTCCGGGTGGCGACGACCAGGGTCGAGATCGGCGCAGACGGTGTGCTCGCCGAGGCGGGTGCGAACTGGGACGAGGTGGTGCGCGCGACGGTCGCCGCGGGATTCGGCGGGCTGGAGTGCCTGTCCGGCATCCCCGGTTCGGCGGGCGCGACGCCGGTGCAGAATGTGGGCGCCTACGGGGCCGAGGTTGCGCACCTGCTGCGCCGGGTGCGCCTACTGGACCGGGCCAGCGGCGAGATCCGCTGGGTCGCTCCGGAAGAGCTCGGGTTCGGCTACCGCACCAGCGTGCTGAAGCACCGCGACGACGCCGTGGTGCTCGCGGTCGATTTCGCGCTGCGCACCGACGGATCGAGTGTGCCGCTGCGTTACGGCGAACTCGCCACCACCCTCGGCGCCGCCGACGGCGAGTCCATGCCTTCGGCGCAGGTGCGGGACGCGGTGCTGGGACTGCGCGCGGGCAAGGGCATGGTGCTCGACCCCGTCGACCACGACACCTGGAGTGCGGGCTCGTTCTTCACCAACCCGGTGGTCGCCGCGGACCGGGTGGCGCAGGTGCGGGCCGCGATCGCCGCCCATGTGGGCGACATCACGGTGCCGACTTATCCGGCGCAGAACGGGGTCAAGTTCTCCGCGGGCTGGCTGATCGAGCGGGCGGGTTTCGCGAAGGGCTTCCCCGGTGCCGAGGCACCCGCTCGGCTGTCGACAAAACACACGCTGGCACTGACCAATCGCGGCGGCGCCAGTGCCGCTGATCTGGTGGCGCTGGCGAGGACCGTGCGCGACGGTGTCGCCGAGCGGTTCGGTATCCGGCTGGAGCCGGAACCGGTCACGGTCGGCGTCACGCTGTAGCCCCCGGGTGCCCGACGCCACATGCTTCGGTAACCGGGCCGGCCGTGCGCCACGCGTAGATTCGAAGAAGTGAGCAACCGTTCCATGATTCTCCGACCGGTTGTCGCGGTGTCGGTTGTGCTGCTCGTGGTTGTCGCCTTGGTAGCCGGATGCGCGACCGACCGCGGCGGCGAGTCCGACCGCGGCGCCGGTCCGATCGCCAAGACGACATTGGCACCCGCCGACGACACCGAGAACGTCAACCCGACCGTGCCGGTCTCGGTGACGGTCAGTGACGGCACGATCGACCAGATCGCGCTGACCAATGCCGCGGGCAAACAGGTCAGTGGCCAGCTCGCGGCGGACCGGCGCAGCTACACGATCACCGAGCCGCTCGGCTACGACGCCACCTACACCTGGTCGGGCACCGCTGTCGGGACCGATGGCAAGCCGATCCCGATCGACGGCTCGTTCCGTACGCTCGCGCCGAAGAACACGGTTCCCGCGACCGTCAACATCGGCGACAACCAAGAGGTCGGCATCGCGGCGCCGATCATCCTGCAGTTCAAGACGTCGGTGCAGAACAAGGCCGCCGTCGAAAAGGCGCTGACCATCACCACCGACCCGCCTACCGAGGGCGCGTGGGCCTGGTTCCCGGACGACAACGGCTCGCGGCTGCATTGGCGTCCGAAGGACTATTGGGTGCCGGGCACCACGGTGCATGTCTCGGCGAAGCTCTACGGGCTCGACCTGGGCAACGGCAATTACGGGTACTCCGATCTGACCTCGGACTTCCGCATCGGGCGCAGCCAGATCGTGAAGGCGAACGCCCCGAGTCATCGCATGCAGGTGGTCCGCGACGGGCAGACGGTGCTCGATTTCGCGGTCAGTTACGGCGAGGGCAACGAGCCGCGTAATGTCACCAGGTCCGGCGTCCACGTGGTCACCGAGAAATACGAAGACTTCATAATGTCGAATCCGCCGTTTTACACCAACGTGCGCGAACGCTGGGCCGTCCGTATTTCCAACAACGGCGAATTCATTCACGCCAATCCGGAATCGCTGTCGGCGCAGGGTTCGGCGAACGTGACCAACGGCTGTATCAATCTATCGCCCGGTGATGCCCAGGCCTTTTTCCCGACGGCACTCTACGGTGACCCGGTCGAGGTGACCGGCACCTCGATCCCGCTTTCGGCCGCCGACGGCGACCTCTACGACTGGACCATTGACTGGAACACCTGGAAGAGCATGTCGGCCCTGCAGGGCCAGCCGTCGGCCGTCGTGTCGGCGACTCCGGTGCCGCCCCAGCCCGCGGGCGGTCGCTGACGGTCCGACCTGGCGCGGGTGCTGGGGCGTCGACCGGCCACCGCGCGGCGGTGAATCCGGCTGACGTGCTAGTGGACTTTCGAGTCCTGCGCTTCGATCCTGCGGTCCGCTGCCTGCTCGGCGCGCACTGCTTCGTGGCGCTCGGCGAGCAGGTCGCGGATCTCGATCAGCAGCTCGGTCTCGGTCGGCTCGGCCGCCTTGGTGGTGCCGAAGCGGTTCTTGATCGTCTTCATCGGCAGGATCAGCACGAAATACAGCACGGCGGCGACCATGACGAAGTCGATGGCTGCCGTGATGATCGGGCCGATGGCGATGAAAGTGGCCGGTTTGTCGGAGATCAGCTGAACGCCCAAGCCGAGTTCGTTCGTGCTGCCGAACACCGCGAGCAGGGGATTGACGATCCCTTTCGTCACCGAGGTGACGATTGCGGTGAACGCGGTGCCCATAACGACAGCGACCGCGAGATCGATGACGTTCCCGCGCATCAGGAACTCTTTGAACCCCTTGAGCATAAGCCGAACAACTCCCATCCGATGTACTTCGCCTGTCCATCGGATGCTAATGGTTGGGGCCGCTCAGCGAAGCCTCGGCAACTGGAGGCCGGATGCCGCACCGCAACGTGGTAATTCCTTTTGGCCATAACTCCTGGCTAGTCGCGGCGAGCGAATCGGCCCGCGTCCGCTTGGTCGCGCGGCTTGATGATGATCTGGTCCAGATTGACGTGCGGAGGCCGCGACGCGACGAACCCGATGACCTCCGCGATGTCCTGCGCGACCAGCGGGTCGATACCTTCGTACACCTTCGCCGCGCGCTCGCCATCACCACCGAAGCGGACCAGCGAGAACTCGGTTTCCACTGCGCCGGGGGCGATTTCGGTGAGACGCACCGGCCGGCCGAGCAGCTCGCCGCGCAGCGTGCGGTGCAGCACGGCTTGGGCGTGCTTCGCCGAAGTGTAGCCGGAGCCGTTGTCGTAAGCGGTGAACGCGGCCACCGACGTGACGGTGACGATCAGCCCATCACCGGAGGCGATCAGCTTGGGCAGCAGGGCTTTCGTGACGCGCAGCGTGCCGAGCACGTTGGTCTCCCACATCCAGCGCCAGTCGTCCAGGTCGGCCTCGGCGACCGTGGCGAGGCCCTTGGCGCCGCCCGCATTGTTGACCAGCACGTCGGCGCGCTCGACCGCCTCGGTGAACGCCCGCACCGACTCGTCCGAGGTGACATCGAGTTCCAGTGCGGTGCCACCGATTTCGTCGGCGAGGCGCTGCAGGCGGTCGAGCCTGCGCGCGCCGACATAGACGTGGTAGCCCTGTTCGGCCAGCTCTCGGGCAGTGGCCTCGCCGATACCCGAGCTGGCCCCGGTGACGACGGCGGTGCGAGTACTCATAGCCCCGATCCTAGGTGCCGGGTGTTTGCCGGGCCCGACGCTGTCGCCGGGATCACCGCTAGCCTCAGTGCCATGGCTATTCGGGACGCGCTCAGTGCGGACGGAACGAACATCGTCTACCGGGTGAGCGGCCTGGCCGACGCCCGGCCGCTGGTGCTGTTGCACGGCTGGTCGGCGAATCTGCGCTGCTGGGGCTCCGCCGCCGACGACCTCGCCGCGCGGTTCCGGGTGATTGCCGTCGATCTGCGCGGCCACGGCTACTCCGACGTGCCCGCTGCGGGATATGACGATCCGAAGAACTGGGCCGGCGACGTCGCCGCGGTGCTGGCGGCCGAGGGCATCGAGTCGGGAGCGGTGTTGCTCGGCTGGTCCTATGGCGGCATCGTGCTGTCGGACTACCTGACCGCCTATGGAACCGGGGCCGTCGCGGGCGTCGTCTACTCCGGCTCGATGGCGAATATCGGTCGCGATGTGCCCGGCGCGGCGACCGGCAGCGCCATGCAGCAGGCGATTCCCGGCGTCTTCGAGGAGAGCGCCGGCCGCGCAGTGCGCGCGTTCGGGACGTTCGGCAATGCGAACACCGGGCCGGCCGCGGACAAGGGCGTCGACGCGCAGCGACTGTTCGGCGCCAGCCTTGCCACGCCGCCCGCGGTGCGCAAGGCACTGTTCTATCGGACGGTCGACAACACCGAAACGCTCCGCACCTTGGATATCCCGGTGCTGGTCCTGCACGGCACCGCGGACCCGGTTGTCCCGATCGAGAACGGCCGCTACATCTCCGAGGCGGTCCCGGACGCGCGCACGTCGTTCTGGGAAGACGCGCAGCATGGGCTGTTCATCGAAGACCGGTCGCGGTTCGTCGCCGAGGTGAGCGAGTTCGCCGAGAGTTTGTGATCGGGTGGACGGACCTCTGTGATAGCTCTCACTCGGTGCGGTCCGGGTCTCTGAGTCCGGCAATCCAACGTGCACTATGGACAGTGTGAGTCAGCGCCTGGACCTACGGCCGAACCGTATCGCCGTGCTATCGGTGCACACCTCACCACTCGCCCAGCCGGGGACCGGCGACGCGGGCGGCATGAACGTCTACGTGCTGCAAACCGCGCTTCAGCTGGCCCGACGCGGCACCGAGGTCGAGATCTTCACCCGGGCCACCACCTCGAACGTCCCGCCCGTCCAGGAAGCGGCGCCCGGTGTGCTCGTTCGCAATGTGGTGGCAGGCCCGTTCGAGGGGCTGGACAAACACGACCTCCCCACTCAGCTGTGCCCGTTCACCGCGGAGGTGCTGCGTCAGGAGGCCGGGCACCTGCCCGGGTACTACGACCTCGTGCACTCGCATTACTGGTTGTCCGGCCAGGTCGGCTGGCTGGCCAGGGACCGCTGGCGGGTGCCGCTGGTGCACACCGCGCACACGCTGGCAGCGGTGAAGAACGCCGCGCTCGCCGAGGGCGACTGTCCGGAACCCGCGACCCGCGAGATCGGCGAGAAGCAGGTGATCGCGGAGGCCGATCGTCTGGTCGCCAACACCGCCGAGGAAGCTCGGCAGCTGATCGAGCTCTACGGCGCCGCCGCCGACCGGATCGATGTCGTGCCGCCCGGCGCGGACCTGACGCGCTACCGCCCAGGTGACAAGGCCGCCGCCCGCGCGGCGCTCGGGCTGGCCGTCGACGAGCGGATTGTCGCGTTCGTCGGCCGGATCCAACCGCTGAAGGCTCCCGATGTGCTGGTGCGCGCCGCCGCCGAGGTGCTGCGTGTCGACCAGGAACGGAAGCTGCGTGTCGTCATCGTCGGCGGTCCGTCCGGCACCGGGCTCGAGCGGCCCGACGCGCTGATCGAGCTGGCCTCCGACCTGGGCATCGCCGAGCGGGTCACCTTCCTGCCGCCGCAGCCGCCGGACCGGCTGGTGCTGGTCTACCGTGCCGCCGACTTGGTCGCGGTTCCCAGCTACAACGAATCCTTCGGCCTGGTCGCGATCGAGGCGCAGGCCAGCGGTACCCCGGTTCTCGCAGCCGACGTCGGGGGCCTCGGCACTGCCGTGCGACACGAGGAGTCCGGGCTGCTCGTCCCTGGACATCGCACACCGGACTGGGCGAACGCCCTCGGTTATCTGCTCGACGACCCCGATCGGCTGCACCGGATGGGCGTGCGTGCCGTCGAGCACGCCGCTAACTTCTCCTGGGCGCACACCGCCGACGGACTGCTCGCCAGCTATTCCGCGGCACTGTCCGGGCTCCGCGACGATCGCGCCGTACTCGGCAGCGGCTTCGCACACAGTGTTCTGCGTGCCGACGGGGAAGATCGCCTGCCCGGCGAACGCGCTAGCCTCGGCGGAGAACGGATGGCCGCCCTCATCGGCGAGAGCAGTCAGGCCAGATCTCGGGCGCTGTGGCGGCGCCGGACGGGAGTACGCCGGTGAACGAGGTGCAGGCTACCGCGCAGCTCATCGACGAGACGTTGCGCGACAGGGAAATCGAATACACCCGGCCCGGCGAGGAGACCTTCGTCGTCACCCTGCCCGGCGAGCGCAAACTCGCGACGACGGTGCTGCTCACGGTCGGCAAGCACGGGGTTCGCGTCGAGTCGTTCGTCTGCCGCAAGCCGGACGAGAACTTCGAAGGCGTCTACAAATTCCTGCTGCGCCGCAATCGCAGGCTGTATGCCGTCGCCTACACCCTGGACCGGGTCGGCGATATCTACCTCGTCGGCCGCCTCGCCACGCACGCCGTCACCTCCGACGAACTCGACCGGGTGTTCGGCCAGATCCTCGAGGCCGTCGACGCCGACTTCAACACGCTGCTGGAACTGGGCTTCGCGGAATCCATTCGCAAGGAATGGAAGTGGCGCGTCTCGCGCGGCGAACCGCTGAACAACTTGCGCGCCTTCGAACATCTGGTGGACTCCGCGGACAAGCCGTAACGGCCCGAGCCGGATCCGGCGCGCCGAACGCCTGCCCGGGTGACAATCGCAGGTGGCTCGAATCCCGAAGGTGGCATGTGATGACTGTTCTTGCTCTGGATATCGGCGCGACGAAGTTCGCGGCTGGTGTGGTGTACACCGGTCATGAGGTCCGCGACGTACAACGGGTGGACGTGCCGCGCGACGGTGTGTGGGACGCCTGCCGCGGCTTGCTGCGCGAGGTAGCGGGCGCGGAGCGGGTCACCGCCGTCGGCATCGGCTCGGCGGGGCCGGTGGATGTGCGGACCGGTGTCACCCGGCCGTTGAACATTCCCGAGTGGAAAGTCGGATTCCCGATCGTCGCCTCCGTGCGAGAGCTGTTTCCCTCCGCCGCGATCCGATTCGCGATCGACGGCGCCTGCCTCGCGCTGGCCGAACATCACGTCGGCGCGCTGCGCGGGGTGCCCGATGCCCTTGCTATGACTGTGTCGTCGGGGATCGGCGGCGGACTCATCGCCGACGGCAAGGTGCTGCTGGGGCGCACCGGCAATGCCGGACACGTCGGGCACATCATCGTGCCGGGCTGGGATACGCCCTGCGGCTGCGGTGGCGTCGGCTGCGTCGAGGCGGTCGCCAGTGGCATGTCCTCGGTGCGCTGGGCGCGCGAGCAGGGCTGGCCGGGCACGACCGGCGTGCAGCTGGCCGAGGCCGCACACGCCGGTGACGAGATCGCCGTCGCCGCGCTGCATCGGGCGGGCACGGCGCTCGGCGAGGCGATCGCCTCCGCCGCCGCGTTGTTGGATATCGACCGGGTGGTGATCGGCGGGGGTTTCGCCCAATCCGGTGAGCCGCTGTGGCATCCGCTGCGCGCGGCGCTCGCCAAGCACGCCCGGCTGGGCTACTTGCGGGAACTGCGCGTGGTGCCGTCGCAAATCACGCACGGCGCGACGCTCGTCGGTGCGGGCGTGCTCGCCGCAGGCTACGCCACGGTGGACGAAACCGTTTGAGTGTCCCGCTGTGCGGTTCACCGTGGGATGCCTGAGCGGAGAGCACGATCATCCGCTTGCGCTGACCGCGACTGCCGTGGAACCGCTGGTACGGATCAGACCGAGCGGACGCGGCGCCTGGGGAACCGATGCGACCGGGCCGAGCGCGCATGGGAGGATGGCGGCATGACGTACACCCTCGTGCTGCTGCGCCACGGCGAAAGCGAATGGAATGCCCTGAACCTGTTCACCGGCTGGGTGGACGTGCACCTGACGGACAAGGGTATCGCCGAGGGCAAGCGCGCCGGGGAACTGCTCGCCGAGCACGGCATCCTGCCCGACATCGTCTACACCTCGCTGCTGCGCCGCGCGATCTCCACCGCGAACATCGCGCTGGACGCCGCCGACCGGCACTGGATTCCGGCGGTCCGCGACTGGCGGCTCAATGAGCGTCACTACGGCGAACTGCAAGGCAAGAACAAGGCGCAGATCCGGGAAAAGTACGGCGACGAGCAGTTCATGCTGTGGCGCCGCAGTTACGACACCCCGCCGCCGCCGATCGATCCGGCCAACGAGTACAGCCAGGAGGGCGACCCGCGCTACGCGGGCATCGACGTCCCGAAGACCGAGTGCCTGCTCGACGTGGTGAACCGGATGGTCCCGTACTGGGAGTCGACCATCTCCAAGGACCTGCTTTCCGGCAAGACCGTCCTGGTCGCCGCGCACGGCAATTCCTTGCGCGCGCTGGTCAAGCACCTCGACCGGATCTCCGACGACGAGATCGCCGGCCTGAACATCCCCACCGGCATCCCGCTGCGCTACGAACTGGACGAGAGCCTGCGTCCGGTCCGCCCGCGTGAATACCTGGACCCGGAAGCGGCCGCCGCGGGCGCCGCCGCCGTCGCCGGCCAGGGCGTCAAATAATCCGACCCGCATTCCCAGCGCGCTGCGACCCACTCGGTCGCAGCGCGTTTGTCGTTCCCGGCACGGGAGGTGCGCTCGACCGCGAACACGCTGCGTCCGCGCGGCCGAAAATGCTACTTATGTGAACTGAAATTCTTGCCTCTGTTACTGTTACCCCTTGTCCTTACCGGCGAGTAGGTACGCACAGTTTCGCCGTTCGAGCAGCCGAGAGGTGGATCACGTCCGATGCAGCACGCGTTGCGGGTCACAGTGGCGGCGGTTACCGCCGCGGTGCTCATCCCCTTCCTTGTGAGCGGTGCCGCCGCCGCGCCGACGTCGACCGGTCCGGACGGCGGGACAGCGGGCGCCGCATGGGCGGCCACCCAGGACGCGCCTCAGCAGTACCCGAACATTCACATCACCTGGGACGTCCCGATCACGATGAGTGACGGCACCGTTCTGAAGGGCAATGTCTATCGCCCCGCGGACGTCTCCGGCCGCCCGATCGACACCCCGACGCCGACGGTCGTCAACCTGACGCCCTACACCAAGCTGGTGTCGAACCTGGCCGACCACGCGCAGTCGATCCCCGGCCTGTCCGACGCGGTGATCGAACTCTTCCGTCAGATCGACATGAGCGGCACCCCGCTGTCCGGCCTCACCGACCTGACCAAGGCGTTCGGCGGCGGCGAGCTGCGCAACTTCACCGTCGACCGACAGCTGATCAAGAGCGGCTACACCCAGGTGGTGGTCGACGTGCGCGGCACCGGATTCTCCCAGGGGGTCTGGGACATGCTGCGTGAGCGCGAGCAGCAGGACACCGTGGAGGTGATCGACTGGACATCGCGGCAGCCGTGGTCCAACGGCCGCATCGGCATGAATGGCATCTCCTACTCCGGGATCAACCAGGTGCAGGCCGCCGAAAAGCACCCGCCCGCCCTGCAGGCCATCTTCCCGGTCGTGCCGGGCAGCGACCTGGTGAACGATGTACTCGCACCAGGCGGCGGCTTCGGCTTCACCTTCATCCCGCTGTGGCTGACCGCGATCAACGGCCTCAAGCTGATTCCTGACCTGGCCTCGGTGGTCAACGGGCAGTTCGATACCACGTGGCTGGCCGACCGCGCCCGAGATCCGTTGACCTTCATGGACGTTCTGCTCAACGTCTACACCACCGCGCGCATCGAGGATCTCGACCCACGCGCCAAGGAATTGCTGACTGCCGACTCCGCACCGCGCCGCGACTGGCTGGGCGATCCGAGTACGATCCAGGTGCCGACCTTCGTCACCGGCGGCTGGCACGACCTGTTCACCTACTCGGAATCCAATATCTACCACCAGATTCCGCTGCCCGCCGGCCAGAAGCAGCTGCTGATGGGCAACACCTACCACCTCAACTCGGGCAGCGAGTACGGCAAGCCGGGCCTGCCGCCGCGGCTGGACGTGCTGCAGCGCGCGTGGTTCGACAAGTGGCTCAAGGACATCGACAACGGCATCGATCAGTACGGCCCGATCACGCTGCGCCAGCAGGGCGGCGGCTGGATCACCACCGACTCGTTCGCCGCGCCGGTCGACGGAGCAGGTCAGCAGGCGGCGGTGCACCGCAGGATGTATCTGTCCGCCGCTCCCAGCGGCACCGCGAACAGCGGCTACGACGGTTCGCTCACCGGAGACGCCAACGGCGACACCGCACGGCTGACCATCGCTCCCGGCCTGACCAGCCTGTGCTCCAACGATGCGGCGCAGGGCACAGCGGGCGTGCTGTCGGTCATCGATGGCTGTGCCAAGGACTCCCGTATCGAGGAACTGAACGGGCTGACCTTCACCAGCGCCCCGGTCGCTGAGGCGACCTCTCTCTCAGGACGGATCGCTGTGCGGCTCAACACTATTCAGGACGCCGCCGACGGGCACTGGGTGGTCACCGTGAACGACGTCGCGCCGGACGGTCGATCGAGCGTACTGTCCTCCGGGCAGCTCATGGCCTCGTTACGCGCGATCGACGACGCGAACAGCAGCAAGTCGGCCAACGGCGACTACACCGACCCGCGCCCGTTCACTTCGTTGGACCGGCGTCAGCCGACCGTTCCCGGTGAGGTGACTACGCTGGACATCGCGCTGCCCGCCACCGAGGCGATTCTGCAGCCGGGTCACCGCCTGCGCGTCGACGTGTACGCGGGAAACTTCCCCAAGGGCCTGCCGATCCTGCCGATGTTGATCGATACCGGCCTGAGGCCGCAGCATGTGCAGCTGGATCCGGAGCTGCCGAGTTTCGTGAGTGTCCCGGTGCGGGGCAATCCGGGCTGGTGATCGCGGTCTGATGACGCTCGGCGTGCCGATCATGTTCTGGCACACCATGTGTCCGCTCGGTCCGTGACGGCGAACGCGACATCGAACGGCGCGTAAACGCACGGCTAACGGGGTCGGAAGGTGCTATGACCTGCGCGAAACATCGCACACCCGGAGTTTGTCGGACGGTCGGCGACCGTACGATTCAAGTGTGAGTGTTCCCCAGGCCGTCCTGCTGGCAGTCCTCGCGGCTGTCGTCGGCCTGGCAGTCGGCGGGCTGCTGATCCCGTACATGAATGCCAGGCAGGCCGCCCGCAGGCAGGCCGATTCCGGGCTCACCATGTCGCAGGTCCTCGACCTGATCGTGCTCGCGTCCGAGAGTGGCATCGCGGTGGTCGACGAGTACCGGGACGTGGTGCTGGTGAATCCGCGCGCCGAGGAACTCGGCCTAGTCCGCCACCGCCTGCTCGACGAGCGCGCCTGGGTCGCGGTGGAGAAAGTACTCGCGACCGGCGAGTCCACCGAGTTCGATCTCACCGCGAAGAATCCGGTGCCCGGCCGCGGCCGCATCGCGGTGCGCGGCGTCGCCAGGCAGTTGTCCCGGGAAGAGACCACTTTCACCGTGCTGTTCGCCGACGACGATTCCGAGCAGGCCCGTATGGAGGCCACTCGCCGCGATTTCGTCGCCAACGTCAGCCACGAGCTAAAGACCCCGGTCGGCGCCATGAGTCTGCTCGCCGAGGCCCTACTGGAATCTGCCGAAGACCCGGAGGCCGTGCGCCACTTCGGTCAGCGGGTGCTCGGCGAATCGCGCCGCCTCGGCAAGATGGTCACCGAACTCATCGCGCTCTCGCGCCTGCAGGGCGCGGAGAAGCTGCCCGAGCTCGAGGTGGTCGACGTGGATACCGTGGTGATGCACGCGGTCGACCGTTCGCGCACCGCCGCCGAGGCCGCGGGGATCACGGTCAGCACCGACCGTCCGAGCGGGCTCGAGGTGCTCGGCGACGAGACCCTGCTGGTCACCGCCCTGTCCAACCTGGTGGAGAACGCGATCGCCTATTCACCCGCAGGCTCGCACGTGTCGGTCAGCCGCTCGCTGCGCGGCGACCACGTCGCCATGGCCGTCACCGACCGCGGGATCGGCATCGCCAAGGAAGATCAGGAGCGGGTGTTCGAACGGTTCTTCCGGTCCGACAAGGCACGCTCTCGCGCGACCGGCGGCACCGGGCTCGGACTGGCTATCGTCAAGCATGTGGCCGCCAACCACAATGGTGAGATCACCCTGTGGAGCAAGTTGGGCACGGGATCGACGTTCACCCTGCGCATCCCCGCTCACCACGAAGCAAGCGGGGACGAAGACCCCGACGGCTCCGTGGTGAGCACGAAAGAAACAAGCCCGCCCCTCTTGGTGCCGGGCCGACCGAATGGTGTGGAGGCACGCAGATGACGAGTGTGTTGATCGTCGAGGATGAGGAGTCGCTGGCCGATCCGCTCGCGTTCCTGCTGCGCAAGGAGGGCTTCGAGGTCACCGTGGTCGGTGACGGACCGTCCGCGCTCGCCGAGTTCGACCGGTCCGGCGCGGACATCGTGTTGCTCGACCTCATGCTGCCCGGCATGAGCGGCACCGATGTGTGCAAGCAGCTGCGGACCCGCAGCGGTGTGCCGGTGATCATGGTCACTGCGCGCGACAGCGAGATCGACAAGGTGGTCGGCCTGGAACTAGGCGCCGACGACTACGTCACCAAGCCGTATTCCGCGCGCGAGCTGATCGCGCGCATCCGTGCGGTATTGCGCCGGGGCGCGGGCGACGAGCTGGACGGCTCGAACGAGAGCGGTGTGCTCGAGGCCGGTCCGGTCCGGATGGATGTCGACCGGCACACCGTACTGGTGAACGGCACGCCGGTCACGTTGCCGCTCAAGGAGTTCGACCTGCTCGAATACCTGCTGCGCAACTCGGGACGAGTGCTCACCCGCGGTCAGCTGATCGATCGCGTCTGGGGTGCCGACTACGTCGGTGACACCAAGACGTTGGACGTGCACGTCAAGCGTCTGCGCTCCAAGATCGAAGCCGACCCCGCGAAGCCGGAGCACTTGGTCACCGTCCGCGGCCTCGGCTACAAACTCGAAGCATAAGCCGTTCCGCCTAGCCGATTCTGATACCTGTCCGCAGCGCCCATGTACTCACGAAACGGGTCAACTGATTTCGTGAGCACATGGGTAACTCGCCGGGTACGCCCAGAACACGAGTGGCACTCAACGCAGGACCTGAACGCAAATCCTGCACCTCCCCACTAGTACGGCCGGAAGACCCGGAGAGGCGGGGGAGCCCTGTCAGGGGAAGTAGATCCAGGTGGTGCCGAGGGGGGTTTCGGTCTTCTGCAGGGTGATCCAGCCGAGATCGTCTTCCTGCATGCAGTCGTAGATGTCCGCGGTGTTGGTGCCGCGGCAGGCGATCGTGTGCGAGGTGCCGTACGGGCTCGCGATCAGGAGCTTGCCCTCGGCTTTGGCGTTGATCGCCGCCGGATCGGTGGCCGCGACGAACTCCGTGGTGAAGTCGGCGAACCTGGCGGGATCGCCGTTGGGCTCCGCGTGGGCTACTCCGGTCAGCGGGAGGGCGGCGCCGATCGCGATGGTCGCCACTGTGAGAACTTTCTTCGACATAACGGCACATCAAACCCCATCTGGGTGAAGCTCGCATGGCGACCGGATGAACCCGATGCGATATCGCGCAGCGAGTGAATCGGCTAGCAGGCGTGCGGTCGGCAAACTATCAGGCCGGCCGATCGGCGGAATCGCGCATGCGGTCGGCGTGCACGGTCGCCGGGTGGATGGCGATCAGGCCGAGGCCCTCCCGGCGTTTGCAATGCCTGGCCAGCTCCTCGTAGGCGGGTGCGCCGAGCAGCTCGATCAGCTCAGGTCCGTAGGACTGCCAGACCGGCTTGCTGCCGACGTGCGCGTCCGGGGACCCGGAGCAGTACCAGTCCAGGTCGGCTCCGCCCGGCCCCCAGCCGCGGCGGTCGTACTCGGTGACGACGGTGCGGAGGATCTGTACGCCGTCGGGCCGGTCCACCCAATCCTGGGTGCGCCGGATCGGCAGCTGCCAGCACACGTCCGGCTTCACCTCCAGCGGCTCGATGCCACGGCGCAGAGCCATGGTGTGCAGCGCGCAGCCGACGCCACCCGCGAAGCCGGGACGGTTGAGGAAGATGCACGCGCCGTCGAACCGGCGAGTGCGTAGCGCGGGCTCGTCCTCCAGTTCGTCGAGTTCCAGATAGCCCTTCTTGGTGATCGCGCCCTCGGCGTCGGTTGCCTCGCCCATCAGCTGCCAGTCCTGCGGTGTGAGCATTGTCACAGCTCGCTGCAGTCGCTTGCGGTCGTCCTTGTCGGAGAGGAACGCGCCATGCGAGCAGCAGCCGTCGTCGGGCCGGTCCGCCAAGATGCCCTGACAGGCCGGTGTGCCGAAGACGCATGTCCATCGCGACAGCAGCCAGGTCAGATCGGCGACGATCAGATGCTCGTCGTTTGCCGGATCGATGAACTCGATCCATTCGCGGGGGAAGTCCGGATCGACTTCGGGAGCCGGATCGATCTTCCCCGCTGGTCGGGCCCCGGTGGGGCTGCTCGCGGATGCGTCTACCGTCACACTCGAGGACGCTAACAGTTCAGTCGCCTGGTCTAAAGTGCCGTGCCACCCAGTACCGTGTTCATGTGCGGCTTGGGGTACTCGATGTCGGAAGCAATACCGTTCACCTGCTCGTGGTGGACGCACATCGCGGTGGTCATCCCATGCCGATGAGCTCGACGAAAGCCACGTTGCGCCTGGCGGAGAACATCGACGCCGCAGGCCGCATCACCGAGTCGGGCGAACAGCGGCTGATCGCCACCGTCGCTGAGTTCGCCAGCATCGCCGAGACTTCCAAGTGTGTCGAGCTGATGCCGTTCGCCACCTCGGCACTGCGTGAGGCGACCAACTCCGACGAGGTGCTCGCCGGAGTACGCGCGGCGACCGGTGTCGATCTGCAGGTACTGTCCGGTGTCGACGAGGCGAGGCTGACCTTTCTCGCGGTGCGCCGCTGGTACGGCTGGAGCGCGGGCCGCATCCTCAATCTGGACATCGGCGGCGGATCGTTGGAGATCACCAACGGCGGGGACGAGGAACCCGACGTCGCGCTGTCGCTGCGACTCGGTGCCGGCCGGTTGACCAGGGAGTGGCTGCTCGAGGATCCGCCGGGCAAGCGCCGCGTCGCCGTGCTGCGCGACTGGCTCGACGCCGAGCTGGTTGTCCCGGCGAAGCAGCTGGTCGAGGCTGGGCGGCCCGACCTGGCGGTCGGCACGTCGAAGACGTTTCGTTCGCTCGCGCGACTGACCGGAGCGGCACCCTCGGCGGCGGGTCCTCGTGTGCGCCGTACACTCACCAGCTCAGGTCTACGTCAACTGATTGCGTTCATCTCGCGGATGACGGCGTCGGACCGGGCAGAATTGGAAGGCGTGAGTTCCGATCGGTCACAGCAATTGGTGGCTGGCGCACTGGTCGCGGAGGCGAGTATGCGGGCACTATCGCTGGATAGTCTGGAGATTTGTCCGTGGGCGCTGCGGGAGGGGCTGATCCTGCGCAAACTGGATACCGACATGAATGGTGGACCGAGAGCGACGTACATACCGGGCCCGGCAGCCGAGGACGGCAGGCCGACCCCCGGCGGTGGCGTGACGCTATCGGGACCGATCGGGACGGTGTCGTCATGAGCGAGCGCAGCGCGCGAACAACAGGCACGGCCGAGCATCGCTCGGTCATGGCGGAGCCGAGCGCTAGTGAGGCGCAGTCATGAGTGAAGATTCCAAACAGTTGTCGGTCGCGGAACTGCTGGCCCGCAACGGCCAGCAGGGCTCCGCCTCGTCCGGCGGGAGGCGCCGCCGCAGCGGCCGCGGCATCTCCGTCGCCGAACTCACCGGTGACCTGCCAGTCATTCGCGAGGGCGGTCACTCCGCACACTCCGCGCCCGACTCCGGCGCGTCCGAGGAGCCCGCCTACGAGCGGCCCTCGTTCGATCCGCCCGCGCCGGAACCTGTGTCGTACGCCCCGCCGGAGCCCGCGCCCGACCCATCGTCGTATTCGCCCATGTCCGGGCCGATTTCGATGTACGACCCCCTTGCGGCCTACGGTCAGTCGGAGCCGCGGAGGGCCGACCCGGAGCCAGGGCGGTCGAACCGGGTGATGCCGGGCCGGGAGATGCCGTCCTCGCGGCACGCCACGCCCGTCGACCCGCTCTCGCCGCACACCCCGGTGTCCGACCTGTACCCGGTCGCGCCCGACCCGTACGTCACCGACGCGGTGCCGGGCGGTTCCCTGCCCGAGGCGCCGCCGCGTGCGTCCGGACGCCGACGCAGACACGCCGAACCGGAGGAGGGCGCCACCGAGGTACGTCCTCCGCTGCGCGAATTGCCGCCGGAGTCGGGTGGGCGCCGATGGGCCGACCATGGCGCGGCGAGTGGCGCTCTGCCGGAGTTCGGTCCCGGCGACGGTCGTCCAGGACCGGACCGCGAAGGTCACGCGGAGTTCGGTGAATCGGGCTTGGGACGAGCCGATCGCGGCCGGTCGAGTCTGCCCGAGCGCAACGGGGCCATGGGCGGCCGGGCAGCCCGGCGTCGTGCGAAGGAGGCCGAGGAGGCCGGATCCGCTCCCGCCGCCTGGTCGCCGTCCACAAACGGTTTCGCTCCAGAGTCGGATCCGCTGCCGCTGCCCGAGACGAGACCGAAGTTGCCCGACCGGCCGCCGGAGTCGCAGCCGAGATCGTCCCGCCGCAACGGCGCGGGCGACGGTGACTTGCCTGCCTGGTCGGCCCGACGACGCGCGAGTTCGCCGCCGCGCGACTCAGCGCCCGAGTCCGGCGGCATCCCGACCGCCGCGTGGTCGCTGGCCAGCCAGGATCAGCAGCTCGTTTCCGGCCAGACGGTCGCGGGAGACCTGCTGCGCGACGGCGTCGAGCGGGCCGAGCGCGGCAAACGCGGACGAGGCGAGCGCGAAACCGGTCGTTCGCGGGTCGAGGTCTACGAGGGCGCGACCGACGTGTACGCACCCATCCTTGATGTCGACGACGAGGACGACGAGGACGAAGTCGCCGAGCAGCCTCGCACCCGGGCTATGTCCGCACGCCGGTCGCGGATGGCCGAGAAGGCGACGTACGACGCCAACCGGCGTCAGTGGATGATCCTCGGCGGTCAGAGCACCGGTGCGGCGGTCGCGGGCATGCTGCTGTTCAAAGGCTTCGAGCGCATGTGGGAGATGCTCCCCTGGGTGGCGCTGGCGCTTGCAATGATCGTGATCCTCGGCCTTGTCGCCCTCGTGCGGATCCTGCGCAGGACCGACGACATCCTCAGCACCGTAATCGCCGTCGTCGTGGGCAGCTTCGTCACGTTGGGGCCGCTGGCCTTTCTCCTCAGTACGAACTGAGTAGGGAGCTGCTGTGGGGAACATCGGGCAGGCGGACGAGGCCGGGACGCGGCACGTCGCTGAGGCGGGTGCGGAAGAAGCCGTCTCGCCCGGCGGACTCCGCTGCGCCCCCCAGCCGCAGCAGATCCAGGTCGGCTTGTCGACGGCCTCGGTATACCCGCAGAACGCCGAAGCGGCGTTCCGCTATGCGGCCGAACTCGGTTACGACGGCATCGAACTGATGGTGTGGGCCGAACCGGCCAGCCAGAGCATCGCCACCGTGCAGGGGTATTCCCGCAAGTACGGCGTCCCGGTGCTGGCCGTGCATGCGCCGTGCCTCCTGATCTCGCAGCGGGTATGGGGCTCGGATCCGATCGCCAAGCTGGAGCGCAGCGTCCGCACCGCCGAGGCGCTCGGCGCGCGCACCGTGGTGGTACACCCGCCGTTCCGCTGGCAGCGTCGTTACGCCGCCGGTTTCGCCGCGCAGGTGGCCGAGCTGGAAGAGGTCAGTCCGGTGATCGTCGCGGTGGAGAACATGTTTCCGATGCGCGCGGACACACTGTTCGGCCGGGGTGAGCGCGGGGTGAAGCGGCTCGAGCGGCGGGGTGGTCCCGGACCCGCGCTCACTGCCTTCAGCCCGTCCTACGACCCGACCGACACCGGGTTCCGGCACTACACACTCGACCTGTCGCACACCGCGACCGCGGGCGCCGACCCGCTGGCTTTGGCCGCGCGCATGGGGGAGGGCCTCGCGCACCTGCACCTGGCCGACGGCCGTGGTGCCGCCCACGACGAGCATCTGGTTCCTGGTGAGGGCAGTCAGCCGTGCGTGGAGGTGTGTGCGACCCTGGTCGGCACTGGCTTCTCCGGCCAAGCAGTGGCCGAGATCAACACGCAGAACGCGCGCACCGCCCAGGATCGGGCAGCCATGCTGCATCGCACGCTGGCCTTCGCCCGCCAGCACCTGAACGGTCTCGCGCCCGCCTCCGCGCCCGCGCCGACCGGCGCGGACCGGGCCTGGCCCGCGCCGCCGGTGTGACGGGCGCCATTTTCCGGCACCAGGGAATTCGGCCGCCCAATCCCTGAGCTGTACGCTGTACGAACGCTGTCGGGCCACGGTGTCCGCGGTGCCCGGGTGACGCCGACAAGCTCTATCGGTGCGGCCGATGGATGACAGGAGTGAGGATGACGACGGAGCTGACGGCCGATCTCGACCCGGCCCCCGCGATCGACGCACCGTTCAGCCGGGTGTGTGCCCTGACCGAACTGCCCGCAAGCACGCCGAACACGGGCCGCTACCTGGGTGTCATCGACAAGATCTGGACCATCGGCAAGAAGGTGCACGGCGGAACGATGGTTGCCGCCAGCGCCGCGGCGGCGACCACCTGGCTGCGCGCCTCCGACCCCGCCCTGGTCGGCATGGCCCCGATCGCCGCGAGTTCCGACTTCCTCGGCGCGCCGAACCCGGGCGAGGTCGAGTACGAGGTACGAGTCCGGAAGGTCGGTCGTCAGATCTGCCTGGCCGACGCCGACCTGATCCAGGACGGCCGCACTCTGGTCCGCACGGCGCTCACCTTCAGCCGTCTGGACGACGTCGAGCCGATCTATGCCCCGAAGCATGGTGACATGCCCGTGCAGCCACCCGCCGACGCCGTCGGCTACGAGCCTGGCTCGCCGATGGGTGGCATGGTGCACGTGGGCCAGGGCGCCGAGCTGTACCTCGATCGCGAGTGGGCCCGTTTCCTCGATGGCGAAAAAGGGGAACCGCGCCTGCGGATGTGGATGCGGCCCCGTCCCGCCGACGGGCAGGACCCCGACGTCGCCATGTTCTTCGCGATGATGAGCGCCGACATGAGCCCGCCGGTGCCGATGAACCTCGGCCACTTCGGCTGGGCACCCACCGTGCAGATGACCACCTACCTGCGCCGCAGTCCCGCACCGGGCTGGCTGCGGATCATCGCGACCACGCACGAGGTCGGCGGGCGCATGTTCGACGAAGATCAACTGGTTCTCGACTCCACCGGAGCGGTCGTCGCGCAGAGCCGTCAACTGGCTCTCATTCCCCAGCGCTGAGCGCGGCCGCGCTCAGCGCTGGGAAGGCATCCCTCGCAGCGCTCACCCGAAGTCGCGAAACGTAACATCTGATCTCGTGAGCACATGGGTAACTCATCGGGTACGTCCAGAACCTGGCAGCGCACTCAACGCAGGACCTGAATGCGACGTGCGCGGCTGTCACTTGTACGGCCTGAATCCGCGGAGAAGCGGATCGGAGAGGCGGACCAGCCCATGACGAGAATTGCTGTGATCGGTGGCGGGCGCATCGGGGAGGCGTTGATCGCCGGGGTGCTGGAATCCGGACGACTGGCCAAGGACCTGGTCGTCGTGGAGACCCACCGGGAACGGGCCCATCAGATCGCCGATCGCTTCAATGTGCGGGTCACCGACGACGTGGCCGATGCCGCGGTGGGCGCGGACCTGCTGGTGATCGCCGTGAAGCCCGCCGATGTCGACGCCGTGCTCGCCCCGCTTGCCAAGGCGGAGCTCGGCAGCGACCGCGACCAGGTGCTCCTCTCGCTGGCGGCAGGGGTGCCGACGGTGCGTCTGGAAGGCAAGTTGCCCGCAGGTTTCCCGGTGGTACGGGTGATGCCGAATACGCCGATGCTGGTGGGGCAGGGCATGAGCGTGATCGCGCCGGGACGCTACGCCCGGCCACAGCATCTGGAGCTGGTGACCGAGGTGCTCGCCGCGGTCGGCAAGGTCGTCACCGTCGCGGAGACGCAGATGGACGCGGTTACCGCGGTGTCCGGCTCCGGCCCCGCCTACTTCTTCCTTGTCGTCGAGGCCATGGTGGACGCGGGCGTCGGACTCGGGCTCACCAGGGACGTGGCCACCGAGCTCGTGGTGCAGACCATGGTCGGCTCGGCGGCGCTGCTGGACGGATCCGGCCAGACGGCCGCCGAACTGCGCGCAGCGGTCACATCGCCCGCGGGCACCACTGCGGCCGCAGTACGTGAGCTGGAGCGCGGCGGACTGCGCTCGGCGTTTCTGGAGGCGCTCGATGCGGCGAAGCAACGGTCAGCGGAACAGGGCGCTTCAGCGGAATGACCGATCGGTTTCCGATCGGAAAACCGATTTCTCACTCCCGTCGCAGTAACACCACTGGTCCCGCTAAGCTTCAAGGAGCACGTGCGTGTCTGTTCCGCCGGTGGGGAAGCCGGCGGCGCGGACGTGCCGGAGGTCAATGGTGCAATGATGTCTTCGAACAAGATGTCTGCAAATAGTTCAGGAGCGTCCGGTGGCTCCGGTCCCTCGAGCGGCCGGGGCACCTCCCGATCGCAAAGTGGGTCCGCGTCCCAGGGACAATCCGTGCTCGGTGGTGGCACCCAGTTCCTCACCGTCGCCGAAGTAGCGAATCTGATGCGGGTGTCCAAGATGACGGTCTATCGGCTGGTGCATTCCGGCGAGTTGCCTGCCGTGCGGGTCGGTCGATCGTTCCGTGTGCATGCCAAGGCGGTACACGACTACCTGGAAACGTCCTACTTCGACGCCGGATGAGTCGGTTTCACTACCGGCCGGACGTGCCGGTACGATAGCTCCTCGGTTCGTGTTCGCCCGCCGGCGGTACCGCTGTTGGGTGCCCCGTGGTGCCCGGCGGCGCGGACACAGGGCGTTGGGCTTGCCGAGCGACCTCGGTCAGTTGGCAGGGGCGCCTTGGCGGACGGACGTCCGGCAATCGCGCACGTCGAGAGCGTGCGCGCCGAGTAGAGAGAACGCGAGGAACAACCCTATGGGTTCTGTGATCAAGAAGCGCCGCAAGCGCATGTCGAAGAAGAAGCACCGCAAGCTGCTTCGCCGCACGCGTGTCCAGCGGCGCAAACTCGGCAAGTAAGGCGTCGCTGCGCGATAGCTGCGGGGGCCCGTCACCAATAGGTGACGGGTCTTTTCGTTTTGAAATTCAAAATTTTGAAACTGTCGAATGTATCACGTGACTGAAGTCATCGTTAGATCCTGGTTAATACTCTCGGCCGATGGGAAGGCACCCGCTACTCTAGGAGCGGGAATAACACCAGTGGGGGCTGCCAAAGGTGGGAAGCGGTGCCGGTGGGTTCTGACGTGCGGGACGGACAGACGCCGAAGGTCGTGCTGGTCACCGGGGCCAGCCGGTTCTTCGGCGGTAACGTCGTCGCCCGGCTAGCCCAGGATCCCGGCATCGAGCGCATCCTCGCCGTCGACACGATGACCCCCGGCCGTGAGCTCCAGCGCCGCATGGGCCGCGCGGAATTCGTCCGCGCGGACATTCGAAATCCCTTGATCCGTAAGGTGATCGATGGTGGTGCGGTGGATACCGTAGTGCACGCCGCGGTGCTGGCGCGGCCACCGGGGGGCGGCAGCCGCGCGGTGATGAAGGATCTCAATGTCCTCGGCGCCATGCAGCTGTTCGCGGTGTGCCAGAAGGCGCCGTCGGTGCGCAGGGTTGTGCTGCGCTCCTCGTCGGCGGTGTACGGTTGCAGCGCGAAGGATCCCGCGAAATTCAGCGAGGAAATGAGCGCGCGGACGCCGCCGCGCGGCGGGTTCGCGCGCGACATGATCGAAATCGAAGGTTTCGTCCGCGGGCTGGCCCGGCGCCGCCCGGATATCGCCACGACTATTCTGCGATTGGCGCCGATCGTCGGTCCGCGGCTGGCCGGTCGTGGGGTGCAATATCTGCGTTCACCGGTCACGCCGACCGTTTTCGGCCGGGATGCCAGGATGCAGCTGTTGCACGAGGAGGACGCGGTCGCCGCGCTGACTCTCGCGGCGCGCACCATGCCGAGCGGCACCTACAACATCGCAGGCGACGGTGCGCTGTCGCTGTCGCAGGCGGTCCGGCGGGCGGGCCGGGTCGAGCTGCCCGTGCCGTTCACCGTGTTCCGCACCGCGGGGCGGCTGCTGATGGGCCCTGTGATGCGCGAGTTCTCCGGCGAGCAGCTCGACTATTTCCATTTCGGTTGTGGTCTGGACACCACGCGCATGCGCGCCGAACTCGGGTTCGTGCCGCGCTGGACGACGGTCCAGGCGTTCGATGACTTCATCGGGGGCGCAGCGTTGCGGCCCGTGGTCGATCCGGCATGGATCGACGCCGCAGAACACAAACTGCTCGGCCTTCTCGGGGCCGGTACGGGAGCACAGCAATGAACGACGTAGCGAAGGTCATTCCACTGCACGACCTCCAGATCGAGCCGCGCCAGCGGCCGATCCCGCGACGCTGGCCCGAGACCTCGGCAGGCGTGCCCGCGCCGAGCCCGGTGACGTCGCTGACGGAGCGTCTCGCCGCCGTCTCGCCGCCCCCGCCGCAGTCGCTGTCGGGGCTGGTGCGCGGCGCGCTCGGCAGGCAGATCGGCAAGACCGCCGAATACGCGCGCCGCAGGCTCGCAGGTGACTACCAGGTCGACGAGTTCGGCTTCGACGAGCACCTACTCGAATCGGTCGTTCTGCCCGCACTGCGCCCGATGTCGGAACTGTGGTTTCGAGCGGAGGTCAGCGGGATGGAGAACATCCCGGAGGCGGGCGGCGCGCTGATCGTGGCCAACCACGCGGGCACCGTGCCGCTGGACGGCCTGATGCTGCAGCTGGCCGTACACGACCGGCACCCGAAACAGCGCGCGCTACGCTTGCTCGCCGCCGACTTGATCTTCGAGATGCCGGTGCTCGGCGCGCTCGCCCGCAAGGCTGGACACACGCTGGCCTGCCGCGAGGATGCCGAGCGGCTCCTGCGCTCCGGCGAGCTGACCGGCGTGTTCCCGGAGGGCTTCAAGGGCGTCGGCAAGCAGTTCGCCGACCGCTACAAACTGCAGCGCTTCGGCCGCGGCGGTTTCGTCGCCGCGGCAGTGCGCACCGGCGTGCCGATCATCCCGTGCTCCATCGTCGGTTCCGAGGAGATCTACCCGAAGCTGGCCGATCTCAAGCCGCTGGCCAGGCTGCTCGGCCTGCCGTACTTCCCGGTGACCCCGCTGTTCCCGCACTTCGGCCTGCTCGGCGCAGTGCCGCTGCCTTCGAAGTGGTACATCGAGTTCGGCGCCCCGATCCCGACCACCGGCTACGAGCCCGAAGCGGCCGACGACCCGATGACCATGTTCGAGGTCACCGACCAGGTGCGCGAGACCATCCAGCAGACGCTGTACAAGCTGCTCACCAAGCGCCGCAACATATTCATGGGGTGAGTTTTCGTTCGCGCTGGAGACGCTGATGTCGGCTAGTGGCTGTCGCGGTGGCGGGTCACCGCCGCGGCGACGGCGCCGCCGGCAGCGCCGAGGGCGAGGGCAGTCGGTACACCGATCTTGGCGGCCTTGCGCCCGGTGCGGAAGTCGCGGATCTCCCAGCCCCGGTTCTTGGCCACCTCGCGCAGATCGGAATCTGGGTTGATCGCCACCGCGGTACCGACCAGCGAGAGCATCGGCACGTCGTTGTGGCTGTCGGAGTAGGCGGTGCACCGCTTGAGGTTCAGGCCCTCTCGAATCGCCAGGGTGCGCACCGCATGCGCCTTGCCGAGGCCGTGCAAGATGTCGCCGACCAGGCGCCCGGTGAACTTCCCGTCCACGCTTTCGGCGACCGTGCCCAGCGCGCCGGTGAGCCCGAGCCGCTTCGCGATCACCTGCGCCAGCTCGACCGGCGTCGCGGTCACCAGCCACACCTGCTGACCCGCGTCCAGATGCATCTGCGCGAGCGCGCGGGTGCCGGGCCAGATCTTGTCGGCGATGATCTCGTCGTAGATCTCCTCGCCGAGTGCGGCCAGTTCGGCAGTCGGACGCCCGGCGATGAACGCCAACGCTTTCTCCTTGCCGCTGACCATGTCGGTGCTGCTTTCCTTGCCGGTGATCCGGAACTTCACCTGTTTCCAGGCGACATCCACCAGGTCGGAGGTCTTGAAGTACTTGCGTGCGGCGAGGCCGCGGGCGAAATGCACGATGGACGCGCCCTGCACCATGGTGTTGTCGACATCGAAGAACGCCGCCGCGGTCAGATCGCGTGGCACCTCGAGGCCGACCATCTCCGCCTCGCCGGCGGCCAGTTCCGCGTCGTGCAGTGTCAGTGCGGCGTCCGCGCTCGCCTCACCGGCCAGGTTCGCGCGCAATTCCTCTTCGCTCGGGCCGAAAGGGCTACGCGAGATACGGGCGAGCTGATCTTGCAGACCCTGGCCCACCTGACTCAGATTCCACCGTGCCGGAAACTCACCGAACCGCCCCGCGATGAATCCGGCTTTTGCCACCCTCGATCGTTCCGGCACCAGTACCTCCGCCCGTCGCGCGAATCACGTCAACAGTAACCGGATCGGCCGACAGTCACGGCAGAAGGCAGCGTGCGACACAATCGCGAAGCGCGTACGTTGCCTTCGGGGTGCGGGAGCTCCCGCATTGCACCGCAGGCAGCGTGCGACACAATCGCGAAGCGCGTACGTTGCCTTCGGGGTGCGGGAGCTCCCGCATTGCACCGCAGGCAGCGTGCGACACAATCGCGAAGCGCGTACGTTGCCTTCGGGGTGCGGGAGCTCCCGCATTGCACCGCAGGCAGCGTGCGACACAATCGCGAAGCGCGTACGTCGCCTTCGGGGTGTGGGGGCGCCCGATTTAATACTCCTCATGACCAATCCCACACATTCGGTGACGTTGCTGACCAGAGTGGGCTGCGGCCTGTGCGTGCTCGCACTGGAACAGCTGCGTGCGATCTGCGCCGAATTCGACATCGAACCGCGGACCGTGGACGTCGACGAAGCCGCCGTAACCGACCCTGGCCTGCGCGCGGAGTATGGCGACCGGCTTCCTGTCGTACTGCTGGACGGCCGTGAGCACAGCTATTTCGATGTAGACGAGGCCCGATTGCGCGCGGACCTGAAGCGCTGAGCGGCCCCGTTCGCGGCCCGTTCCGGCCGTTGTGCTGGTCGCGGCGGAAAATGAGGTCAATTTCACCGACTTTGTGCAGGGCTTCACAAGCAGTTACGGTGGTGGCACGCGACCCGCATGCCGAGGCTGCGGAGCCGCCCTGAAATCCGAAAAATTAGACCGTGGCACCGGACCGTCCTGGGCCAGAGGTCGAGCGACGAACCGGCGCCCGATGGGCCGGAACGAGGAGCCGACGACGTGACAGAGCAGCATGAGGCGCCAGGCGGCGTCTCCGGCAGGGCTCTGCAGAAGGACATCCCGCAGGCCACCGTCGCGCGGCTGGCCACCTATCTTCGGGTCCTCGCCGTATTGGCCGATGACGGTGTGGCCATCGTATCGAGTGAGGAACTGGCTGTCGCGGCGGGTGTCAATTCGGCCAAGTTGCGCAAGGATCTGTCGTTCCTCGGGCCCAACGGCGTGCGTGGTGTCGGCTATGACGTGGCCAAGCTGCGGTCGAGGATCGAGGACGTGCTCGGCCTGTCGCAGGGCCACCGTGTCGTGCTCGTCGGCGCGGGGAACCTGGGGCGTGCCCTGGTCGGCTACCGCGGGTTCCAGCGGCGCGGGTTCACCGTGGTCGGCATGTTCGACAACCACCCCGACGTGATCGGTATGTCGGTCGCGGGTCTGGTGGTGGGCGATGTCGCCGCGCTGGCCGAGGCCGTCTCCGCGCTGGAACCGACCATCGCGGTCATCACCGTCCCCGACGACGCGGCTCAGGATGTGTGCGACCGGCTGGTGGCCTCCGGATTGCAGTCGATTTTGAGCTTCGCCCCCTGCGAGTTGGTCGCGCCGGCGACGGTCGAGGTCCGCCGGGTGGATCTGGCCGTCGAGATGCAGATGCTGTCGTTCGAACGGGTGCGCAATGCCGAGCCCGCCCCGTTCCCCGAGATCGCGCATGCCGGGTCCGGACGCATTGCGCACCGCCTCCCGGCGACGCATTCGACGGCGACGCACCCGGGACTCAAGCACTCGGCAACCTCGCATACGGCAACGGAGCCAAGCAGCAAGGGATCGGTGGTCACACCATGAGTGAGCGCAGCGAGCGAATCAACCAGCACGGAATGCCGCCGCGCAGGGCTCTGCCAGGCGAGAGCGAGGCGCGGGCCACGAGCGAGCGAATCATGTCACAGCGCGCATCGCGCATGCCGGAGCCGAGTGTCAGCGAGGCGCAGGCATGAGCGTTCTGCTCGTCGGCATCTCGCATCGCAGCGCGCCGGTGGCGGTGCTGGAGAAGGTCGCGATCACCGATGCGGACCGGCCGAAGCTCATCGACCGCATGCTCGCCTCCAGCCACATCTCCGAGGCGATGATCGTCTCCACCTGCAACCGGGTCGAGGTCTACGCGGTGGTCGATGCCTTTCACGGCGGCCTCGCCGACGTCGGCGACCTGCTGACCAAGCACTCCGGACTGCCGCTGCCCGATCTGACCAAGCACGCCTACGTCCGCTACTCCGAGGCTGCCGCCGAGCATCTGTTCGCCGTGGCCAGCGGCCTGGACTCGATGGTGGTCGGCGAGCAGCAGGTGCTCAGCCAGATCCGCGGCGCCTACGCCTCCGCCGACGCCCAGCAGGCGGTCGGGCGGACCCTGCACGAGCTGTCCCAGCATGCGCTGCGGGTCGGCAAGCGGGTGCACTCCGAGACCGGGATCGACCGTGCCGGCGCGTCCGTGGTGTCGGTGGCGCTGGATCGCGCGCAGCACGTGCTCGGCCCGCTGGCCGGACGGACCGCCGTGGTCGTCGGCGCCGGCGCGATGGGCGGTCTCGCGGTGGCGCATCTTTCGCGCGCCGGGATCGGCCGGATCATCGTGGTGAACCGCACCATCCAGCGGGCGCGCAGGCTCGCCGAGATCGCGGCCACGCACGGCGTCGAGGCCGACGCGCGGGAGCTGTCCCGGCTCACCGAGGCGATGGCCGCGGCCGACGTGGCAGTCACCTGTACCGGCGCGGTCGGCGCGGTCGTGACGTTGGCCGACACCCACCGTGCGCTCACCGACCGGGAGCGCGGCGGCGAATTCGCGACAGTTGAGCGGCCTTTGGTGTTCTGCGATCTCGGCCTGCCCCGCGACGTCGAGCACGCCGTGGCCGGGCTGCCCGGTGTCACAGTCATCGACATCGAGACGTTGCAGCGCGATCCCGCGGCGGGCGCGGCTGCCGACGACACCGCGGCCGCGCGCTCGATCGTCGCCGACGAGCTCGCCAAATACCTTGCCGGACAGCGGATGGCGGAGGTCACCCCGACCGTAGCCGCGCTGCGCCAGCGCGCCGCGGAGGTGGTCGAGGCCGAACTGCTCCGACTGGGTTCGCGGCTGCCCGGTCTCGCGGATCCGGAGCGTGACGAGGTCGCGCGCACCGTGCGCCGCGTGGTCGACAAGCTATTGCACGCGCCAACGGTGCGGGTCAAGCAACTGGCGTCCACGCCGGGCGGTGACAGTTATGCCGAGGCGCTGCGTGAACTGTTCGAACTGAAACCCGGTGCCGCGCAGGCGGTCGCCGCACCGATGGAGATCACCGCGCTCCCCGGCGAGGGCGCCGAACTCACACTGGCCGACGGCGAGATCGCCTTGGCCGACGACTTCACCGCCGGGCATCGCGGAGAGGAACAGGGGCAGACGGCATGACCATGGTGCAGGAGGGCAACGTGACCGCAGGCAGCACACGTGCGCCGTGGCGGATCGGCACCCGAGGAAGCCTGCTCGCTCTCACCCAGGCGGGCACGGTGCGCGACGCACTGATCGCCGCGGGGCAACCGGCCGAGCTAGTCGTGATCAAGACCGCCGGTGACCTGTCGGCGGACCCGGTGCAGAAGATCGGTGTCGGCGTGTTCACCTCCGCGCTGCGCGACGAGCTGGCCGCCGGTGCCATCGATATCGCGGTGCACTCCTATAAGGATCTGCCGACCGCGCAGGATTCGCGCTTCACCATCGCCGCGATCCCGCCCCGCGAGGACCCGCGCGACGCCCTGGTGGCGCGCGACGGACTGGTGCTCGGCGAGCTGCCCGCGGGCGCCAAGATCGGCACCTCCGCGCCGCGGCGCGCGGCGCAGCTGCGGGCACTCGGCCTCGGCCTGGACGTCGTCCCGCTGCGTGGCAACCTGGACACCCGGCTGCGCAAGGTCATCGAGGGCGAGCTGGACGCTGTCGTGGTGGCCAGGGCCGGACTGGCCCGCATCGATCGGCTGGACGCGGTCACGGAGGCACTCGAGCCGGTGCAGATGCTTTCCGCCCCTGCCCAGGGCGCCCTTGCGGTCGAATGCCGCAGCGAAGACGACGCGCTCATCGAGATTCTCACCGGCTTGGACGACGCGGCCACCCGCTCGTCGGTACTCGCCGAACGGGCGCTGCTAGCGGAGCTGGAGGCCGGTTGCACCGCGCCGATCGGCGCGCTCGCCGAGGTCGTCGAGTCGCTCGACGACGAAGGACGGATCGTGGACGAGCTTTCGCTGCGCGCGTGCGCGGCGGCCGTCGACGGGTCCGATGTGTTGCGGGCGTCGATGGTCGGCGCCCCCACGGAGGCGGCGGAGCTCGGCCGTGCGCTGGCCCGCGAGCTGCTCGACATGGGCGCGCGCGAGCTTCTCGCGGCCGAACCGGACGACGGTTCCCGCGCCCAGGCGGTGAGTTCGCCCGACACAGACTTGCCCAATCCCAGCCCAATGGAGAACAGCCAATGAGCGAGCGAATCAAAGGCACCGTGCCTTCGGGCATGCCGGAGCCGAGCGTAAGCGAGGTGCAGGCATGAGCCGAGCTACCAAGAAGCACCCCGGTCGGATTCTCTTCGTCGGATCGGGTCCCGGTGACCCGGCGCTGCTCACCGTGCGGGCCCGTGAAGTGATCGGGCGGGCGACGCTGGCGTTCACCGACCCCGACGTCGACAAGGGCGTGCTCGCCCTGATCGGCACTTCGGTCGAGCCAGGCCCCGACGGCGAGCGCCCGGTGGACGTGCGGCCCGCGCTCGGCGAGCCCGCCGAAGTGGCCAAGACACTGATCGCCGAGGCGCGCAGCGGGCATGACGTGGTCCGCGTGGTCGCGGGCGACCCGCTGACCGCCGATTCGGTGATCGCCGAGGTCAATGCCGTCACCCGTTCGCACATGGTCTTCGAGGTGCTGCCCGGCCTGCCCAACGGCTCGGCGGTGCCCAGCTACGCGGGCATCGCGCTCGGCTCCGGGCACACCGAGGCCGACGTGCGCGGCGAGGTCGACTGGGCCGCACTCGCGACCGCGCCCGGTCCGCTCGTGCTGCACGCGACTTCCGGGCACCTGGCCGAAACCGCGAGCGCACTGGTCGAGCACGGCATGGCGCCGCAGACCCCGGTCGCGGTGACGGTGCGGGGCACTACCCGCCAGCAGCGCACCATCGAGGCCACCTTGGCCACGCTGAACAGCGCGGCCTCCGAGCTGGTTGGTCCGCTGGTGGTGACCATCGGCAAGGTGGTCGCCCAGCGTTCGAAGATGTCGTGGTGGGAGTCGCGCGCACTGTACGGCTGGACCGTGCTGGTGCCGCGTACCAAGGACCAGGCCGCCGAGATGAGCGAGCGGTTGGTCACGCACGGCGCCATCCCGATGGAGGTGCCGACGATCGCGGTCGAGCCACCGCGCAGCCCGGCGCAGATGGAACGCGCGGTCAAGGGTTTGGTCGACGGGCGCTACCAGTGGGTGGTGTTCACCTCCACCAACGCGGTGCGCGCGGTGTGGGAGAAGTTCGCGGAGTTCGGTCTGGACGCACGGGCGTTCTCCGGCGTGAAGATCGCTTGCGTCGGTGAGGCCACCGCGGAGAAGGTGCGTTCGTTCGGTATCAACCCCGAGCTGGTGCCCAGCGGTGAGCAGTCCTCCGAGGGCCTGCTCGCCGACTTCCCGCCTTACGACGATATTTTCGACCCGGTGAACCGGGTGCTGCTGCCGCGTGCGGACATCGCCACCGAGACGCTGGCCGAGGGGCTGCGCGATCGCGGCTGGGAGATCGACGACGTCACGGCCTACCGCACGGTGCGCGCATCGCCGCCGCCTGCGGAGACCCGCGAGATGATCAAGACCGGCGGCTTCGACGCGGTCCTGTTCACCTCGTCCTCCACGGTGCGCAACCTGGTCGGTATCGCGGGCAAGCCGCATGCTCGCACCATCGTGGCGTGTATCGGCCCCAAGACCGCCGAAACCGCCATCGAGTTCGGCCTGCGCGTCGACGTGCAGCCCGAGGTGGCTCAGGTCGGTCCCCTGGTCGAGGCGCTGGCCGAGCACGCCGCCCGGCTCCGCGCCGAAGGCCTTCTGCCGCCGCCCCGCAAGAAGAGCCGCCGCAGCCGCTGATCCGCGGTTTCGGCCACATCGCCCCGCCCGCGGGCGGGGAACGATTCGGGCGCAGGTCGAATCTTGCGATCAGGCAGTGTTCGGGGCCGCGCGTTCGGCTCGAGAGCCGCCGACTGTAGGTCGGCGGCTCTTTCCCGATAGGTGGCACGCGCCGTTGAGCGTCACCCGAACATCAGTGCCGCTTGCGCATCAGGGTGCGAACCATATTGCAGGTGGCTTCCGACGGCGGACGGATGCCGACCACCTCGGCGGTGTGCCGGATCCGCTTGTTGGTGGCGTAACTCGGGGCGTAGACGCCCGAGTCGAGCAGGGCGATCGCGAGACGCATTGCCTTCAGACGCCGGTTGTGTATGACATACCACGCGCGGGGGCGACCCGCGGGCAGCGGACGCTTCTCCAGCGGGGTATAGGGGCGGTCGATGAGAACGGTTTTCGGCGTGCGCACTGGCATCACTCCCGTGGGGATCGGGGCGGCGAGCCCCTCGAACATATCTTCGATTCTACCGTGTGGTACCGACAAACTTTGGGGTCCCACAATGGTTTTCACGCACGACGACGCACGGCTCACAGGTCGTGCAGCAGCCGCAACGACGGGGGATGGCCGAGCGCGGCGGCGCGTTCGAGCCACTGCCTCGCCTCCTGTTGCGCCGGTGTACGGCCGGTGGCGATCGCGGCGGCGGCGCGAAGCACCTCGGGATCGGCGAGGTCGCCCGCGAGGTAGGTGGTGTTCTGTTCGCGCAGGAACAGCGCGAGGTGGAACATCGAGTCCGGGTCGCCCGCGTCGGCGCCTTTGCGCAGCCATCGTTCACCCGCGAGCCGATCACCCTGGTCGAGGTGCAGAGCGCCGAGCACTGCCATCGCATCGGCCCTTCCCCGGCGCGCGGCCTCGGTGAGCAGCTCGATCGCGCGGTCGAATGCGCCGCGGCGCGCAAGGTGCAGCCCGAGACTGCGCATGGCTGTGGGATTTCCGGCGCGCACGGCCCGTTCATACCAACGTTCGGCCTCGTCGTTACGGCCGCGGCGATTGGCGAGCACCCCCATGTTGCACAGTGCTTCGGGCAGTCCGTGCTCGGCCGCGGGTCGCAACCACCGCTCGGCCTCGTCGAGATCCCCACGCTCCAGATGCAGCAGGCCCAGTTGCTGGCCTGCCATCCGGTTGCCGCGCGCGGCGGCGGTCTCCAGCCAGTCGATCCCCTCGCTGATCCGCCCGTCGGCGCTCAACAGTGTGCCCAGCTTCGCCATGGCGTCCGCGCTGCCGCCCGTCGCGGCCCGGCGCAGCCAGAGTTCGGCACCCGCCGCATCGCACGCATCCCACAGTGCCTCGGCGCGCCGCTCCATGGCGACGAGTTCGACATCGGTGGGTGGCTCGGTTGGTTCGGACATGTCATCCCCCTTGGTTGCGGCGCCGTCGGAACTCCCGCGCCCGGTCATCTCGGATGTCGAACGTTGTCCGGGTAACCACGGTCGCGAGCGTAAGCGGTCAGCTGTGCGCTGTAGCTGTTCAGGCTGTTCAACAGCCAGGTGTGCCCGGAGTCCTTGACGACCACGATTGGCCCTCGACTGCCCGGCGGAAGCGCGGGCGCCGCGCCGTCGGTATACCAGGAGGTGGTGGACCAGGGAAAAATGAAGGCCCAGCCCAGGTCGGCGACCTGCGCCGGCAGACCGAGTTGAAAAGGGTCCGCCGGGGTGGCGTACCGCGCGCTGTGCCCAGCGAGCAGGTGCCTCGCGCTGTTGCGGGCCACTCGCACGTCCAGCGGACCGGTGCTGGTGTGGGGGAACGGCAGGTGCGCCTCGGCCATGGCCAGCAGTCGGAGGCCGGCCTCCGGCGCCACCTGGTACGGCCTGCTCTGCAGGCGCACGAAAACGGTGTGCGTGGTGTCGGAGAACCGCAGTTGCACGACGGCGTCCTCGGTGTTGCCCACCAGGTGACTGCCCCGGCTACGCGCCCACTCGTATTCGTCGGGGACCATGCCGAGCGTGCCGAAGGCGGTGTGCGCGGCGGGCATCAGCTGAGGATCGGCCAGTTGCCGGGCGACGAACTCGACCCGGAACACCTGCGCGGTCCCATCGGCGGCCCGCCAAGCCCGCAGTGTGGTGGTGGGCGGGGGCAGGCCGCCGGTCAGCACCGGCCACCAGTCCGACAGCAGCACCGCCGCCCACGACTCGAAGTCGGCGGCTCTGGCCAGCGAGATATCGATGTGCGGATAGGTCATGCTGTCCCCCATGGGGTCTCGCCCTCAGTCGGAGTATGCGCCTTCGGGTGCCGCCACAGGTGTGATTTCACGCACCGCTTCATGCGCCTCGATGACCGCCTTCCCCGCGGCCGATGTCGGCGCCGCCGGACCACGGGTTCGGGCCGCCCCGCGCGCGGCCGCACGGCAGGCAAAGGGTGCACGCGACAGCCGATCCGACCGGGCGTATCGTGCGATTCATGACCGGAATGGACCGCCCGCGGCGGTTGCGCCGTACCCCTGCGTTGCGTCGTCTCGTGGCCGAAACAACACTTGAACCACGGCAATTGGTGTTGCCGATGTTCGTGGCCGACGGCCTGGCGGAACCGCGGGCGATCGGCTCTATGCCGGGGGTCGTGCAGCATTCGCTGGATTCGCTGCGCAAAGCCGCTGTCGAGGCGGTCACGGCAGGCGTCGGCGGTCTCATGCTGTTCGGGGTGCCGCGCCCGGAGGACAAGGACGCCACCGGTAGCCAGGCCAGTGCTCCACACGGCATCCTCAACCGCGGCCTGCGCGCGCTCGCCGACGAGGTCGGTGCTGCGACCGTGGTGATGGCCGACACCTGTCTGGACGAGTTCACCGACCACGGCCACTGTGGCGTGCTTGCCGCCGACGGCACCGTGGACAACGACGCGACGCTGCACCGCTACGTCGACATGGCCATCGCCCAGGCCGACGCCGGCGCCGACCTGCTCGGCACCAGCGGCATGATGGACGGCCAGGTCGGCGCGATCCGGCGTGGACTGGACGCCGTCGGGCGCACCGACACCGGCGTCCTGGCCTACGCCGCGAAGTACGCCTCAGCCTTCTACGGCCCGTTCCGGGAGGCTGTCGCCTCGTCGCTGGAAGGCGACCGGCGCACCTACCAGCAGGACCCGGCCAATCGCCGCGAGTCGATCCGTGAGCTGGAACTGGATCTGGCCGAGGGTGCGGACATCGTCATGGTGAAGCCGGCCATGTCGTATCTGGACATCCTGCGGGACGTGGCCGACCGCTCGACGGTCCCGGTCGCCGCCTACCAGATCTCCGGCGAGTACGCGATGATCACGGCGGCCGCCGAGCGAGGCTGGATCGATCGCCGCGGCGCCGTCCTGGAGTCGCTGATGGGTATCCGCAGGGCGGGCGCGGACATTGTGCTCACCTACTGGGCGACCGAGGCAGCGCACTGGTTGTCGTGACGAACATGCCGGGACCGCCCGGTGCTCGACCCACCAGGGCCCCGATGCCAGTGGATGTCGGTACTGCGCGGCAATTGTGGTGGGGTGTAGTCGGATTCGGCGTCGTGCAGCTGATCGCGTCGATCGTCGGCGCACTGTCCCAGCGGCACGCCTTCGCCAAGGAGGTCTTCGACCAGGCCAGGGAGAAGGACCCACAGGTCACGCTGGCCGCCGCCGAGCTGATGGTGGCGATGGTGTACGTAGTCGTTGTGCTGATCGGGCTCGGCGTCGCCGCGCTGGCGCTGGTGATCGTGCATCAGTTCGCGCGCGGCAAGCTCTGGGCGCGGACCGTGCTGACAGTCCTCGGCGTGTGGGTCGTGGTGGTCGGCATCGGTGCGCTGTTCGCGATCGACGCGGTGAACGGAAGGGCCTCGCTGGTGGCCGGTGGCGCCTCGATCGTGCAGAGTGTGCTCGGCGTCGGCGCGATCTATCTCTCCCACCGTCCCGAATCCACCGCGTATTTCCAGATGAGCCAACGGTGAACCGGTGTTGCAACAGGTTCTCAATTTGTCAAGGACTGGTCGGCATGTATCGTGAGGGTTGTCACAGTGGACACGGGAACCGGTAGTCGCCTGTCATACGTTTTATTTCGCTTGTGTGCGGGATCGGCGGCCGGCCCCGGAGAATCGGAGGCATCGATGCGAGTCGTGATCCATCAGCCGCACAGCATTCGGCGGGATCTAGCCGTGTTGAGCTTGCTGATCCTGTTCGGTGTGCTCACCGTCGCCGTGCTGCTGCTGCCCGGTCTGACTCGCTGATTCCGCTTCCCGCCGTGTCGTTTTGCGCCGCTGTGGTGGGCTCGGCGTGACCGATACGACCGTCTTGTTCGCCGAACCGGGCGCCCGCTGGCGCGCGGTGTCCTATGGGCCGGTCCTGTGCCTGGCCATTCTTGTCCTCGAACTTGTCACGGGTAGTTCTGTGCACTGGTTCGCGCTCGTCTTCTGTGCCGCGTTGATCGCCGGGTTTGTTGTGCTGCAAGTGATCGCGGGCAAACGGCACGTCGGCGTGGAACTCACCGGAACGACACTGCGTGAGGGCACCGAATCGCTGCCGCTGGGCTCGATCGCCGAGGTCTTCCCCGAGCGTGACGAGGAGTCCTGGCGCGACGTGGGCGAGACCGAGTGGGAATCGGCCAGGGCGCTCGGTGAGTTGACCGGCGTGCCGCGCCGCCGCACCGGCATCGGGCTGCGGCTGGCCGACGGCACGATGGTGCAGGCGTGGGCCAAGGATCACAAAGCGTTGCGAGCGGCGTTGACCGAGGTCGTGGATCGGAGCGAGGACGGAGCGGACCATTGAGGCGTTGGATCATCGCGGTGATCGTCGAAGTAGTCCTGATCGTGGTCGCACTGGTGGGGGCGGTGCTGAGCTGGCACAACGGCCTTCTTACCGCTGATTTCGCGCCGTCCGGCGACTCGCCGGGTTTCGCCGCGACCCGCTATGCCGGGCCTTGGCTGCTGCTGGCCGCGGTGCTTGTAGCGGTAGCCGGGGTGCTCGCGGTCGACACGACCGCCCGGCTCGTCCGTGACATCCGTGGACCTGTCGGAACGGGACGCTGACCGGCGATTGTGCTCGCCATGGCTGTTTGGTTCCGGTGACGCCTGCCTTCGCGGCCACATTTCCGCCCGCGTCGCTGCTGCGCGGGCTGCCCGAGCCTTTGTCCTGCCTGGTGACCACCGGACTCGCTCTGTTCTGCGTCGGCATCGCCTAGACGAGGCCTGTCGTCGTCGAATCGCCTCCGGCCATACGTCTGGGTTACCGTGCAGCTGCACCGCGCGTGGTGGTCGGGTGCGGCAAGCTCGCCGACCGCGCGTTTTCAAGGAATCCCCCTGCAGTCGTAAGCATTTCGGCCGTGGTTGGAACGCGTATCGATAAGGAATGTGTTTGATGAACCGGTTCGCCGTGAAGATCTGTGCCGCGTTTGCCGTGGCCGCCGCCCTCGGGATCGGGGCAGCGCCTGCGGGCGCGAGTTCGGGTCTGCCGCTGGAGGACGCGACCGCCGTCGACGCGCCGATCTTCGTGCCGGAATCGGGGTCCGCGGGCCCCTACAACTCGTTCATGTGTTTCCTGCACACCATCTCGGCGCAGGCGCCCTGCATGTACACCTGACGGACTGCCCCCGTGGCATCCGCTCAGCTCCAGTTCTGGTAGATGTCCAGTACGCGGCCGTTGCGGGTGCCCGGGGCATTCAGATAGAAGGTGACCGTCCCGTCCGGGTGGCTCGCCGCCTCCACCACCACTTGGCGCAGTGAGGCGTGCACCCCGCCGTTCCCGTCGCGGTAGATACCGGTGTCGGTCTTCAGGCCCGCGCCGATCCGATTGAGCGGGACGAGCATGGTGACTATCGCGGGAATCGGCCCGTCGGCCAGCGCGGTGGTCTCTTCGTGGTTCAGGTGTAGGCCGATCCGCCCTTGGTCGATTTGCTCGATCGGTTCCGCCGCGGCGGCCGAGCCGACGCCTAGCGTCGCGGTCGCGCCGACGGCCGCGGTGAAAACGGTGAGCACAGTCGCGCTGACGATGGCAATCCGCATGCAGACCTTCCCAGCCGGTAGACGATGGTCCCCGACACTACGCATCGGCAATCGCGCAGCGATCAATATCCGCGCAAACAACGCATCGGCGTGTTGCCGACCGGCTGCGGCCTGAGTCACTCCACTACACCCTGTCGTCGGACCGATTCATGCGTGCTGAGAGACTGGAATACGTGAGTTCTTCTCCGCGCGTGACCAGCGCATCGGTGCCGGTTTCCGCTCAGCTCTTCGACCGGGCCGGTTCGGTGATTCCGGGTGGCGTCAACTCCCCGGTGCGGGCATTCCGATCCGTCGGCGGCACACCGCGATTCATCGCCTCCGCCAACGGTTCCACACTTGTCGATGCCGATGGAAACGAGTACGTCGACCTGGTCTGCTCATGGGGGCCGATGATCCTCGGACACGCGCACCCCGCGGTCGTCGAAGCGGTACGCCGCGCGGCGGTCGACGGACTGTCCTTCGGCGCGCCGACCGAGGCGGAGATCGAGCTCGCCGAGGCCATCGTAGAGCGGGTCGCGCCCGTGGAACGGGTGCGCCTGGTGAACTCCGGCACCGAGGCCACCATGAGCGCCGTCCGGCTCGCCCGCGGCTATACCGGCCGCACCAAGATCATCAAGTTCGCCGGCTGCTACCACGGTCACGTCGACGCACTGCTTGCCGACGCGGGCTCCGGCGTCGCCACGCTCGGCCTGCCCACTTCGCCCGGCGTCACGGGCGCGCAGGCCGCCGACACCATCGTGCTGCCCTATAACGACCTCGACGCCGTAGCGGCCGCGTTCGCCGCGAATCCCGGCGAGATCGCGTGCGTGATCACCGAGGCCGCGGCGGGCAACATGGGCGCAGTCGCGCCGCTGCCCGGTTTCAACGCGGGCTTGCGGGCGCTCACCGCGGAGCGCGGTGCGCTGCTCGTGATGGACGAGGTGATGACCGGTTTCCGGGTCGGCCGCGCGGGCTGGTTCGGCCGCGAGGGCGTCGCGGGCGATCTCTACACCTTCGGCAAGGTGATGAGCGGTGGTCTGCCCGCCGCGGCGTTCGGCGGGCGCGCGGAGATCATGAATCACCTCGCCCCGCTCGGCCCGGTCTACCAGGCGGGCACACTGTCCGGTAACCCCGTCGCGGTGGCCGCGGGCCTCGCCACGCTGCGCGCGGCCGACGACGACGTCTACGCCGCGCTCGACCGCAACGCCGAGCGGCTCGGCGGTCTGTTCCGTGCCGCGTTGACCGGCGCGGGAGTCGGGCATCAGGTCCAGTTCGCGGGCAATATGGTGAGCGTGTTCTTCGACGAACGCCCGGTCACCGACTATGCCGCCGCCAAGGCGAGCCAGACTTGGCGCTACCCAGCGTTCTTCCACGCTCTGCTCGACGGCGGCGTGTACGCGCCGCCGAGCGCGTTCGAGGCATGGTTCGTCTCCGCGGCGCTCGACGAAAACGCATTCGACCGTATCGCCGCCGCCTTGCCCGCCGCCGCACATGCGGCGGCGGCCGCCACCCCCGAAGGATCCCGCGCGTGACCTCCGATCGCGATCAGCCCGATGCCGAACATCGCGGGCTGACCAACCCCATCACCGACGTCGCAGAGCCGGGCACCGCCGACGCGGGTATCGAGTCCACCGCAGCGCCCTTGGGCGGGCTGCCCGCCGATTCGAATGCCGTCGGTGCGGTCGGCGAGTCCACGGAGGCCGGTTCGGCCGCCGACGAACCGGCCCTGGTCGGCGAGCGCGTGCACGACGGCGGCACCGCGCAGGTCGAAACGATCGTGCACGTGCTGCGACACGGCGAGGTGCACAACCCGAACGCCATCCTGTACGGGCGGCTGTCCGGTTTCAGCCTCTCGGTGGCCGGCCGGGCGCAGGCCGGTGCGGTCGCGCGAGCGCTGGCCGATCACGACATCGCGCTGGTGATCGCCTCTCCGCTGCAGCGGGCGCAGGAGACCGCCGAACCGATCGCCGCGCAGCACCGCCTGGTCGTGCGGACCGACGAGAACCTCGTCGAGGCGGGCAACACCTTCGAGGGGCTGCGCGTCTCGGTGGGCGACGGCGCGTTGCGCAAGCCTCGGCACTGGTGGAAGCTGCGCGACCCGTTCACCCCGTCCTGGGGAGAGCCGTACCTGCAGATCGCGCACCGCATGCTGGCCGCGGTGAACAAGGCGCGGGTCGAGGCGGCCGGACGCGAGGCAGTGCTGGTGTCGCACCAATTGCCGGTGTGGACGCTGCGGCGGTTCCTGCAGGGGCAGCGGCTGTGGCACGACCCCCGGTACCGGCAGTGTTCGCTCGCCTCGCTGACCTCGCTGGTTTACCAGGGTGACACGCTCGTGGACATCGTCTACTCCGAGCCCGCGGGCGGCTCGGACCCCTCGGTGCACGGCGCATGACGCGGTCCACCTCGTCCGTCACCCCGCCCGCGGCCACGACGCCGACCCGGCGGGTGATACCGGTTCTGCTCGCGTGCGTTGCGCTGATCGCCGCGCTCGCGGGCTGTTCGACCGGTTCGGACGCGGTGGCTTCCGGCGGTACCTTCGAGTTCGTCTCGCCGGGCGGCAAGACCGACATCTTCTACGACCCGCCCGGTGCGCGCGGCACCGTCAGCCGGCTGGCCGGCCCCGACCTGATGACCGCGGGCAAAACCACGTCGGTCGAGGACTACGCGGGCAAGGTTGTGGTGCTCAATCTGTGGGGCCAGTGGTGCGGTCCGTGCCGCGCCGAGGCGCCCGCCCTGGAAAAGGTCTATGAGGCGACCAAGGACAAGGGTGTCGCGTATCTCGGCATCAATGTCCGTGACCCGCAACAGGACAAGGCCCAGGACTTCGTCGTCGACAACAAGGTCGGCTATCCGTCCATCTATGACCCGTCTATGCGCACGCTGCTCGCGCTCGGCGGTAATTTCCCTACCAGTGTCATCCCCACCACCCTCGTACTCGATCGGCAACACCGGGTAGCCGCGGTCTTCCTGCGGTCTCTGCTCGCCGACGATCTGCAGCCGGTGGTCGAACGTCTCGCCGCGGAGGAATCACAATGAATCGCGACCGCCGTACCCGCAAGCCGCGTGCCTGTCGGCCACGGCAGGGCCCCCGACGCATCGGCGGCGGATGGGCCGTCGACGACCGGTGGGCGGGTATCGCCACCGTGCCGCGCAGCGTCGCCGCCGACTCGCTGCTGGAGTTCGGCGTGCTCGACGTGACAGAGGAGCCCGCAGGCACCGAGCGGAGGGTGCCGCTGCGCCATGGCGCGGGGCTCGAGGAGGCGCCCGAGGGGGAGTCGGTGTGAGACCCGCGCCCGCAGCGTCGCCGCGGACCGGGGAGACCACCTGATGGTGCTTGCCGGAGCTGGGGAGTCGTTCCAGCAGACGGCGGCCTCAGGGCCGCTGCTGCTGGCGCTCGGCGCGTGCCTGCTGGCGGGCCTTGTGTCCTTCGCCTCGCCGTGCGTCGTGCCGCTCGTGCCGGGGTATCTGTCGTATCTGGCCGGGCTGGTCGGCGCCGAGGCGCCGCCCGCGACAGTCGCCGAGGCCGCGAAGGGCCGGCCGGGTTCGGTCGACATCGCGGATTCGGCAGAAAGGCGCTCGGCGCGGATGCGGGTTGCCGGTGCGGCCGGACTCTTCGTCGCCGGGTTCACCGTGGTCTTCGTGCTCGCCACGGCCACCGTGTTCGGGGTAATCCAGACGCTCAATGTGAATCGTGAACTGCTGCAACGGATCGGCGGCGTGGTCACGATCCTGATGGGCCTGGTGTTCATCGGCCTCGTGCCCGCGTTGCAGCGCGACACCAGGATGGAGCCGCGCAGGCTCACCAGCATCATGGGCGCGCCGCTGCTCGGCGGGGTGTTCGCGCTCGGGTGGACGCCCTGCCTCGGCCCGACGCTGTCGGGTGTGATGGCGGTGGCCGCGGGCACCGACGGGACGACGGCCGTGCGCGGGGTCGCGCTGATCGTCGCCTACTGCCTCGGCCTCGGCCTGCCGTTCGTTGTCCTCGCGTTCGGGTCGGCCAGTGCGCTGCGCGGTGTCGGCTGGCTGCGCCGTAATTCGCGCACCATCCAGGTCATCGGTGGCATCCTGCTGGTCGCGGTCGGCGCCGCTCTGGTCACCGGGGCGTGGGACCAGTTCGTCGCCTGGGTGCGCGACGCGTTCGTTTCCGAGGTGACCTTGCCGATATGACCGTGACCGACCAGCAGGCAACCGAAACTCCCACGCCGCCGCGCCAACCCGTGCTCGGCCGCGCCTTGGCGTTCGTGCGCAACACCTGGCGCGGGCTCACCAGCATGCGCACCGCGCTGGTGCTGCTGTTCCTGCTCGCACTGGCCGCGATTCCCGGCGCGCTGCTGCCGCAGCGCAATCTCAATGAGCAGAAGGTCGCCCAGTACATCGCCGATCGGCCGGCGCTCGGTCCGTGGATGGACCGGTTCGAGCTGTTCGACGTGTTTTCCAGCTTCTGGTTCACGGCCGTCTATGTGCTGCTGTTCATTTCGCTGGTCGGCTGCATCCTGCCGCGCACCATCGACCACTACCGCGCGCTGCGCACGCCGCCGGTGCGCGCGCCGCGCAACCTGACCCGGCTGCCGCACCACTACTCCGGCAGCGTCGCGCAGACGCCCGACGAGGTGATCGCACGCGCGCGTACCCAGTTGCGCGGCTGGCGCACCGAGGTTCGGCCGGGTACGCGCGACGGCGAGGTGACGTTGTCGGCGGAGAAGGGGTACACCCGCGAACTCGGCAACCTTATGTTCCATCTCGCGCTGGTCGGGCTGCTGATCGCGATCGCGGCGGGCAAGCTCTTCGGCTACGAGGGCAGTGTCATTGTGCTGGCGAACAAAGGCCCCGGCTTCTGCACCACCTCGCCCGCGGTGTTCGACTCGTTCAAGGCGGGCAACGTCAACGACGGCACCGGTATGACCCCGATCTGCGTTCGGGTCGAGGACTTCAAGGCCGACTACCTGACGAACGGCCAGGCCGAGATGTTCACCGCGGGCATTTCCTACCAGGTGGGCGACGACCTGCGGACGAACACTTGGCGCGACACCCAGGTGCAGGTGAACCACCCGCTCCGGGTCGCAGGCGATCGGCTCTACCTGCAGGGGCACGGCTACGCGCCGACCTTCACGGTCACCTTCCCCAACGGACAGACCCGCACCGAGTCCATCCAGTGGCGACCCGACGACGCGTCGACGTTCCTGTCCAGTGGCGTACTGCGGATCGACCCGCCCGGCGGCATGTACGCCACCGACGAGGAACGCCGCAAGAACCAGATCGCGATCGAGGGCCTTTTCGCGCCGACCGCCATGTTCCACGGCACGCTGATGAGTTCGGCGTTCCCCGCGATGAACGACCCGGCCGTCGCGGTCGATATCTACCGCGGCGACACCGGTCTCGACACGGGCAAGCCGCAATCGCTGTTCGCGCTGGACCCCGAACAGGTCAAGCAGGGTCGACTGGCCAAGGAGGCCAGGGTGAACCTGCGCCCCGGCGAGTCGACGACGCTGCCCAACGGCACCAAGGTCGCCTTCGACGGCGCCCAGGAATTCGTGAACCTGCAGGTGTCGCACGATCCCGCTCAGCAGTGGGTGCTGGTGAGCGCATTGCTGATGATGGCGGGTCTGCTGGTCTCGCTGCTGGTCAAGCGCAGGCGGATCTGGGTGCGGGTCTACCCGGCCGAGGCAGCACCCGGTACCGTTGATCAACGACGCACTGTAGTAGAGATGGGTGGGCTCGCGAGAACCGACCAGGCCGGCTGGGGCGGCGAGTTCGACCGGCTGCGCGCACGCCTGCTCGACGAACAACCGGACGGCCGTGGCGCTGAAACCATCTCGGCGCGCGGCGCCGAAACCACGGGAGAGTAACCATGCCGATCGACGAGACCATCGCCAGGTACAGCGATTTCGCGTTCAAGACGGCGATAGTGGTGTATGCGTTGGTCATGGTGCTGCTGATCTGGCAGTACGCCACGGCGCGCAGCCGTCAAGTCGCCGAGCGTGAGCTGGTGCCGGTGGGGGCGACTCCGTCGGGACCGGGCCGCGTCGTCGAGCCCGCACAGCGGCCGCTGTCGGAGCGGCTGGGCAATATGGCGTTCTCGGTGCTGATGGTCGCCATCGTCCTGCACGTGGGCGCGATCGTGTTGCGCGGCTTCGCGACCCATCGCTTCCCGCTCGGCAATATGTACGAGTTCGTCACCATGGCGACGGCCGCCGCCGTGCTGGTCGGAGTGTCGCTCCTGCGCGAACAGCGCTACCGCTCGATGTGGGTCTTCCTGCTGGTGCCGGTGTTGATCCTGATGTTCCTCGCGGGCACGGTGCTCTACGCCGACGCGGCGCCCGTCGTTCCCGCGCTGAAGTCGTTCTGGCTGCCGGTGCACGTCACGATCGTCAGCGTCGGCAGTGGGGTCTTCATGTTCGCGGGCGTCGCGAGCCTGCTTTTCCTCTACCGCCTGCGCCAGCCCGAAGGCGAGGAGTCGGCCAACGTCCTCGGTACGATCGCCCGCCGCCTGCCCGATGCCCGCACCCTGGACCGCCTCGCCTACAAAGCCAGCATCATCGGCTTCCCGCTCTTTGGTGCGGGCGTCATCCTCGGCGCGATCTGGGCCGAAGCCGCCTGGGGCCGTTTCTGGGGCTGGGACCCGAAGGAGACCTGCTCCTTCATCGCCTGGGTCCTCTACGCCGCCTATTTGCACGCCCGCGCCACCTCCGGCTGGCGTGACACCAAGGCGGCATGGATCAATATCGCGGGGTTCGTCGCGATGCTGTTCAACCTGTTCATCATCAACATGGTGATCTCGGGGTTGCACTCGTACGCCGGGCTGAACTGATAGCTCTGACCTGCGCACTCGTGTCCAAGAGGGCTACTCGCTCGTGTCGCTCGGCTCGTCGGTACGGCAGCAGTGCCGTGCAACGACGAACCCGCTCCGCGATCTCTGGATGGCTGACCGACGAACGACCGGGTGGATTCATCGTGTCCTTGACAGTCCCCGATGTCGCGCCGAATACCACCGACTCAACTGCGAGGGAGCACCCATCGCGTTGGCCTTGCACGAACAACCCTGGGGCGACCGACTTTTCCAGCTCATCGATCCGAACGGCCTCGTGGTCGAACTCGTGCAGTGGATTCCACCCGCCGGCGTCTGAGCCGACACGTCCGGGCCCGCGCCGCGGGCCATGACATCACCCGATCCGACACAACTCTGGAGCTGCTGCCATGAACACCGAAATATATTGCACGCCTGTACAGTCCGAATTGAGCGAAAGCAAGCCCTCGAAGCGACCCCGTCGGATCAGGTCCGTCGGGGTACAGATTCTCCGATTCGTGCGACTATTCGCAGCCTGGACGGTCTGTCTCGCGACAATCGCTGTGGGCCTTGTTTTCTTCGCGCCACGGATGCCCGGGCGCGCGCTGCCGAACACGGTCGGCCTCGCCGCGCTGGTTGTCCCGTGGATGACCGCACCGCTGCTGGTCACAGTGCTGCTCACGTTCGTGATCGTGGCTATGGCATGGCATTCCGGCCGCCGCGCGCTCTTGACCGCGGGAGCGCTGGCCAGCGTGTTGGGGCTATTCGTGATCGTCACCCCCTGGTGGTCGGCGCGGACAACGGCGCAGGAGCACGGCGCATCACTGTCATGGTCGGAGTTCTTCCGCACACCGGCCCAACCGTCACCCACCGCAACCCGCATATACCAGCGGATCGAAAACCAGGACTTGCACGCGGATATCTACCGCCCCCAGCGGCCGGCCCCGAGCCGAGCCGCACTGCTTTATGTGCACGGCGGTGGTTGGAACTCGGGCACCCGGTCCGACAGCGCGTCGTGGTTCGAATGGGTAGCCCGACAAGGAATCACCGTGTTCTCGATCGACTACCGACTCGCCCCACCGCCAAGGTGGCAGGACGCGGTCGGCGACGTCAAGTGCGCGCTCGGCTGGATTCGTGCACAGGCAGCCGATTACGACATCGCACCATCCAACGTGTCCGTCGCCGGTGACTCCGCCGGTGGCCAACTGGCTCTGATGGCCGCATATACCGTTGACGATCGACAGTTTCCGCCATCGTGCGCGGTGTCCGAGGCACCCGTCCGATCCGTCATGGGCTGGTATGCACCGACCGACCTGCCCAGCCTGATCACCCACACCCGCCTGCCCATCAGCTTGCAACGGTATCTCCGCGACTACCTCGGCCCCGACTACGAGACACAGCACGCCCGAATCGAACAGGTATCGCCGATCAACCACGTCCGCGTGGGCCTACCGCCGACACTGCTCGTCCAAGGCGGTATCGACCGCATGATTCCCAGTACACAAGCTCCCGCACTCGCGGACCGGCTGCACGCAGCGAACGTGCCCGCCGAGGCTGTTGTTATCCCCTGGGGCGATCACAACTTCACCGGGCAATGGGGCAGCTGGGGATCCCAGATCCTGCGACCCGTCGCGCAGGACTTCCTGCAGAAATACGCGCTCGATGAGGACTGGGACGGGAAGCATCCGTAGAAACTTTCCTGCAGCAGAACGTGAACGACACATCGCAACCGCCATCGCGATGATCCGAACCTTCGCCACGCGGCCGCTGCGTGATGAGGGGCGCCGCGCTCAGTAACTCGCGCGCCCCTCGCTCGGCGTGCGGCCGAAGGCCCTTATGGCGTTCGCCTGGCAGGCTTGATGGGTGTGCGAAGACGCGACGCCGAGACCGAGGCTCGGCACATATGCGCCGAGCGGTCCGCGCACCCCTCAGAGCCGGGCTACGCAGACGACGAAATGGCGCTGTCGGTAGACGATTCCGCTGTCGGCCGAGCCGCAGGCGTTGACGTCGATGGTGTTCTGTTTGATGTCGATCACCCGCACCCCGTTCGGGGTGCCGAGGGCCGCGCAGTCCAGGCGCTTCGGATCGCCCGTGATCAGCTCCATACAGCCGCCGACGACCCAGTCGATGTCCAGGCACAGCGCGGCCTGTGCGGCGCCCTGCAAGGTGTCGGTGTAGGTGCGGTCGGCATCAGTGGGGCACGGGCTGTTCGCGGGTGCCTTCTCGCTGATCTTGTAAATGGCGCCGGAGCTGCCGCAGGCCGCCTTCTCGATCCCGCCGGAGCCGCCGAGGCGCACGCACTCGCCGACGTTCACCTGGAGATTGGTGGCGCTCTTGTTCGACGCGCCGCGCATCGCCGAGGTGGTGGGCGGCGGAGGCTCGGTGGTCGTCACCGGCTCCTCGGTGGTGGTGGTCGGCGGTGGCGTCGAAGTGGTTGCCGCGCTGTCGTTCTGGGCGGCCTTCGCCGGTTCCTCGGTAGGTCCGGACATCGACATGGCGGCAAAGGCGACGAGAGTCGCCGCCAGTGCGGTCGCAACCACGAAGCCCGTCAGAGTGATTCCGGCACGAATACGTTGGCGCGACACGTCACGTCCTCCACAGCTGTAAACCCTTCGAACTCGCTCCCGATGAGATCCGAAGTTGTGAATCTTGCGGATTGAAGATCACGCCATGCATACACCATGCGGCGCATCCGCGTCGAGCCGTTGCTCCCAACGGCATTCGTTGTTGGCGAGTATTCCTCTTTTCGTCCCCCTAGTTGGTCACAATCGAATAACGAACCTTGGTGCGGCTGTGTGTCGATTGCCATGTCTGCCAACAAGCTACGGGCGTTGTACAGTCACACGCCATCCGGCCTCCGGCGCCGGAGGTCTCTGTGAGAAGGAATTCCATAATGAAGTTCGGCACTATTGCCGCCATCACGCTCAGTGCGGTCGCCGCGGTGGGCATTGCGGCGGGAACCGCGAATGCGCAGCCCGTGGAGGCGAATCGGGAGGTAACGACATCCGGCGTCGAGCAAGGCGTCGACTACAAGACCACAGTCTCCGACAAGACCGGTGCGATCACCACCGCGGTCGAGCACGGCAAGTTCGCCCTCGTCGACAACGGCGCCAAGATCGCGCTGACGTCCGACACCGGCGCCGTCGTCGCCGAAGTGCCGTTGACCTTCCAGGTCTCCGGAGGCCGACTGTCGGTCGCGCAGGAGATCAGCGACAACGGCACGCGCCTCGCGCTCACGCCGGTGGCGGACGCGAAGGAGATCGGTGAGATGCAGCCGATCAGCTCGATGAACCGTCTCATCGCCGAACTGAACCAGAACGTCGTCGGCGTGGTCGGCGGGGCTCTGCTCGGTGGTCTGCTCGGGGCCCTGATCGGCCTCGGCTTCTTCAGTATCATCACCGGACCGATCGGCTTGGTCGTCGGTGCGATCGCTGGAGGTGCCATTCAGGGCGGGCAGCCGTTCACGGACGCTCTGATGGCGGTCGTCAACGGCGAACCGTGATCGGAACTCGCGGGTGAAGGGGCAGGCGCACCGCAGCGCGCCTGCCCCTCCGTACCCGAAGTGTTTTGTGACAAATATCACACTGCCGTCCCGGTGGGACGTCGTGCTTTTGCGGCGATGCGACCTGATGTACGCCGTCGGTCAGCGCCAGTCGGCCGGTATCGGCACATCCTGGCAAACAAGTTGCTGGTCTGAATTTCGATGATCGCGCTCGGCACCTACGCCGAACACGGCGCACCGAGTGAGTGCCGACGGGACGTCACTCGGCGCTTGCTTTCGATGGCACTGCTCAGGGCACGCCCGTCCGTCGAGGTGTGAAGGGCCTCGTCAGCGATCGGTCGGGCCGGACTCACCGTCGCGGTGCTGGCGGGACAGGCGCCAGAGGAACTCTGGATCGTCGTCGGGTCCGATGATGCGCTTTCGCCGCGGCGAAAGCGCTTGCGGGGCGGTTGGTCCGGCCTTCTCGGGGCCGAACGCCTTCCAGCACAACACCGCGACTGCAGCCATTGCGATGAGTGCCAACAGGTACGTCACGTCGCTCACCTCCTGGTTACGAGGGTAGTCGCGTACGGGACTCCCGCCCACCGCAGGCGTGAAATCGGTCCTGCGGGTAGGCGCGGGCCCTGGAACAACGGGCCCGCGCGCCCTGCGATCAGTGTGCCGTCGCCTCGGTAGTGAGCGACTGCAGCAGCTGGAGTACTTCTGATTCGCGGAACCGGCGATGACCGCCCGGTGTGCGCAACGACCCCAGTCGCCCGGCATGAGCCCAGCGCGTCACGGTCTTGGGATCGACATGGAACAGGGCAGCAACCTGCCCCGGCGTCAGCAGGGTGTCCTGGCCGCCGACGGTGATCGCAGTCATAGCAAACCTCTCCGTTCTCGACAGTTCCCTCATCAGATGGCGCCATCGTCGCACCGAAACCCCTAGGTACTCGAACCACCTACTGTTGGTAAAGGGGAGGTAATAGACAAATCGGATGTGCGCCCCACCCCCGGCAACAGGCGCGCGCCGAGGCTGGGCAACAGCTTCGCATAGGCTGACCGATGTGCGTGACGAAATTCCACCGGAAGGTGTTCGCGGACAGCAAACTGCTGGCGCAGGTCGTCGGCTGGCCCGCAATCTGGCGCTCTACAGCCTCGCGAGGCTGGCTCTGGTCGTGGTGCTCACGGCGGTCATCCTGCTGGCCGCACGGCTGGTCTCGGTGGACATTCCGCTGCTGGTCGCCGCCCTGTTCGCGCTGATCATCGCGATGCCGCTGTCGTTGACCCTGTTCAAACGGCTCCGCGCCAAGGTCAACGAGGACATCGCCCTGGTCGATGAGCGCCGTCGCCGCGACAAGGCTCAGTTGCGTGCGCGGCTGCGCGGAGAGAATCCGGAGGACACCGGGGCGTCCTCATGAAGTCCTGTGATCGCAGAACGCCGCGTGACTGGGTCGACAACGCGGTCCGGCTGATCGATGCCGACACCCAGCGCAGCGCCGACACTCATCTGCTGCGCTATCCGCTGCCTGTCCAGTGGAATGTCCAGTTGTATCTGAAGGACGAGTCCACGCATATCAGTGGCAGCCTCAAGCACCGGCTGGCGCGCTCGCTGTTCCTGTACGCGATCTGTAACGGCTGGGTCACCGAAGGCACCACGGTGGTGGAGGCGTCCTCCGGCTCGACCGCGGTCAGCGAGGCCTACTTCGCGAAGCTGCTCGGCCTGGACTTCGTCGCGGTGATGCCTGCGAGCACGTCCCCGCAGAAGGTCGCGCTGATCGAAGCCCAGGGCGGCCGTTGCCATTTCGTGCAGCGCCCGCCGGATATGTACGCCGAGGCGGCGCGGCTGGCCGCCGAGTGCGGCGGCCACTACATGGACCAGTTCACGCACGCGGAGCGCGCCACCGACTGGCGCGGCAACAACAACATCGCAGAGTCGATTTTCCAGCAGATGGCGTTGGAGACCCATCCGGTGCCGGAGTGGATCGTAGTCGGCGCGGGCACCGGGGGCACCAGCGCCACGATCGGCCGCTACATCCGCTACCGCAGGTACGCAACGAAATTGGCCGTAGTCGATCCGGAGAACTCCGCGTTCTTCGGCGGCTACGAGACCGGCGATCCCACCTACCAGACCGGTATGTCCTCGCGTATCGAGGGGATCGGCCGTCCCCGGGTGGAACCGTCGTTCGTCGGGCCGGTGGTGGATCGCATGTTCGAGGTGCCGGACGCGGCCTCCATCGCGGCCGCCCGGCACGCCAGTGTGCGGCTCGGTCGGCGGGTCGGCGGGTCGACCGGCACCAACCTGTGGGGTGTGTTCGCGCTTGTCGCCGAGATGATCGCCGAGAACTGCCGCGGCAGCGTGGTCACGCTGCTATGTGACGGCGGAGATCGCTACGCGGGAACGTATTTCGACGACGCCTGGGTCGCGTCGCAGGGGATTGTCCTCGCCGAGCCCGCCGCGATCCTGGACACGTTCATGGCGACCGGAGTCTGGGAGGCCTGAACGATCTGCGAGTGGTCGCGGCTGCGTGGAACCTGGCGATCTGCCGCTGCGCGAGCGAATCTGTTCCGCGGACCCGTTCATTCGTTCACCGATAGCTGAATCGGGCTGCCGCGTCTCCTCTGTCGTCAATTTTTATTGACATCCTGCGGTGCCGTCAATAAAAATTGACGGCATGACTGAAGCAACCACCCTGGCGGCCGCCGCAGGCAGCCCCGACCCCAAGGTCGGGCTGCGCGCGGTGCTCGCGCTGCGTCGGCTGCTCGAACGTCTCGAGGCGATCCAGGTGACCAATGCTCGCGAACAGGGTTGGTCATGGCAGGCGATCGCTGAGGCGCTCGAGGTCAGCAAGCAGGCGGTCCACCAGAAGTACAACCGGAGAGGCAGGAGCCGCTGATGTTCGAACGGTTCAGCAGGTCGGCGCGAACGGCCATCGTCATCGCTCAGGAGGACGCACGGGAGTTGTGCGCGCCGAACATCGAGGTGGAGCACGTGCTGCTCGGGCTGCTCGCACACGGCGACCCGGAGCTGAAGGCCCTGCTCGCCGAGGCCGGGCTCACCCACGAGGGCGTGCTGAGCAGGCTGGCCGACAACGGCACGGAGGAACCGCTCGGCGCGGAAGACGCCGAAGCCCTGCGCTCCATCGGCATCGATCTCGACGCCGTGCGCGAATCGCTGGAGGCCAACTTCGGTGAGGACGCGCTCGATCGCGCGGTGCCCGAACCGCGGCGCGGTCCGTTGGGCTGGGGTCGCGGCAGCGGCAACGTCGGGCACATCCCGTTCGCCAAGGACGCGAAAAAGGTTCTGGAGCTCGCGCTGCGCGAGGCGCTCGGCCGCAAGGACAAGACCATCGAATCCGGGCACGTCCTGCTGGGGATCCTGCGGGCGCCCAATCAGACCACCATGCGCCTGTTCGGCGGCTCCGTCCAGATCCACGACTTGCGTCCCAAGGTGCACGCCCTGCTAGACCGTGCCGCCTGAGCGCGGGAGCGTGTGCTGCCACGATATTTGTTTTGCGGCAGCACATGTCCGCCCCGCGGGCCTAGCATTGGCCCATGCAGCTTCTGATTCGGTTGATCATCAACGGCGTGGCAATCTGGCTGGCCGCGGCCTGGGTCGACAAGATCGACATCATCAGCCCCTCCGACCAGGGCACCGGCGCAAAAGTTGTCGTTGTGCTCGTCGTCGCCGCGGTCTTCACGGTGGTGAACGCGTTGGTCAAGCCGATCGTCAAACTGCTGTCGCTGCCATTGGTGATCGTGACGGTCGGCCTGTTCCTGCTCGTGATCAACGCGCTCATGCTGTGGCTGACCGCGGAGATCACCAAGGCATTCAGCGACTACGGCCTGCGGGTAGAGGGCTTCTGGGCCGCGGTACTCGGCGGCATCATCGTCTCGATCGTCAACTGGGTGCTCGGCATCCTGGTCCCGGACGGCGACGACTAGGCGAGGTGTTTGTTGCCCGCGCGCGGGCTCCGCGGCTAACCGAGCCCGACCGCGAGTGCGGTGGCCGCCGACCAGACCAGCAAGGCGAGGCCGGAATCCCGCAGGGCGGGAATCAGTTCGAGTCCGCCCTTGCCGCCGCGCACCGGCGCATTGGCGCGCACGGCCAGCGGCATTGCGACCAGACCGACCAGTGCCCACGGCGTGCGGGCGACGAGGAACAGCGTCGCGATGAACGGCACCGCGAGCAGCGCGAGATGCAGCGTGCGGGTACGCAGATCGCCGAGCTTCACCGCGAGCGTGACCTTTCCGGATTCGGTGTCGGTCGGGATGTCGCGCAGGTTGTTCGCGACGAGCACCGCGCTGGAGAACGCGCCCACCGAGACCGCGAGCAGCGCGCCCACCCAATCGATCTCCTTCGCCTGCACGAACTGGGTGCCGAGCACACCGATCAGGCCGAAGAAGACGAACACCGCGAGCTCGCCGAATCCGCTGTAGCCGTAGGGCTTGCTGCCACCGGTGTAGTACCAGGCGCCGACCAGGCAGGCGGCGCCGATGAGCAGCAGCCACCACGCGCTGGTGACGACGAGGACAAGGCCGAAGACCCCGCCGAGGGCGAGGCTGACAATCGCGGCATTCCGCACCGCGGCGGGCGACGCGAGCTTCTGCCCGACCAGCCGCAGCGGGCCGACCCGGACGTCGTCGGTGCCGCGGATGCCATCGGAGTAGTCGTTGGCGTAGTTCACGCCGATGATCAGTGCCAGCGAAACGAGCAGCGCCAGAATCGCTTTCCACCACACCGCACCGCCGACAGACGCGGCCGCGCCGGTCCCGGCGAGCACAGGAGCGATCGCGTTCGGCAGGGTACGCGGTCGAGCGCCCTCGATCCATTGCGCTGCAGTAGCCATATCCGCAGCCTAATGCGCGCGGGGTGTTCAGTCCGTCTGGGCCGTCGCCGCCTGCTGCAGCCCGGCGAGTCCCTTCTCGAAGTTCCTGCCCACCAGTTTGTCCATCGGTATCAGCTTCCCGACCACGCCCATCAGGCGGACTGCCGCCCGGTCATCCGCCAGGTCACCTCGGTGCCGGCCTCGACCGGATCCAGGGTGAAGGTCACGCGGTTGGTAGATTTCATCGGCTTCAGGAATTCCAGGCGGACCACTTCGAACTCAGCCATGCGGTCAGCGTAAGCGACCGACCGTCCGGAATGGGGGCAAAGAAATCATAGCGGCCCGACCAGTCCAGCTCGCATACGATGACCGCGGGATGTTTCCGGATCAGAGCGGCCTGAACGGCCACAGTCACCCCTTGACGGCGCCCGCAGGCGAATCGGTCGTGGTGGCCCTGCTGGGTGAGATCGCGCTGCGCCGTGACGGCGCGCTGACACCTCTGCCGGGCGCGCGCTCCCGGCTGCTGCTCGCGGCGCTCGCCTTGCGGACGGGCCGCAGCCGCAGCGCACAGGCCCTGATCGATGACGTGTGGGGTGAGCAGCCGCCGAGGGCGCCGATGAATGCGCTACACACCCAGGTCTCCCGGCTCCGCTCTGCTCTGCCCGACGGAACGTTGGAGATCGGGCCGGCGGGTTACCGGTTGAGCATGGGCACCGATCAGGTCGATCTGACCCTGGTCGGCGAGCTCGTGCAGCGGGCGCGCGGCTGCCGGACAGCGGGCGACCCGACCGGGTGCCTGGACGCGGTGTGGCAGGCGCGAGGGCTGTGGCGCGGAGAACCAGGCGCCGACCTGCCCGCTGGTGGCCTCGCCGACGAGCTGCGCACTGCCGCCGCGCACCGGCACGCCGAGTTGGACGCGCTCGAGCTGGCCGCGCGCGAGTCCGTCGGCGACATCGACGGCGCACTGCGCCTGGCCCGCCGACGCAACGCCACCGACCCGTTCGACGAACCCGCACAGCAGACCCTGATGCGCCTGCTCGCCGCGGCGGGCCGCGCCAACGAGGCGCTGGAATCCTTCGCGGCTTTCCGTTCCCGGTTGGCCGAGCACCTCGGTACGGACCCTGGTCCCGCGCTCGTAGCGTTGAACACCGCGATACTGCGCGGCGAGCCGGTCCGCGCCGCCGACCTCGCGCCGCGGTACGCCTCCGGTGGGACGCCGATCTCGGCCGCTGCCGGCGCGCTGTCCGCCGGCGAAAACACCGCCGCCTCGGCACAATTCCAGCAACCCGGCGCGGTCGGGCTGCGTGCCGCGCCCAACATGCTGCTCGGCCGCACGGACGATCTGACCGCGCTCGAAGAACTACTGCGCGATTCCCGCGTGATCACCGTCCTCGGCCCGGGCGGCTCGGGAAAGACCAGGGTCGCCAACGAGATCGGTGCGCGCGTGGCGGCCTCCCGCCCGGTGGTGCTGGTCGAACTGGCCTCGGTGCGTGCGGAGGGCGACGACGCCGGGGTCGAGATCGAGGCCGCGATCGCCGCGGTGCTCGGCCTGAGCGACGTCACCTTCGACTCCGCCACCTTGCGCACCAGGCAGGCGCTCGATGCACGTCAGCGTCTGCGCGACGCGGTATCGGCCCGCTCGATGCTGCTCATTTTGGATAACTGCGAGCACCTGATCGATGCTGTCGCCGTGGTGGTCGCCGATCTGATCGGCATCGCCAACCGGCTGACCGTGCTCACCACCAGCCGCGCGCCGCTGATGATCACCGCCGAGACCGTGTATCCGCTGCCGCCCTTGACGATCGACCCCGCCGGTTCGCCCGCGACCGAGCTGTTCGCGGCGCGCGCCAGGGCGGTGCGCCCCGGCGTCCGGCTGGACCCGGACGTCGTCGCCCAGCTCTGCCACACCCTCGACGGGCTGCCGCTGGCCATCGAGCTAGCCGCCGCACGCGTGCGCGTGATGAGCGTCGAGGAGATCAACGAGCGGCTGTCCGATCGGTTCGCCCTGCTGCGCCACGGCGACCGCAGCTCGCCCGAACGACATCGCACGCTGCACGCCGTGATCGACTGGAGCTGGAACCTGCTCGACACCGCGCAGCAGGTGACACTGCGCCGATTATGCCGATTCCCGGCCGGTTTCACGCTCTCGGCCGCCGAGGCGGTGGCGTGCGGAGCTGCGGTGGACGACGTCGCCGCCGCCGTCGACGGCCTGGTGAATCAGTCGCTGCTCGCGGTGCTGGACGACGAGGCGCTCGGCACCCGCTATCGGATGCTGGAAACCGTGCGGGAGTACGGCGAGGAGCAGCTGACCCGCATCGCGGGGGATGCCGAATCGGTCGACATCGCGATAATGCGGTGGGCAAAGGACTATTCCGACGACGTGGCGCGCCGGTATCTGACCGGCGACCAGATCGAGCTGGCGCTTTCGGTCGCGATGGAGTTGGACAACCTGCTCGCGGCGTTGCGCTGTGCGCTCGAACGGCGGGACGCCGCAACGGCGTACACAGTCTTCCCCGTCATCGCCACGCTATGGGTGATTCGCGGCTCGCACACCGAGGTGGTCAGCTGGGCTGCGCGGGTCATCGACCTGGAGCCGGCCGTATTCGGCCCCGACGCGCCGCGGTCGGATCTCGTGCTCACCACGTACCAGATGATGTTCCTGCATCTCGCCTACACCGGTGGTGGTGCCCGCGCGCTCGCCCAGCTGCGCCTGCGCGTGCGCCGATTGCTGTGCAACCGCACCGATCTCACCGAGAACAACCGGTTCATCGGCCGAGTCGTGCTCGTCCGGCCCGACGGCGCTGGCCTCGGCAGGCTGATCGCCCACGCACTTCGATCGACAGATCAGGAGACAAGGGCCACCGCACTGCTGCTGCGCGCCAACATCAGGGAGAACCTCGGCGACGTACACGGCTCGACCGTAGACGCGACCCGGGCGCTGGAGATCTTCGGGCACAACAACGTCTGGAGCGTGGCCATGGTGTGCAGGCACCTCGGCCAGGTCTGCGGTCAGACCGCGCAGTACGCGGAATCGGTAACGTACTATCGCCGTTCGCTGGACATGCTGGCGCGGCTCGGCGCCTACGAGGACACGGTCGAGACCCGCAGCATGCTGGTGGCGTCGCTGGTCGGTATCGGCGAGCTGGAGCAGGCTGCGCACGAACTCGACCTCGCGCTCGGCACGTCGGATGTCGACAACTCGACCGGCGGGCAGAATCGGCTGCTGGCAACGGTCGTGCAGAGTTCGGCCGAGGTGGCGTTCGCGGAGGGCGATATCGAGGGAGGGCTGTATCGCTACGAACGTGCGCTCGACCTGTACGGCTGGCCGGACAGCGCGCTCGGGCCCGGGCCGGGCGCCTTGATGCTCGCCGCGGCGGCGCTCGACGCGAAGGTGCTCTACGGCGCCGCCGGCTCCGGCGCGACCCTGGCCGCGGATCTGGTCGAACTCACCCTGCCGAGCATGACGCAGTATCAGGACCTGCCGCAGATCGGCGGCGTCGCCTGCGCGGTCGGCTCGTATCTCATCGCCGTCGATCGGTCTGTGGCGCGCGGTCTCGAGCTGCTCGCGTTGGCGCCGAATGTTTTCTGCCGCCAAGACTTTCCTTCGATGCGCTGGGCCGGACACGCGGACGCGGCCGGCGCGGCGCTCGGCGCCGACCGGGTCGCCGAGGCGCGCGACCGGGTCGGCCACCTGCGCCGCAGGGACTCCGCAGACCGCATCATGCGGATACTTCACGAGCTGAACGAGGCCCGCTGAGGCGCTACCGCGGCACACTCGGCTGACATCCGGTGACATTCGGCCGCGACGCCCGTCGAGGGCGCGACCGAGCCGCCGCGCATAACGGACCGACGACGGTACGCCGGGTGACTGGTTCGTCACCCGGCGTGCGCATCGTGTGTGCCTCACGCCCGGCGCATGTACGCCTTGACGGTCAGCGGGGCGAAGATCGCGATGACGACCACGGCGCCGATCAGCGACCAGGCCAGGTCGGTGCCGTAAGCGCCGCCGTTCATCAGCGCACGGCACGCGTTCACCATGTAATACACCGGGTTCGCGTGATTGATCGCCTGCATCCAGCCCGGCATCGTGCCCACCAGCGCGAAGGCGCCGGACATGAAAGTCAGCGGGAACATGATCATCATCGAGATGCCCTGCACACCGGCCGCGCTCTTACCGGTGACGCCGACCAACGCCCAGATCCAGCTGATCGCGAACGAGCAGGCCACGATCACCAGGCCCGCCGCGATCACGCCCACCACGCCGCCGCCCGGACGGTATCCGATGCACAGTCCGACGAGGATGGTCAGCACTGTCGCGATCACGTAGCGCGCCATATCCGCGATCAGCGCCCCGGCCAATGCCGAAATACGGGCGATCGGGAGGGATTTGAACCGGTCGAAGACGCACTTGTCCATGTCCTCGCGCAACTGGGTGCCGGTGACGACCGAGGTGAGTACCACGGTCTGCACCAGGATGCCGGGAATCAGGATCGGCAGGTAGTCCTGCACGCTGCCGCCGATCGCGCCGCCGAAGATGTAGGCGAACAACGCGGTGAACAGGATCGGCTGTACGGTGACGTCGAACAGCTGCTCGGGGTTGTGCTTGATCTTCAGCAGACCGCGGTAGGCCATGGTGAACGAGTTCGCCACCGCCTGCCCGAGCGGAATACGGTTGCTCACGTCGGGAATCGGTGCGGGCGCCGCATGGCGCGCCGTGGTTTCGGTCGCGGTGAGGGTGGTCATGCCGCGCTCCTTTCGGATTCGTCGTCGGTGTTGTCTTCGGCCGGGTGACCGGTGATGGTGAGGAAGACCTCGTCCAGGCTCGGTTTGCTCACGGTGATTTCGTCGACCCCGATCTCCCACTCGCGCAGGCGGATCAGCAGATCGGCGGTGACGCCCGCGTCGGGCAGCGGCGCGGTGAGCCTGCCCGCCTCCGGCGAGATCTGCGCCTCGGTGCCGAGGAAATCGGCGACGATGCGGTGCGCTTCGTCGAGCCGGCCGCGGTCGACCAGGGTCAGGTGCAGCGAGGAACCACCCACCGAGGCCTTGAGCTCGTCGGCGGTGCCGTCGGCGATCACCTTGCCGCGGTCGATCACCGCGATCCGGTCGGCCAGCTGGTCGGCCTCATCCAGGTACTGCGTGGTGAGCAACACCGTGGCGCCCTCGCGGACCAAGCGGCGGATGGTCTCCCACATCTGAGCGCGGGTGCGCGGGTCCAGCCCGGTGGTCGGCTCGTCCAGGAACAGCAACGGCGGGGTCGCGATCAAGCTGGCCGCCAAGTCGAGCCTGCGCCGCATGCCGCCGGAGAAATTCTTCAGCGGCTTGCTCGCCGCCTCGATGAGGTCGAATTCCTCCAGCAGCTCGACCGCCTTACGCCGAGCGTCGATCCGGCTCAGGCCGAGCAGGCGGGCGAAGACGACCAGATTCTCGGTGGCGCTCAGGTCCTCATCGACAGAGGCGTACTGTCCGGTGACGCCGATCAGGGATCGGACGGCGGTCGGTTCCCTGACCACATCGTGGCCGAAGATGCGGCCGCTGCCGCCATCCGGCCGCAACAGGGTCGCGAGCATACGGATCGTCGTGGTCTTGCCAGCGCCGTTCGGTCCGAGCACGCCGTACACGGAGCCCTGTGGCACGGCCAGGCTCACTCCGTCGACGGCGCGCTGTTCCCCGAACACCTTGACCAGGCCGTCCGCCTCGACGGCGAGCGCTGCATTCGGTGCGAAAGAAGTCATGCCTACGACTGTGGCGGCCTCGACTTGCACCGCCCTTGCACGGCTCTGTCTTTGGCCGCGCGGGCGCGGCGGGTTCGCGGCCCCTTGATGGCTCGCGTCCGAGCGGCCGACGCTGGCGACTTCGTCGCGGACGCGTCGGCCGCTCGGACGCGAGCCGGGCCGCGAACAGGGGAATGCTCGGTCTCGCTTCGCTCGGAACCGGGGGTTTGGCCGGTGTGGTTGCGGTAGGAGGCGAGTGTTGGGCTGTGGGGCTGCGGGTTTGCGGCCCGCTTGTGGCTGGCGTCTGGGTGGCCGCTGGGGGGCTTCGTCGCGGACGCGTCGGCCGCTCGGACGCGAGCCGGGCCGCGAACAGGGGAATGCTCGGTCTCGCTTCGCTCGGAACCGGGGGTTTGGCCGGTGTGGTTGCGGTAGGAGGCGAGTGTTGGGCTGTGGGGCTGTGGGGCTGCGGGGCTGCGGCCCGCTTGTGGCTGGCGTCTGGGTGGCCGCTGCGGGGGGCTTCGTCGCGGACGCGTCGGCCGCTCGGACGCGAGCCGGGCCGCGAACAGGGGAATGCTCGGTCTCGCTTCGCTCGGAACCGGGAGTCGAGCTCTTCCGTTACCGAGCGCCGGACCACGAGCTGCGGTCGGGACAGTGGGCTGAGTGCGTCGTGCCCGGCGCCAGGATCGCACGCCGGAACTTGTACTCTGGCCTGAACTCGCGCGTCCGATCAGAAGCGCAGGGCTCGACTCGACCCGGACCTAAGGCGTCGAGCCTGCGAGTAGGTATTCGCGTAGCTTGACGCGGTCGGGCTTGCCCGGCCCCCGCAGCGGGATCTCGTCGAGCAATACCAGTTCGCGTGGCGCGGCGATGGAATCCAGTTCCGCCATCACGTGGTCGCGCAGCTCGGCGAGGCTCGGCGTCGCGCCCGCGGCGGGCACCACCGCGGCGGCGACCCGCTGCCCGAGTCGTTCATCCGGCAGCCCGAGTACCACGACCTCGCTGATCGCCGGGTGGGTGATCAGCACCGCCTCGACCAACTGCGGGAGCACCAGCAAGCCGCCGGTCGTGATCGCCTCGTCGAGCCGTCCGGTGATGCGCAGCACGCCGTCTTCGAGCGTGCCCGCGTCTTCGGTGCGGAACCAGCCGGGTTCGGCGAAGGCGGGATGATCGGGCTGGTTGCGGTAGCCCGAGGCGATCATCGCACCGCCGAGAACCACCCGCCCGTCCTCGATGCGCACCTTCGTGCCGTTCAACGGGACGCCGTCGTACACGCAGCCGCCGCAGGTCTCGCTCATGCCGTAGGTGCGAACCACGGTGATACCGGCGTCCCTCGCGCGCTCGTAGACCGGAAGCGGGGTTGCCGCGCCACCGACGAGCACGCCGTCGAGCTGGGCAAGCGCCGCGGCCGCGTCCGGCGCGTCCAAAACCTTGATCAACTGCGTCGGGACCAGCGCCGTGTACCGGCGTTCACCGCACATGCCGGAGATGGCGCCCGCCAGCGCCTCGGGCAGGAATCCGCCGGACACATCGAGCACCGTGGGTTCCGTGCCTGCCAGAATGCTGCGCAACAGCACCTGGATGCCCGCGATGTGGTGGGTCGGCAGGGCGAGCAGCCAGCTGCCGGGACCGCCGAGGCGGTCGTGCGTCGCGGTGCCGCTGGCACGCAGCGCGGACGCGCTCAGCATCGCGCCTTTCGGCACGCCCGTGGTACCGGACGTGGTTACCACGAGGGCCACCTCGTCGTCGATCGGCTCGGCCGGCGACAGCGCATCGCTCAGACGGCGTGCCTCGCGGCGGTCGGTGGTGGGAATCGGTAACCACGCGGACCCGCTGCCCTCCAGCGCCTCCCGCAGATGCGGCATGACGTCGCGGACGCCGGATCCGGTGGGCATCGGCAGGGTTCGCAGTGTCCTGCTCACGACTTCGCCTCGCAGGTGCTCGGCTCCGTCATGCGCGACTGCCCGCTGCGCCGATGGTTCGCTCGCTGACGCTCGCTCATGACTACACCTCGCTGACGCTCGGCTCCGTCATGACCGAGCGATGCTCGGCTGCGCCGATGGTTCGCTCGCTGACGCTCGCTCATGACTACACCTCGCTGACGCTCGGCTCCGTCATGACCGAGCGATGCTCGGCTGCGCCGATGGTTCGCTCGCTGACGCTCGCTCATGACTACACCTCGCTGACGCTCGGCTCCGTCATGACCGAGCGATGCTCGGCATGTGCCCATGCTGTGCTCGCTCACAACTCGCCTCGCCGTTCGCCCGGCTCCGCCGTGCCCGGAGGCGCTGTGGTCATGGCTCGCTCGCTGCGCTCCCTCACGGTAGGGATCGTGTCATGCCCGCGTCGCCGCATGCGGAACGGGTGGGTTTGCCGGGGTGGCGCGTGACAATCGCGGCCATCCGGACGGATCGGGACTTCGGTTCGCCAGGCATCGAGACTGCGATTCACTCGTCGGACGGAACGCGGACACAGCCCACTCGGACGTCGGCGGTCGGGTGGCCATCGAGCGTTATGGTCCTCGCGGGCTGCCGCATTGGCAACTCGGCGGTGCGCGCCGAGTTATCGAGTAGAACCGTTCTCACTCCGCGGACCAGCGCGAATCCCGTCGAATCGGATGCGAGGGCGGGACCTCGACGAAGACGATCGGCACCCCGTCCGGATCGCGTACCCACATCTCGATCAGACCCCACGCCTCCTGCACCGGCGGCCGGTCGATCACGATCCCCTTCAGCGCGAGTTCCGCGGCGGCGTCGGACACATCGCGGACCTGGAGCCAGATGGCGCCGTGGAACGACGAGGATTCTCCCGATCCGGCGTGGGCGGCTACCTCGATCAGCGACTGGCCCGCGAAGAAGACTGTGCCGCCGGGGTATTCCCGCGCGATGGCCAGCTCCAGCCCGTCGCGGTAGAACGCGAGAGTCGACGCGTAGTCGGCGGGCCGCAAGATGATCCGGCTGCTCAGGACGTCCATGTCAGAAACGCCATGGGTAAGGGGTCCAGTCCGGTGCGCGCTTCTCCAGGAACGCGTCGCGGCCCTCGACGGCCTCGTCGGTCATGTAGGCCATCCTGGTCGCTTCGCCGGCGAACAGCTGCTGGCCGACCAGCCCGTCGTCGAGCAGGTTGAACGCGTACTTCAGCATCCGTTGCGCCTGCGGGGATTTGCCGTTGATGTCGGCGGTCCATTCCAGCGCGACATCTTCCAGTTCGGCATGGTCGACCACCTTGTTGACCGCGCCCATCTGGTGCATCTCGTCCGCTGTGTACGGGCGGCCGAGGAAGAAGATCTCGCGCGCGAACTTCTGGCCGACCATCTTGGCCAGGTACGCGCTGCCGTAGCCGCCGTCGAAGCTGCCGACGTCGGCGTCGGTCTGCTTGAAGCGGGCGTGCTCGCGGCTGGCCAGGGTGAGGTCGCACACGACATGCAGGCTGTGCCCTCCGCCCGCGGCCCAGCCGTTCACCAGCGCGATGACCACCTTCGGCATGAAACGGATCAGCCGCTGCACCTCCAGGATGTGCAACCGGCCTGCGCGGGCCTGGTCGACCGTGTCCGCGGTGTCGCCGCTCGCGTACTGGTAGCCGCTGCGTCCGCGGATACGCTGATCGCCACCTGAGCAGAAGGCCCAGCCGCCGTCCTTCGAGCTGGGGCCGTTGCCGGTGATCAGCACCGCGCCGACGTCCGGGGTCATCCTGGCGTGGTCGAGGGCCCGGTAGAGTTCGTCGACGGTGTGCGGGCGGAACGCATTGCGCACCTCCGGCCGGTCGAACGCGACGCGTACGGTGCCCTGTTCGATGTGCCGGTGGTAGGTGATGTCGGTCAGATTCTCGAACCCTGGAACGGGTCGCCACAGCTTGGGGGTGAACGTCACGCCTGTGATTATCGCGCGGTGTTCGATTTGCAGCGCCTGCGGCGCCGCGAACTGGAATGCTCGGTCTCGCTGCGCTCGGAAACGGGAGTGGGGCCGATGGGGTTGGCGGTGAGTGGCAATCATCGGCTCTTTCGGCAGCACTTCGGGCGTAGGGTGCTCGCGGCTGTGCTCCGCTCCATTGCGGGGCCTGCGGTTCTCCACATTTTGCCGTACCTGCATGTTTTGCCGTACCTGCGACAGCCTCGATTTGACGGTGTAAAACGACGCGTTACCGTGCAGGTATGAGCGAGCGTAGCGAGCGAACAGCAGGTACGGCCGAGCGTCGCTCGGTCATGACGGAGCCGAGCGCTGGCGAGGTGGAGTCATGAGCGAGCGAGTGAAACCGGTTATCGACCGGAGCGCGGTGGACGAGTCCCGCTACGAGCGGCACGGGGGATTTCCCAAGGTCTCCCGCGCGCAGGCCGCGCCGAACTTCGGCCCGTTCGTCGAGGCCATGCGGACGTTGCAGGATCTCGCGGTGTCGGTGGACGCGCCGGACGAGGTGTTCGGCGACGCGCTCGCCAAAGCCCGCGAACTCACCGATCTGCTGGAGCCCTACCGCGCGCCGGAGTTGCAGGGCCCGGCGGGTCGCGTCGTCGAATTGCCCGGGCGCGGCAGCCTTCTGCTGCTGCCGTGGCAGGTCGTCGAGGCAGGACCGGAGGGCATCCGGATGACAGGGGAATTCCGCCGCTTCCATCTGGGCGGCAATGGGGCTGCGCACGGTGGCGTGCTCCCGCTGCTGTTCGACGATCTGCTCGGCATGATCGTGCACTACGCGGGAAGGCCGATCAGCCGCACCGCGTATCTGCACGTGAACTACCGGAAGATCACGCCGCTGGAAACGCCGCTCACCGTTCGCGGGCGCGTCGACCGGATCGAAGGGCGCAAGACTTTCATCACCGCCGAATTGCTCGATGAGCAGGGCGATCTGCTCGCGGACTGCGAAGGTCTGATGGTGCAGTTGCTGCCCTGGCAGCCGTAGCCGGGAGAATGCCGGCGCAGGTGCGTATAGTTTCCCTCGCTCGTTCATCTACACCGATCCGGAGGAACCTGAAAGTGGTTGCAGCACTGTCTGAATCCCTGCTCGACGACGCCAAGCGCCCGGCGTTTCTCGCCGATGCCGTCGAGGTTCTTGATGCCGAGGTCTCGGACAAGGGTGGTGCGTCCGGCCTGGCTGTGAAGGGTGGCTACGCGGCGGTCAAGAAGATCAGCCCGTCCATCGTGCCTGATGCACTGGAGTCGTTGGCGCCCAAACTCGTCGCACAGCTGGACCCGTTCTGGCAGGAATACGCGGCGTCCGGCTCCGGCACGTTCGCCGATCTGCTCGTCGCAAAGTCCGACGAGGTCGCCGAGGCGCTGCTCGCGGTAACCGACGCGCGTGCCGATGCCTCGACCCGTCCCGCGCTGAAGAAGGTCTACTCCTCGATGCGTTCCTCGGCGAAGAAGAACGTCATCGAGGCACTGCCCAGGGTCGGCGACCTGGTCCAGAAGCACGCCTGAGTCTATGGCTCGCATCCGAGCGACCGCTGCTTGCGACTTCGTCGCGAACGCATCGGCCGCTCGGACGCGAGCCAGGCCGCCAACGGGTAATGCTCGGTCTCGCTTCGCTCGGGCCCATGACCGCTATGGGTTTGCGATGGCTGTGGGTGACGACACAATGTGATGGAAAGCCTCCCGGGGGCGACCGCGGCAGGACTGTCTGGGAGGCTGAAGGCGTGAATCCGTCAACAGCACAAGCGCAGGTCGTCGTCGACGAACTCGCGCGTGGGGGCGTACGGGATGTCGTCCTGTGCCCCGGCTCCCGGAACGCTCCGCTGGCCTTCGCTCTGCAGGCCGCCGATGCGGCCGGGCGGTTGCGGCTGCACATGCGGATCGATGAACGGACGGCGGGCTTCCTCGCCGTCGGGCTCGCCATCGCGAGCCGCCTCCCGGTTCCGGTTGTGATGACTTCGGGGACCGCGGTGGCCAATCTCGGGCCCGCCGTACTCGAGGCGAATTACGCCAGGGTCCCGCTGGTGGTGCTCAGCGCCAATCGGCCCTACGAGATGCTCGGCTCCGGCGCCAACCAGACCGTCGAACAGTTCGGGTTGTTCGGCAGCCAGGTCCGCGCGGCCATCGCGCTCGGTCTCGCCGAGGAGGAGGCGGGCGACGCCGACTACGGACCCTACGGACACCAGAACAGCCAGTGGCGCTCGGCCGTCTGCCGCGTGCTTGCGGCGGCCCGCGGCACCCGCTCCGGCAACGCGGGCCCGGTGCACTTCGACATTCCGCTGCGTGAGCCGCTGGTCCCCGACCTCGCGCCGAACGAGTGTGCTCCTACGGGTCGCGCGGGCGGACGTGCCTGGACCGAGACCCAGTACGCGACGCTGGATGTGCCGCTCGAGCTCGACCTCACCCCGGACACCGTCGTGATCTCCGGCCATGGCGCCGGACCGCGGCCGGAACTGGCTAACCTGCCGACCGTTGCCGAGCCCACCGCTCCCATGCACGGCCCGGCGCTGCACCCGCTCGCGCTGCCGTTGCTGAAGCCGCGTCAGGCGATCATCACCGGTCGACCCACCCTGCACCGGCAGGTCTCGAAGGTGCTCGCCGATCCGGACGTCATGGTGTACGCGCTCACCACCGGCCCGCGCTGGCCAGATGTGTCCGGCAACGTGCTCGGCACCGGGACGCGCGCGGTCACCAGCGGCACACCCAGCGCGCGCTGGCTGGAGCACTGCCGCGAACTGGACGCGAAGGCCGACTCGGTGGTGCGCTCCGAACTCGCGCGGCACCCGAAGCCGACGGGACTGCATGTCGCCGCGGTCGTGATGGACGCACTGCGCGACGGCGACCAACTGCTGCTCGGCGCGTCGAACCCGGTGCGTGACGCCGCGCTGGTCTCGCATCCACGGCGGGGCGTCAAGGTGCTGTCGAATCGCGGCGTCGCGGGTATCGATGGCACGGTGTCCACCGCAGTCGGCGCTGCCTTGCACCACGAGGGCCGGACCATCGCGCTGATCGGCGATCTCACCTTCTTGCATGACGCGTCCGGCCTGCTCCTCGGGCCTGGGGAGCCGCGCCCGAGCGAACTGACCATTGTGGTCGCCAATGACGACGGAGGGGGCATCTTCGAGCTGCTCGAGCAGGGCGACCCGCAGTACGCCGGCGTCTTCGAGCGGGTTTTCGGCACCCCGCACGGGATGGATCTTGCCGCGCTGTGCGCCGCGTACCGCATCCCGCACCGCCAGGTCGATCCTGAGCAGCTGGCCGTCGAGTTGTCCGGGGACGCGCACGGAACGCGGGTGCTGGAGGTGGCGACCGAGCGGTCCAGCCTGCGCGAGCTGCACGCCACGGTACGGGCGAAGATCCTTGCCTGACCGGGTCAGTAGCCGAGGTCGTCTTCGACGTCGTCATCCAGAGGGACCGGGATCGCCTGTTCGGCCACGTCCGCAGGGTCGGCGCTCCACTCGTCGCGCTCGGTGACCGCGCGCTCCACGCTGTCGTCCGGTTCGAGTGCATCGTCGGGGTACTCCGGTTCGTCCGGGTACGCCGGAATGGACTGCTCGGCGAGATCGGCCTCCGGGACCGCGTCCGTACTGCGATCGATCATCATGCGCTCCTCTCCGCGTAAGCCTCTCGATCGGGCCATACCCGCTGTGGCGCGCCGCAATCGAGTTGTACCACCAGAGTTCAGCTTCGAGAATGCCCGCGGACTGCCTCTGCCGCAACCATCGGGTTACTCGCCCTCACCGGCCGCAGTGCCTCCTGGACCGCCTGACCGCAACGGGCTCAGCGCCGCGGTTCGCCGACTGCTCTCGTCACAAATGCGCCCGCGGTGACGGCATGCATGGCGGCTTCGGCGGCCATGGTCGCCGCGGCGTCGTCTACGGGGTCGCCGCTGGCGAGCAGGCGGTAGTAGAGCGGGCCGGACACCGCGGACAGCACCGCACGCGGGTCGGTGCCCTCGGGCGCCTCGCCGCGGGCTATGGCCGCCTCGACGCAGGCCGACCACTCGGTGAGCCGCACATCGTAGAAGCGGCGCAGGGCGGTGGCGGCGGACTCGTCCCAGGTGGCGGCGACGATGACGGCCTGGAAGAGCTTGCCCTGGCGTGGGTCGGCCAGAGTCTTCACGACCAGGCGGGCGTTGACGGTGAGATCGCCGAGCAGTGAGCCGGTATCGGCGTGCGGCAAGGACTGCTCGGCCATGTCTACCAGCAGGTCGGTGACCAGGCCGGTCGGTGTGCGCCAGCGACGGTAGACGGTGGTTTTGCCGACCTCGGCCCGCGCTGCGACCTCGTTGAGGTCCAAGTGGGCGAAGCCGCGGTCGGCGAGCAGGTCGCCGGTGACGCGCAGCACCGCCTCGCGGACTCGGGCGGTTCGTCCACCGGGGCGAACCGAGCCAGGTGCGAGTTCGTCGTGCTCCATAACGGAACTCCAGTTTCATTTACTGTGGGACGGGTGTACTGTTCGAGCCATTAACGGAACTATAGACCCCTTAGGAGGACTGTCTCATGAACCTTCGGACGGTAGACGCGCAGATGGAGTACCGGCGGCTCGGCGCCTCAGGTCTGCTCGTCCCGGCCCTGAGCTTCGGCGCGGGGACCTTCGGTGGGCGCGGCGAGTTGTTCAGCGCCTGGGGCGACACTGATGCCGAGCAGGCGCGGCGGCTGGTCGACATCAGCCTCGAAGCGGGCGTCACCATGTTCGACACGGCCGACGTCTACTCCGACGGCGCCTCCGAAGAGGTGCTCGGGGCCGCCGTCAAGGGCAGGCGCGATCGGGTGCTGCTGTCCACCAAGGCCACGCTGCCGACCGGACCGGGCCCGCTGGACGCCGGTTCCGGCCGGGCCAGACTGATCGGCGCGGTGGAGGCCTCGCTGCGCAGGCTCGGCACCGACTACATCGACCTGTTCCAGCTGCACGCGTTCGACGCGGGCACTCCGGTGGAGGAAGTCGTTGCCGTGCTGGACGATCTGGTGCGCTCAGGCAAGATCCGCTACGTCGGCGCCTCCAATTTCGCTGGCTGGCAGCTGATGAAATCCCTAGCCGCCGCCGACCGGAACGGGTTGACCAGGTACGTCGCGCACCAGGTCTACTACTCGCTGGTCGGACGCGACTACGAGTGGGAGCTCATGCCACTCGGGCAGGACCAGGGCGTCGGCGCGGTTGTGTGGAGTCCGCTCGGGTGGGGCAGGCTCACCGGCAGAATCCGCCGCGGGCAACCGCTTCCGGAAGGAAGCCGGCTGCACCAGACCGCCGCGGCCGGTCCACCCGTGGATGACGAAAAGCTCTACGACGTGGTCGACGTGCTCGACGAGCTCGCCGCCGAGACGGGCAAGACCGTTCCGCAGATCGCCCTCAACTGGCTATTGCGCCGCCCGACCGTCTCGACCGTCATCGTCGGCGCCCGCAACGAGGAACAGCTGCGCCAGAACCTCGGCGCCGTCGGCTGGGAACTCGACGCCGACCAGATCGCTCGCCTGGACAGCGCAGGCGCCACCACTCCGCCCTACCCCTACTACCCGTACTACCGCCTCCCCGGCTTCACCCGCCTGAACCCGCCCGCGGTGTAGGCCTCCTGGTTCGTACGCGCGCAGAACTCAGTAGACGTCGCGAACGTAGCGCTTTTCGGCGACCAGCTGCTTTCTGAAGGCGAGAGCGCTGTCCTCATCGAGTTTGCCGTGGATGCGGGCGATCCTCAGCAGGGCTCCGTCGACGTCCTCGGCCATGCGGCCGGCGTCGCCGCAGACGTAGAAGTGGGCGCCGTCGCGCAGCCAGGACCACAGTTCGGCGCCGTGTTCGATCATGCGGTGCTGCACGTAGATCCGCTCCCGCTGGTCGCGGGAGAAGGCGAGGTCGAGCCGGGTCAGGAAGCCGGAGCGGAACATGTCCTCCAGCTCGGCGCGGTAATAGAAGTTCTGTGCCGCGTGCTGATCGCCGAAGAACAGCCAGTTGCGCCCGGTGCAGCCCAGCGCCATGCGCTCCTGAAGGAAGCCGCGGAACGGCGCGATGCCGGTGCCGGGGCCCACCATGATCATCGGCGCTGTCGGGTCGGCGGGCGGACGGAAGTGCGGCGCTCGTTGCAGGAAGATCGGCACTGCCGCGTCCACGAGTTCGGCGCCCGCCCGATCGGCGAGGAACGTCGAGCACACCCCGCCGCGCCGGGCCGCTGAACCGGTAGCCGCCGGATCTCCGTAGCGCACAATGCCGACAGTCAGCTGCACCTCGTCCGGGCTGACCAGCGGGCTCGACGAGATCGAATACTGGCGCGGTTGCAGCTTCTTCAGCGTGCCGAGCCACTCCACCAGGTCCGCCCGCACCGGGAAATCACGCAGCACGTCCACGGCTTGGCGGTCCCACAGGTAGTTCTCCAGCTCGTTCCGGTTGTCTCTGCGCAGCAGTTTGGCGAGCTGGTTGCTGTGGTTGCGGTCGGCGAGGAACCCGAGCAGATCCTGGCTCACCTTGGTGATGTCGTAGTGTGTGCGCAGCGCCTCGGCGAGCGGCAGTTCGCGGTCGTCGACGTCGATGACGCGGCTGCCGTCCAGCCCGGTGGCCGAGAGCCATTCCGCGACGAGCGACGAACAATTCACCGGCCGGACGCCAAGCGAATCACCCACCTCGTATCCGGCGTCGAGCCCGTTCACATCGAACCCGAACTGTCGCACTTCTTTCGATGAACCGCTCCCGGACAGCAGGTGATTGCGCACCAGCGGCGCGCGTAATGGAGCAGCGCGGGTGAACGGCGCGGGCTCGGTGCGGGTGCGGCCGAGTACCGGGGCGGCGGTCGGCAACTCCATGGTGGCTACCCCGCCGGCGCGACCCGTCGTGCGCCCGGTCCGCGCCTGCGGATCGGTGGGGGAGCTGGGTGGCCCGCCGCCGAACGCAGCGAGCACGTCATCGAGCCAGTTCGCCGCCGCGTCCTCGTAGTCGGGTTCGCTGTCGACGCGTGCAAGCAGCCGTGTCGCACCGAGTTCGGCGAACTTCTCGTCGAGTTTGCGGCCGTACCCGCAGAAGTCGCGGTAGGAGGAGTCGCCGAGGGCGAACACCGCATACCGCACGTCGGTCAGCCGAATCGCGCTCTCGGTCAGCCGATCCCAGAAATAGGTGCCGTTGTCCGGCGGACCGCCGTCGCCGAAGGTGCTGCTGATCACCAGCACGTCGCCGCTCACCGCGCTCGGTTCGCAAGAGTCCAGGTCGAGCAGCCGCGGTCGGAAACCGTCCTCGGCCAGGCGTGCAGCGGCGTGCGCGGCGAATTCTTCCGCGGTGCCGGTCTGTGACGCCCACAGTACGGTGATCGCGCTGCCGTCCGGGTCGCTCGTCTGGTGCGCCGAGCCTGCCGCGCCGCGCGAGTACATTCCGGCCAGCAATCCGTCGATCCAGAGCCTGCTGTGCGCCGACATCGGGGCTGACTCCGGAAGGACCGGCTGACCGCTTACCGGAATTGATTGCAGCGCAGCGAGATACCCGCTCAGGTAGATGCGTTCGGTTTCGCTGAGCGTGGGCGGGGTGGCGCTGTCGAGGCCGAGCACGGCCGCCAGCGGGTGCGCCGATGCTGACCCGGGCAGCGCGGCCGGAGCCTGCGGCACGGTCGCGACCAGCCGCAGGGCCACCGCACACGCCTTGAACTCCGGCTGTAGCGACACCGGGTCGACCGCGTCGTTGGTGACCGCGTTGATGGTCAGGTATTCGCCGTGCTCGTCGTTCCAATGGAACGGAACGAAGCAATCGCCCTGCCGAACCCGGTCGCTGACCTGCACCGGCAGGACGGCTCTTCCTCGGCGCGAGGCGATCTCGAGCTGGTCGCCCGCGCGCAGACCGAGTCGCTCGGCGTCGGCGGGGTGCACCTCGACGAACGGCGTGCCGGTCAGCTTGGTCAGCTTGTCGATCTTGCCGGTCTTGGTCATCGTGTGCCACTGGTGTTGCAGTCGGCCGGTGTTGAGCAGGAACGGGTAGTCGTCGTCCGGCATCTCCTCCGGCAACATGTGCGGGCGCGGCCAGAACACCGCGCGGCGGCTGGGCGTGGCGAAGGCAAGCCGGGGCCGATGCCCGTTCTCGTCGACGAAAAGATCCTGGCTGACACCGTCGTTCAGGTATCGGATCGGGTTTCGCCTACGTTCCGGCTCCGCGCAGGGCCACTGCATCGGCCCATCGCGCAGCGCCGCGTAGCTCACGCCGCGCAGGTCGTAGCCGGTGGCCGGGTTGGCGAACTGGCTGATCTCCGCGAAAACATCGGCACCGGAGGCGAAGTCGAAGCCGGGGAAGCCCATGGCGGTGGCAACGTCGGCGATGAGCCGCCAATCGGGCCGGGCGTCGCCGGTCGGTGGGACCGACTGCTGCAGCAGGGTGAGGTTGCGTTCCGAATTCACCATCACGGAATCGGCTTCTGCCCACAGTGTGGCGGGCAGCAGCAGGTCGGCGTAGGCGTTGGTCGCGGTCTCGGTGTAGGCGTCCTGGGCGATCACTAGCTCGGCGGCTTCCAATCCCGCGATCACCGTCTTCCGATTCGACACGGTGGCGACGGGGTTGGTGCAGATGATCCACGCTGCCCGGATCTTCCCCTCGGCCAGCCCGCGGAACATCTCGATCGTGCCAGGTCCGGCCTCGGTGCGCAGCGCGCCGGGTTCGAGGCCCCACACGGTCTCCACGAACGAGCGGTCGGCGGGAGAGACCACGCTGCGCTGGCCGGGTAGTCCCGGCCCCATGTAGCCCATTTCGCGTCCGCCCATGGCGTTCGGCTGACCGGTGAGCGAGAACGGACCGCTGCCAGGACGGCAGACGGCGCCGGTGGCCAGGTGAAGGTTGCACAGCGCGTTGGTGTTCCAGGTGCCGTGCGTGGACTGGTTGAGCCCCATCGTCCAGAGTGACATCCATTCGCCCGCCTCGCCGATCCACCGCGCGGCGGTACGGATGTCGGCTTCGGCGAGTCCGGTGATCTCGGCGACCCGCTGCGGCGGATAGTCGGCGAGGAACTCCGGCATCGCGTCCCAGCCTTCGGTCTGCTCGGCGATGAACTCCACATCAATGTCGCCGTTGTCGACCAGCAGATGCAGCAGTCCGTTCAGCAGCGCGAGATCCGTGCCCGGCGCGATCTGCAGGAAGAGGTCGGCCCGCACGGCGGTGTCGGTGCGGCGTGGGTCGACCACGATCAGCTTCGCACCCGCCTCGAGCCGCTCGGCCATGCGCAGGAACAGGATCGGATGACAGTCGGCCATGTTCGCGCCGATCACGAAGAACAGGTTGGCGTGCTCGAAGTCGTCATAGGAGCCGGGCGGCCCGTCCGCGCCGAGCGATTGCTTGTACCCGGTCCCCGCGCTGGCCATACACAGCCGCGAGTTCGCCTCGATGTGCACGGTGCGCAGGTAGCCCTTGGCGAGTTTGGTGGCGAGGTACTGCGCCTCGAGCGACATCTGCCCCGAGACATACAGCGCGATGGCGTCCGGACCGTGCTCGTCCAGGATGGCCCGCAGCCGGGTCGCCGCCTCGTGCACGGCCTCGTCGACCGGGAACGGCACCGGGACCTGGCCGCGCTCGGAACGTCGGTAGGCGGTCTCCATGCGTCCGGTGGTGCGCATCAACTCGGCGTGCGTCGCCCCCTTGGTGCACAGCCTTCCCGCGTTGGCCGGGTGCAGTTTGTCCCCGCTGACCTTGGCGATCACCGGATTGCCCGCGTCGCCGGGCGCGGTCCGCACCGTGATTCCGCAGCCGACGCCGCAGTACGAGCACGCCGTTCGGGCGGTGCCGCCGCTGCGGCTCGTCACTGCGTCAGACATGCCTCCGATCATGCTGACCGCCGATTGCGCCGGATTTACCCCGCGTTATCGGCAGGTGACATTCCTCCTCACCGCGAAACAACGCGCTGGTGAGGTGTGATCGAGGTCTCCGGCTCAGCCGAGTTTGTAGGCCCGGTGCATGGCAACGACGCCGCCGGTGAGGTTACGCCATTTCACCGACGACCAGCCAGTGGCGGCGATCCGCATCGCGAGCTGGCGCTGATTCGGCCATGCCCGGATGGATTCGGCGAGGTAGACGTACGCGTCGGGATTGCTGCTGACGGTGCGCGCCACCTTGGGCAGCGTCTTCATCAGGTACTCCATGTACACCGTGCGGAACATCGGGGCCACCGGTGTGGAGAACTCGCACACCACCAGCCGGCCGCCTGGCTTGGTCACCCGCAGCATCTCGCGCAGCGCGAGATCGCTGTCGACGATGTTGCGCAGCCCGAACGAGATGGTCACCGCGTCGAACGAATCGTCGGCGAACGGCAGCGCCGTCGCATCGGCCGCCACCATCGGCACCCGGCGGAACCGGCCGGCTGTGAGCATGCCCTGTGAGAAGTCGGCGGCGAGGCACCACGCGCCGGATTTCCGCAGCTCCAGCGTGGACACACCGGTCCCGGCCGCGAGATCGAGCAGCCGCTCGCCCGGCCGTGGCGCGAGTGCCTTGCGGGTCGCCCAGCGCCAGTAGCGATCCTGACCCGCGGAGATCACCGTGTTGGTCAGGTCGTACCGCCGCGCGACACCGTCGAACATCGACGCGACCTCATGCGGCTGCTTGTCGAGCGAGGCCCGATTCGATTGCGTTTTCGCCACGCCCATGACACTAACTTGCCCTCAGAGACGCACCCAGCCTGGCATGACGAGTGATCAATCACGTCGCGCGCCTGTGGTGACAAGTGCTGTTCAGGCCGTATGCGGCAACCGAATTCGCGTCCCGGTCACCTCGGCGTAGTGCCCCATCAGCTCCGTACAGACGGCGGGCCAGGTGCGAGGCAGCACCGACTTCCTGGCGGCCCCGGCGAATCTGCTGCGCAGCGCGGGATCGCGCAGCGCAGCGACGGCGCTCGGTAGCAGCTCGCAGAGCCGGTCCACCGGGAGGAGATAGCCGTTGCGGCAGTGCGCGATCAGGTCGCGCGGACCGCCCGCGTCGGGGCCGATTACCGGGACGCCAGAGGCCAGCGCCTCCTGCACACCCTGGCAGAACGTCTCATGCTCGCCCGCGTGCACCATCACGTCCAGGCTCGCGTACGCCCGCGCCAGGTCGTCGCCGCCGAGCTCCCCGGTGAACACGGCGCTCGGCATCATGCGGGCCAGCCGCCGACGTTCCGGTCCGTCACCGACGATCACCAGCTGGATGCCGGGATCGGCTCCGAGCACCGTGAGCCGTTCGACGTGCTTCTCGGGCGCGAGCCGCCCCACGAAGCCGACCAGCAGCTTTTTCCGTTCACGGTGCCAGGTGTCGCGTAGTCGTTCGGACCGTGCCGTTGGCGTGAAGCGGGTGGTATCCACGCCGCGACCCCACCGGTGCACGCGCGGGATGCCCTGCCTGGCCAGGTCCTCGGCGGCGGCCTGAGAGGGGGCGAGCGTGCGTGTGGCGCCCTCGTGGATGCGTCGCGTCCAGCCCCACGCCGCCCGGCTCGCCAGTCCCAGGCCATAGCTTTTGGAGAACCCGGCGACATCGGTCTGATAGACCGCCACCGTCGGCAGGTCCAGGCGCAGCGCCGCGCCGAGACCGCCGGCGCCGAGCAGGAACGGTGAGGCCAGGTGCACCACATCGGCGTCGAAGTCGGCGATGGCCGAGACGATGCCCGGCTGCGGCAGGCCGACCGGTAGGGAGCTGACCTTGGGTACCATCAACGCGGGCACCCGGTGCACCGGGAAGCGCTCATGCCTGCGCGGGGCGGGCGGGAGACCACGCGGGGTGTCCGGTGCGATGACCAGCGCGTCGTGGCCGTTCCGGTCCAGGTGCTCGAGCACCCGCAGCACGGAGTTGACGACGCCGTTCATATTCGGCAGAAACGACTCCGCGACGATGGCTACACGCACCCTCCCAGCCTGACCGCCACACCACGCCGCGCCGTCACACCAGCGTGAAGGACACGGAAAGTTCCGGAGAACTGTCGGGGCCGTCAGCCCACCGGCGCGGGTCTGTGTCGGGCCGCGCGGATGAGCAGCCACAGTGCGGGAAGCGCGAGCAACCAGACCACGACAAGGACCGACAGGGCTGGTGGGATGGCGACGCGCACATCGCGGCCCTCCACGCGCACCAGGTCGGGGTCGCTGCGGCTGTACTCCACGCGGATGCGCTCACCCGCGGTGAGGTTGGTCGGATAAAGGACGCCGACCTTCGGATTGTGCGTCTCGCCGTCCGGTGTGACGTACATGACCGCCGACCGCAGCCGCCCCGCCGAGAGCACCTCGGCAGTGGTGCTGCCTTTGTCTGAGCTGATCAGATAGTCGTTGCGCCACGCGGCGAGCACCAGCAGCGCGACGAGCACGCTGACCACCGTCGTGGCGGTCAGCACCCCGATCCTGGCTCGCCGCAGGCGGATCGACCGGCCTGCGGACTGGCTGGTTTCCGACACCGCCACAGGCTACCGACCGGCTCGGCTACGGTGGCGGCCATGTCCCGAAAATTCAGCTTCACCGTGCGTTACACCATCCCGGTCGAAGATCTCCACCGGGCACTCACCGCCGATGACGTCTGGCGGGCACGCTTCGCCGAATCCGAGACCGCGACCGTAGACCTGTCGCACCCCGACGGCGCGGGCACCATCCGCATCCATATGACCGAAAAGGCCACAGGCGACAAAATTCCCAGCCTCGTACGCAAAGTGCTCAAGAGCGAGCTGACCTTCTCCCGCACCGACAACTGGCGGCCACTCGACGGCGAGGTGGCCAAGGGCACGTTCGAGGCCACTACCGGCGGGATCAACACCGAGATGTCCGGGACCTACGAAATGCATTCCACCGCAGAGGGTTCCGAGATCGAGGTGATCGGCACCGTGCGGGTCAAAGTGCCCGTGGTCGGCGGAGCCATCGAGCCGCTCGCCGAGCAGTTGCAGCACAGGGTGCTCGAGGGCGAGCGCAGGTTCATCGAACAATGGTTCGCCGCTCCGCCGACCGGCTGAACGGCTCGGAAAACTTCGCCCGGTGCCCCCGGGGCCTCGGTTCGGACCCGTGCTGGGGCGCCGGGCGCGCAAGTCCCCGCGCCGGTTGGTCGCCCATCGTGTCCGCCCCGCGTCCTATGTGAACGGTTGCAGTTCGTCGAAGCGCAGGGAGGTCCGGCCCGCGGCGCGCCAGGCCCGCGCGGTCAGGTCCAGGTCCTCGTCGGTCACCAAGTTGCCCATTACTCGAACGGCCGTGCGCTGCAAGTACTTCGAGCGCATCACCGGAGGCCCACCCAGCGGAACCATGCGGGGATGGGTCGCCAGCCCCGCGATGCGGCGCGCGACCGAGAAGGTGCGGCCGTAGTGGGTCCGCAGCAGCTGCGGCCAGATCGCCGTGAAGTCCGGCTCGTCCAGCAGCCCGGCCAGCATATGACCGCCCTCCAGGCCGTAGTCGATCCCTTCACCGTTGAGCGGGTTCACACAGCCCGCGGCATCGCCGACCAGCACCCAATTGCGTCCGGCGACGTGCGAGACCGCGCCGCCCATGGGCAACAGCGCCGAGGCCACCGCGCGCAACGAACCCTCCAACTGCCATTCCTCGCTGCGCAGCGCCGTGTAGTGCGCCAGAAGTGGCTTGAGCGCGATATGCGAGGGCCGCTGCTGGGTTGCCAGCGACCCGACGCCGATATTGACTTCGCCGTTGCCGAGCGGGAAGACCCAGCCGTAGCCGGGGACCAAGTCACCGGAGGCATCGCGCAACTCCAGATGCGAAGTGATCCACTGGTCGTCGCTGCGATCGGACTTGATGTAAGCACGGGCCGCGGTGCCGTAGGCATACTGCCGGTGCCAGGTGCGCCCGAGCAGCCGCCCTACCGGCGAGCGCACGCCGTCGGCGACCACCAACGTCCGGCACGCGATCGTGCGGATGCCGTCGGCGGTGTGCACCGTCACCCCGGCGACCCGGTCGCCGTCGCAGGTGACATCGACCACTTTCGTGCCGTCGAGCATCCGCGCACCGGACTTCACCGCGGTCTCACGCAGCTTGTCGTCGAGTTCGGTGCGCGGAACGGCACTTCCGTACGTCGGGAAGGACCCGCCCGGCCAAGTCAGGAGGGCCTCGCGTCCGAAGCCGGTCATGCGGAGACCATGGTTGACGGTGTGCGCGCGCACCCAGTCGCCGAGGCCGAGATGTTCCAGCTCGGCAGTCGCGCGCGGGGTCAGGCCATCACCGCAGGTCTTGTCCCGGGGAAAGACGGCGGAGTCGACCAGCAGCACGTCCCGGCCCGCCCGCGCGGCCCAGGCAGCCGAAGCCGATCCGGCCGGGCCTGCGCCGACGACCAGCACCTCGGCCCCGATCGGCAACGCGTCTCGGTCGCCGCCTGCGGGAGTGACTTCCGGTGAACCCATGGGCTCAATACTCGCAGGGCAGTCTCCAGCACGTCGACGCGGTCACGGCGCGTCCGATCGATGACCACGGACAAAGGTGTGCGACAGTGTCTGATCCCCGCAGAGTGACGGTGTTCATGGGCCATCCGCAGGGGACACGCTAGGTTCTCTACCGTGGGGTCGGACGCATCGCTGGGAGAAGAAATGAGCACATCAGCCATGAGCGAGCGCAGCGAGCGAAAAATGGGCACAGCGCGCGGCGCGCACGACGGAGGCGAGCGTCGGCGAGCCGAAGTCGTGAGCGAACTGAGCACGGTGGTGGCCGGTGTCGATCTCGTCGACATCGACCTCGCCGCGACCGTGCGTGACGGCCTGGACAAGGTCGAGAAGCTCCTGGTCGACGAGTTGTCCGACGGCGAGGACTTCCTGCTGGAAGCCGCGCTGCATCTGGCCAAGGCGGGTGGCAAGCGATTCCGGCCACTGTTCACCATCCTCACCGGGCAGCTCGGCCCGCGCCCGAACGATCCCGCGTTGATCACCGCGGGCACCGTTGTCGAGCTGGTGCACCTCGCCACGCTGTACCACGACGACGTGATGGACGAGGCGCCGATGCGCCGCGGCGCATCGAGCGTGAACGCGCGCTGGGGCAACAGCATCGCCATCCTCGCGGGGGATTACCTGTTCGCGCACGCCTCGCGGCTCACATCAACACTCGGGCCCGACGCGGTGCGCATCATCGCCGAGACCTTCGCCGAACTGGTCACCGGTCAGATGCGCGAGACCATGGGCGCCCGCGCATCCCAGGATCCGGTCGAGCACTACCTGCGTGTGGTATGGGAGAAGACCGGTTCGCTGATCGCCGCCTCCGGGCGATTCGGCGGCACCTTCTCCGGGGCCGACGCCGAGAATGTCGAGCGGCTGGCCCGCCTCGGCGACGCCGTGGGCACCGCCTTCCAGATCTCGGACGACATCATCGACATCTCCTCGGCCTCCGAGCAGTCCGGCAAGACCCCCGGCACCGATCTTCGCGAGGGCGTGCACACCCTGCCGGTGCTGTACGCGCTGCGCGACGAGGGAGCCGAAGGCGACCGCTTACGCAAGCTGCTCGCCCGCCCACTGGAGACCGACGACGAGGTCGAGGAGGCGCTCGCGCTGCTCGCCCACTCCCGCGGCATGGTGCTGGCCAAGGCGAAGCTGCAAAATTACGCCGACATCGCACACACCGAGCTGTCCGCGCTGCCAGGTGGCCCGGCCAACGACGCACTCGAGCGGCTGGTCCGCTACACCATCGACCGCGTGGGCTGAATTCTTGGCCGCGCGGGCGCGGCGGGTTCGCGGCCCCCTGTTGGCTTGCGGGCCGCGAACGCGCTCGTAAGACTCGCGCTCTGTGGGTTGGGAGGGTGCGGTGCTGGGTTTTGGCTGGTGGGTGGCCAGTGCGATTCGCGCTTTGTGGTCGGGGGCTGTGCTGGTGGGTGGTGTGGGGCGCGGCTGTGTCGTTAGGGGAGTTGTGTCGTAGTGGCTTGACGCGGGCCGGGGCCGCGAAGGTGGTGGTAAGACTCGCGCGGGAGGTTGCGGTGTTTGGATTCGGCTGTCTGGGAGTGCCGATGAGGCTCGCGTTGTGCGAGGGCGAGGGCGCTGTGCTGGTAGGCGACGCGGGAATCGGCAGTGTGGTTGGGGGAGTTGTGTCGCGGTGGGCTCGGACGTGTTTCGAACCGCGAATGTGATGTGTGGCAGGGGTGGGGCGGGTGCGCCGGAACTCAGTCCGGGGCTTCTGTCGTTGAGCTGCTGTAAGGGCAACTCGGTGAACGGGGGAGTTGGCAAGGGAGACTTATGCACGGGCACGGGTATGCGAACGGACTGAAGACCTTCGGGCTGATGGTCGGCCTCTCGGCGTTGATCGTGTTCGCGGGTGCGCTGTTCCGCAGCCCGACCATCCTGGTCCTGGCGATTCTGCTGGCGTTGGGTGTGAACGCGTACGCGTACTTCAACAGCGACAAGATCGCATTGAAGGCGATGCATGCGCAGCCTGTCAGCGAGCTGGAGGCGCCGGTCATCTATCGGATAGTGCGCGAGCTGGCTACCGCCGCGCGCCAGCCGATGCCGCGGCTGTACATCAGTCCGACCAACGCGCCCAACGCCTTCGCCACCGGTCGGAGTCCCCGGCATGCTGCGGTCTGCTGCACCAGCGGCATCCTGCAGATCCTCGATGAGCGAGAGTTGCGCGCCGTGCTCGGTCATGAGCTCTCGCACGTCTACAACCGCGACATTCTCATCTCCTCGATCGCAGGCGCGCTTGCGGCCGTCATCTCCGGCCTGGCCAACCTGGCCTTCTTCGCGTCCATGTTCGGCGGTAACCGCAACGGTGAAAGCCCGAACATCCTGGGCGTGCTGCTGATATCGCTGCTCGGCCCGATCGCCGCGACCCTGATCAAACTGGCCGTCTCCCGCTCGCGTGAGTACCAGGCCGACCAGTCCGGCGCCGAGCTCACGGGCGACCCGCTGGCTCTCGCGTCAGCTCTGCGCAAGCTGGAGCGCGGCGTCCGAGCTGCCCCGCTGCCGCCGGAGCCACAGCTGACGGCGCAATCGCATCTGATGATCGCCAACCCGTTCCGCGCGGGCGAGCGGGCGGCGCGCTGGTTCTCCACACACCCGCCCATGGCCGACCGCATCGCCCGCCTCGAGGAAATGGCGGGCGGCCCGCGCCGCTACTGAGACCCCCTCGTCATTCGTCCGCGGCCAGCTCTTCTTCGTAGGCGCGGAACGTCTCGACGAACAGCCGCCGCTGTTCCGGTGTCAGCGGTTCCAGCACCGCGCGCCAGGCCCGTGCGCTGCGGCCGAGCCACTTGTGCACCGATTCCGCGTGTGCGGGTGCGATGCTGACGATGGTGCGCCTGCGATCGTCAGGATCCGCACCGCGCTCGAGCACGCCCTGTTTGCTCAGTTCGCCGACCATCAGGCTCACCGTCGTCGGCGCCACCTCCAGGCGTGCGGCGAGATCGGTCACCGTGGTCGGACCATCAAACACCAGGTTGGCCAGCAGCGACAGGTGCCGCGGTGCCAGCGAGAACGATTCCAGCTCCTCCGGGACGCCCAGCTTCTTCGCTCGTCCGACCACCCTCGGCATGAGCAGCAGCAGGGTGCGGATGCCCTCGTCGACACCAAGTCCCCCCCGCTCATCGGTTGACATACCGCACACCTCTCAATAGTCTTTGCTTACAAAATATTTTTGCTTGCAAAGCAAAACTGCCTTAACTCTCAGGCTATAACCAGCGGTCGCGGCGTGCGCGCGGCACCACGAAAGGGGCGTCGGACATGACCGATCCGGAGCAGATCCGGCCAGGCGACTTCAACCGGGCGATCATCGCGGAGTTCCGCGCGAACGGGGGGAAGGTCGGCGGGATGTTCGAGGGAGCGCCGCTCGTGCTGCTCACCACCATCGGCGCCCGCAGCGGTCGCCGGCACACCGTGCCCGTCGTCTACCGCCGCGACACAGATCGCCTTCTGGTGTTCGGTTCCAACGCCGGCGCCGACACTCATCCCGCCTGGTTCTACAACGTGCGGGTGCATTCGCAGGTCACCGTCGAGATCGGTGCGGAGAAGGGGATCGAGACCTACGCCGCGAGCGCCTCGATCCTGGAGGGTGCGGAACGGGATCGCCACTATGCCGCGCAGGCGAGCGACGACCCTGCGTTCGACGCCTATCAGGCGGCGACCGACCGGGTCATCCCGGTGGTCGCGCTGCGTCCCACCGCTCGCCCCGGACTGGGCAGGCGTCGCTTCCTGGCGGGCGCCGGCGCGACCGCGACCGTCGTGGCGGGTGTCGCAGGCACGCTCGCGGTATCCGGCTCGCCCGAAGCGGCCACGCCCACCCGGCAGCGCGCCGCCGCGATCGGCGACCATCTGCGGCAGGTGCACGCACAGCTGCGCCGCGATCTCGCCACCGTCCGAGCGGGTCTAGACGGACATTCGAACGCGCCGGACGTCATCGCGAAACCGACTCTGCCGCAGGAACTGCGCACGCACTGCGTCGCGTTCTGTAGTGCGCTGCACGAGCACCACACCAGCGAGGACGGCATTTTTCCCGCGCTGGTCCGCCTGCAGCCCGAGCTGGCGCCCGTGGTGGACCGGTTGCAGCGCGAACACGGTGTAGTAGCCGCGGCGCTGACTGAACTACGTGAGCTGCTCGACTCCGAAGAGTCTGGTGACGTGGCTCGGTTGCGCACCGAATTCGACCGCCTCGCAACAGAATTGGAAAACCACTTCAGCTACGAGGAAGACACGCTCGTCGAAACGCTGAACGCGGCCGACCCGGCCGCGCTACGACCCGAAGGCGGTCAGCGGTAGTTGACGAACTGGAGCGCGATGCCGAAATCCTCGCTCTTCAACAGGGAGATGACGGCCTGCAAGTCGTCGCGCTTCTTGCTACTCACCCGCAGCTCCTCGCCCTGGATCTGCGCCTTCACGCCCTTCGGCCCCTCGTCGCGGATCTTCTTGGAGATCTTCTTCGCATGCTCGGCATCGATGCCCTGCACCAGCGAGCCGGTGATCCGGTACACCTTGCCGGAGGCGGCGGGCTCACCCGCGTCGAACGCCTTCAGTGAGATGTCGCGGCGGATCAGCTTCTCCTTGAACACCTCCAGCGCGGCCTTGACACGCTCCTCCGCCTCGGCGGTGAGCACGATCTTGTCCTCGCCGGACCATTCGATCGACGCGCCGGTTCCGCGGAAGTCGTAGCGGGTGTTGAGCTCCTTCTCCGCCTGATGCAGGGCGTTGTCGACCTCCTGTCGATCGACCTTGCTCACAACATCGAAAGACGAATCAGCCACGCTGCGCTCCTGTCCTGACGGTCCGACGGGTCACCACAACCGGATGTTCCGGCCATCGTCAGTTCTACCCGGAGACCCGAGGTTAGTCGCCCGGCATGGCCAATAGCCAGCCGGTTTGCATTAGGGGTGCGGGTTCGATGTATTCTGCTCAGCGCGCAGAACAAGCGCGAAAGGCAGGTTGCCCGAGCGGCCAATGGGAGCAGACTGTAAATCTGTCGGTGAAAGCCTACGTAGGTTCGAATCCTACACCTGCCACTTCGTTCGCTAGGTGAGCCCTGTACGCAGAATGCGCGTACAGGGCTCACTTCGTCTGTTTTGTGGGGGTGCAACCCCCACGCCCCGCCCGGTGGGGCTTTGCCCCCCGGACCCCCTTTCCGTGGTTGCGTTGATCACGTCGGTGTGGGTTGCGGCTTACGTCGGTGCGGGTTAACTCTTGGGTGCTGGTGCTGGTGCTGGTGCTGGTGCTGGTGCGCTCGCTTTGGCTGACTGTTCTATCTGTGGGGCAGTTCCGCGTGCCGTCGGCGTGGCGTCCCCCCGTTGGTTGCGTTGTTCGTGTCGGCGTTCGGTTTTTGTGGGCGCACGCAGGCTGTGCTGCCGCGGGACCGGACTCCCTCGTTGCGCGGCCATGCTCGAGCTGGCGCGCCCTCGCGACCATGTACAGCGCGAACCGAACGGACCTGCCGCACCCAATCGACAGAACCCGCCACACCAACACGACAGAAGTCGAGCCCCCCGCACTCCCAACCCGCACAGCGCGAGTCTTACGAGCGCCGTTCGCGGCCCGGCTTGCGTCCGAGCGGCCGCTGCGCATGCGCCGCAGTCGCGAGCAGCGGCCGCTCGGATGCAAGCCAACAGGGGGCCGCGAACCCGCCGCGCCCGCGCGGCCAAAAACACAGCTTTGACCACGCGGTTTGGTGGTGAGACCGGTGAGTGTGTAACCTCGTTCAAGACTTCGCCGCGCTGAGGTCGAGCTTTTGGAGCTCGGTGCGGCAGCAGTCATGCCCCCTTAGCTCAGTCGGCAGAGCGTTTCCATGGTAAGGAAAAGGTCAACGGTTCGATTCCGTTAGGGGGCTCGCCGGATTGCCGGTGGTGACCGACTCGGCATCGCTCCTGTAGTTGCGGGAGTTGGGCGCGGCACCACGGTAATGCGACGCCGTGGCGGTGTAGCTCAGTCGGTAGAGCAAACGACTCATAATCGTTGTGTCGCCGGTTCAAGTCCGGCCATCGCTACCACAACCGATTAAGCCCATCAGGTACCGGAAAGAAGGCATATCGTGGCCGCGAAGTCCACCGATGTCCGGCCAAAGATCACCTTGGCCTGCGAGCAGTGCAAGCACCGCAACTACATCACCAAGAAGAACCGGCGTAATGACCCGGACCGGCTGGAGCTGAAGAAGTTCTGCCCGAACTGCGGCACGCACCGGGCGCACCGCGAATCCCGCTAGTCCTCCGCGCGTGAACTACCGCGTGGTGTAGGCCGGGAGTCGCATCCTGGTTATCTCGGGCCGTGGCACCGCGAGGGCCGGACATAAGTCCGGCCCTGACGCATTTTCACGGTGTGGGTGCGGTGGTGAGCGCTCCGCAGACTCCGGGTGACGGGGTCAGATAGGTACAGTCCTCCCGTGACAATCAACACCGGTACAGACGAAGCGGTCCAGACGGGCGAGGTATTCGATCCCGCGGCACATGCCGCGGCGATGGTTGGTCACCACTACCGCGTCGACGACTACTACGAGGTCGGCCGTGAGAAGGCGCGCGAATACGCGCGCGCCGTGCAGGACTACCACCCGGTGCACTGGGACGAGGACGCCGCGCAGGAGTACGGCTACGACAATCTGCTCGCGCCGCTCACCTTCATCTCCTTGGTCGGGATTCTGGCCCAACGCAAGCTGTTCGAAGAGGTCGTCACCGGTTACGACCTCAGCCAGATCATGCAGACCGACCAGATCCTCGACTTCCACCGCCCGATCAAGGTCGGCGACCAGCTCACCTGTGACGTCCATCTGCACTCGTTCCGGCAGGCATTCGGTGGCGACATCATCGTCACCAAGAACATCGTCACCGCGCAGAACGACGAGTTGGTGCTCACCACCTACACCACGCTCGTCGGCCGCAGCGGTGCCGACATCGACCCCAACCTCAACACCGCCGTCCGCAACGTGCTCATGCATGGCATCGGCGAAGAGGCGCCGGGCCACTACCCGCGCAGCACTCCGGCTGTCGCCGCGCCCGCCCCCGTGGTCCCCGCGCTGGTGCCCACCAAGCACGCGATTCGGTTCGAGGACGTGTTGGTCGGCGACGAGTTGCCCCCGCGCACGGTCCGGCTCACCCGCGGCGATCTGGTGAACTACGCGGGCGTCTCGGGTGATGCCAACCCGATCCATTGGAGCGACGAGGTCGTCAAGCTGGTCGGCCTGGACAACGTGGTCGCGCACGGCATGCTCACGATGGGCCTCGGCGGCGGTTTCATCACCTCGTGGCTCGGCGATCCCGGCGCGGTCAAGGAATACAACGTGCGCTTCACCAGTCCGGTTTACGTGGGTACCGACGAGGCCGCCGAGGTCGAGTACACAGGTAAGGTGAAGTCGGTCGATCCGGAGACCAAGACCGCGGTCGTCGCGATCGTGGCGAAGTCGGCGGGAAGGAAGATCTTCGGCCGCGCGACCGCGACCGTGCAGCTGGCCTGACCTGGTCCGGCGACCCTGATTGGCTAATGTCGCGTACGGTGACGTAGACTCAGGTTTCTGGGGTCACCAGCCGCTGCGCGCTGCTCTGTAGGGCTGGTTCCAGGCGGTCCGCGAGGATCGCCGACGGGGCCGGCAACTGCCGGAGTGGCGCGCGTGTTGTGTGACACCAGTGCACAACTGAATATCGAACAGAGGTTGGGGCAGACGACACCGTCCAACCGAAGGGGCGTAGCTCAACTGGCAGAGCAGCGGTCTCCAAAACCGCAGGTTGCAGGTTCAAGTCCTGTCGCCCCTGCCCTGGATGCCAGCGACGAGAAAGGATCGACCCGTGAGCGAGCGCAGCGAGCGAACAATGGACGCAGTCGAGCGTTCGCTCGTGCCGGAGCCGAGCGCCAGCGAGGCGCAGGCATGAGCGAGCGTAGCGAGCGAGCCATTGGCACAGCGCGCATCGCGCACGCCGACGACGAGCGCAGCGAGGAGAAGGCGTGAGCGACGAGCGGGACACTCGCCACGGCCCGCATGCGGCCGACGAAGGCGATGACACCGCCGCAGCGACTCGGCCGAGCGGCAAGCGGTCCGCCCGGCGGACTCGCAGCGCGTCGCCCTCGCAGATCGACAATGGTGGGGTCGCCACACTCGACCGACCGTCGCGGAAGGCAGCCAAGACAACCGATCGGGCCGAACGCAAGAAGTCGGGTAATCCGTTCAAGCGTTTGATCAGGTTTCTGCGTGAGGTCATCGCGGAACTGCGCAAGGTGATCTGGCCCAATCGGAAGCAGATGGTCACCTATACGAGCGTTGTTCTGGTGTTCGTGATTTTTATGGTCGCGTTCATCAGCGGGTTGGATCTGGCGTTCATCAAGGGTGTCAACTGGCTGTTCGGCTAGCTGAACGACGCCGACGCCGGTAGCCGATCCCGGGGCGGACACGGGCGGAAGCAATTTCGCCGCGCGCCCGGCCCGGCACGCAGAGGATGTACGTGACGACACAGGAAGCGAGTGCCTCAGTGAGCACCCCGGAGAACGACACACACAACGAGTTCCCGGTCGACGACGCGGTGGCCGAGCCCACCGACTCCGTCGAGGAGTTCGCGACCGATGAGACCGTGGTCGAGGAATCGGAGCCCGCTGAATCCGCCTCCGCCGCTCCTGCCGATGCCGAGCCCGCCGATCCCGTTGCCGAGATGAAGGCCGCGCTGCGGCGTGCCCCCGGTGACTGGTATGTCATCCACTCCTACGCGGGCTACGAGAACAAGGTGAAGGCCAACCTCGAGACTCGTGTGCAGAACCTGGACCTCGAGGACTACATCTTCCAGGTCGAGGTGCCGACCGAAGAAGTCACCGAGATCAAGAACGGCCAGCGCAAACACGTCAATCGCAAGGTGCTCCCCGGCTACATCCTGGTCCGGATGGAGCTCAACGACGAGTCGTGGGGCGCGGTGCGCAACACCCCCGGTGTCACCGGATTCGTTGGCGCCACCTCCCGCCCGTCGCCGCTTTCCATCGACGACGTGGTGAAGTTCCTGGTCCCGGCCGCGCAGCAGAAGAAGCCCGCCACGGCCGCCGCTGCGGCGAGCGCCGACACCACCGGCGGCGACGTCGCGCCGAAGCCGATCATCGAGGTCGACTTCGAGGTCGGCGAATCGGTGACCGTGATGGACGGCCCGTTCGCGACGCTGCCTGCCAGCATCTCCGAGGTCAACGCCGAACAGCAGAAGCTCAAGGTGCTCGTGTCGATCTTCGGCCGCGAGACCCCGGTCGAGCTGGCGTTCACCCAGGTCGCGAAGATCTAGACCAGTTCCGTCGGCTGCGGGGTGAATCTGCCCGGTCGAAGATCGCAACACCACGACTTGCAAAGAGCAAGGACAACAAACACCTAGGAAAGAAAGATGCCCCCCAAGAAGAAGAAGCTCGCCGGGATCATCAAGCTTCAGATCCAGGCCGGCCAGGCGAACCCGGCCCCTCCGGTCGGCCCTGCGCTCGGTCAGCACGGCGTCAACATCATGGAGTTCTGCAAGGCGTACAACGCCGCGACCGAGTCGCAGCGTGGCACCGTCATCCCGGTCGAGATCTCGGTGTACGAGGACCGGTCCTTCGACTTCAAGCTGAAGACTCCGCCTGCCGCCAAGCTGCTACTCAAGGCCGCGGGTGTGCAGAAGGGTTCAGCCGAACCGCACCGCCTCAAGGTGGCCAAGGTGACCATGGACCAGGTCCGTGAGATCGCCAAGACCAAGCAGGAAGATCTGAACGCCAACGACGTCGAGCAGGCGGCCAAGATCATCGCGGGCACCGCGCGTTCGATGGGCATCACCGTCGAAGGCTGAGTTCCCGTCATCCCGGATTCGATCGGGGATCCCGGCACTGGTCGGGAGATGAGATCGCACACGTGGGAGGGCCGGCCAGGCCCGACAACCACATCTGAACACCGACAAGGACACAGACAAAATGGCAAAACGAAGCAAGGCGTATCTCGCCGCGGCCGAGAAGGTCGATCGCGACAAGCTGTACTCTCCGCTCTCCGCTGCGCGGCTGGCCAAGGAGACCGCCACCACCAAGACCGACGCGACCGTTGAGGTTGCCGTGCGTCTCGGTGTGGATCCCCGCAAGGCAGACCAGATGGTCCGTGGCACCGTAAACCTGCCGCATGGCACCGGTAAGACCGCCCGCGTCATCGTGTTCGCGGCGGGCGAGAAGGCCGCCGAGGCCGAGGCCGCCGGTGCGGACGCCGTCGGCGCCGAGGACCTGATCGAGCGGATCCAGGGCGGCTGGTTGGACTTCGACGCCGCGATCGCCACCCCGGACCAGATGGCCAAGGTCGGCCGCATCGCGCGTGTCCTCGGCCCGCGCGGTCTGATGCCGAACCCGAAGACTGGCACGGTCACCAACGACGTGACCAAGGCCGTCAACGAGATCAAGGGCGGCAAGATCAACTTCCGTGTCGACAAGCAGGCCAACCTGCACTTCGTCATCGGCAAGGCGTCCTTCGGCGACGCCCAGCTCGTGGAGAATTACGGCGCCGCGCTGGATGAGATCCTGCGTGTCAAGCCGTCGACCGCCAAGGGCCGCTACGTCAAGAAGGTGACGGTCTCGACGAACACCGGACCGGGCATCCCGGTGGACCCGAACCGCACCCGCAACCTCCTCGACGAGGACGCGTAGACAGCACCTGAGGAACACCGCAACGGCGGGAACGCGATCGCGTTCCCGCCGTTGCGGTGTTTCCAGGATGATTCTTACATAGGGGGCAATCGGACATCGAATTGGAACGATCGTAGATATCCATGTATCCTTGTATGAGATATAGGGAGGCTGCTGTGGCGAAGACCAGTGTTGACGTAGATATGGCGAAGTTGGATCGCGCAAAGGAGATCCTCGGTACCGATACGCTCCGTGACACGATCGATGCCGCATTCCGTGAGGTGATCAGGATCGACTCCGTACGCAGATTGGTGGATTTGGCCGAGCAAGGGGCCTTTTCGATCCTGCTGGAACCTGACGTCGAGGAACGTCTGTGGGGGTGACTCGCTATCTCGTCGATAAGAGTGCGCTTGCGCGGCTCCATCTGATACCAGTGCGAGACGTGCTCGTCCCTCTGATGGACCGCGCGCTGGTCTGCATGTGCGGGGTCACCGAGCTGGAAATGCTCTACTCGGCCCGTAACGGCGATGACCGAGCGCGTATCAGGACGACACTGCATGAATCACTCGAGTGGGTGGACACTCCTGATGATCTCTGGGTACAAGCGTCCGACCTTCAGGCACTGCTCACCGCCAAGGCACAACATCGATCCGCATCGATCGCCGACCTGGTTGTCGCGGTCACGGCCCAGGCGCATGGATTGGCAGTTTTGCACTACGACAACGACTTCGACACCATTGCGGCGCATACCGGGCAGTCGACAACATGGGTTGTGCCAGCTGGCGCAGTCTGAGCGATCGGCGCGGAGTTCCGCACCGCGCCCACTGCGCAGGTGGCGCGCAAGGGCCTCGGCCGACGGTTGTGGGACCCGTTTTGGCAGATGGCAGCACGGCCAGGTATTCTCAGCCATAGTTATCGACGAGTTCGATCGCTACCCAATCCGTTCTACCGAAGACCGTTGGTCGCCGTTCCCATATGGGTTCGGTCGAAGGTCCGGCGACATTGCCGGCGGCCCACGCAGGGAGAGCCGAGGCTGGGAATTGGTCCGGGCAAGCCCGGGATCGGTTTTCTATTGCGCCCCGGAACGCTCTGCGTTCGGGGCGTTTGTTTTGTCGTCGGCCCCTGATCGGTAGTTCGCGTATACGAACCGACCATCAGAGAGGAGGCGAAGTATGGCAAAACCCGAGAAGGTCACCGCGGTCGAGGAGATCGCGGAGCAGTTCAAGAGCTCGACGGCCACCGTCGTCACGGAATACCGTGGCCTGTCGGTCGGCAAGCTCACCGAGCTGCGGCGCGCGCTCGGCGCCGAAGCCACGTACTCCGTCGCCAAGAACACCCTGGTCAAGCGCGCCGCCGCCGAGGCGGGCGTGGAAGGCCTCGACGATTTGTTCGTCGGACCGACCGCGATCACCTTCATCACGGGTGAGCCGGTCAACGCGGCCAAGGCCCTGAAGACCTTCGCGAAGGACAACAAGGCGCTGGTCATCAAGGGCGGCTACATGGACGGCGCTCCGCTGTCCGTGTCCGAGGTCGAGCGCATCGCCGATCTGGAAACCCGCGAGGTGTTGCTGGCCAAGTTGGCCGGCGCGCTGAAGGGCAACCTCGCGAAGGCTGCCGGTCTGTTCAACGCTCCCGCCTCGCAGGTGGCCCGCTTGGCCGCCGCGCTGCAGGAGAAGAAGCAGGCCGAAGGCGAAGCTGCCGAGTAACTCCCGTGCGGCACGATTCGCCCCGCATAGACATCAACTACCGAAAGGAAAACAACAATGGCCAACGTTGACGAACTGCTCGAGACCTTCGGCAACATGACCCTGCTCGAGCTGTCGGACTTCGTGAAGAAGTTCGAGGAGAAGTTCGAGGTCACCGCGGCTGCTCCGGTCGCCGTCGCCGCCGTCGGTGCCGCCGCTCCGGCCGAGGCCGTCGAGGAGCAGGACGAGTTCGACGTCGTCCTCGAGGGTGCCGGCGACAAGAAGATCCAGGTCATCAAGGTGGTCCGCGAGATCGTCTCCGGCCTGGGTCTGAAGGAAGCCAAGGACCTGGTCGAGAGCGCCCCGAAGTCGATCCTGGAGAAGGTCGCCAAGGATGCCGCCGAGGCTGCCAAGGCGAAGCTGGAAGAGGCCGGCGCCAAGGTCTCGGTCAAGTAATTCCGACCGAAATACGCCGAACGGGCGGTTCCCCATTGCGGGGAGCCGCCCGTTCGGCTCTTTTCGGCAACGTGGGCGGAAATTGTGAATATCGCGAGCTTTGGGGGGTTACTCTTCGGTCAGGTTAGGGGTGTGCCCCATCTGGTGCATGGGATACAGTGGCCGCACCCCACTGTGACGTGACACACCGCGATGACCGAGCGCGCGGTTCGCCGGTGGGCAGCTCGTTGAGAATTGTGGAGGTTGGCGTGGGCGTCGAGGTCAGGACCGAAAGTGTTACCAAATCCTTTGGTTCCCAGCGCATTTGGCAGGACGTTTCGCTGACGTTGCCATCCGGCGAGGTCAGCGCTCTGCTGGGCCCGTCCGGTACCGGTAAGTCGGTGTTCCTGAAGTCGCTCATCGGTCTGCTTCGTCCGGAGCGCGGTTCGATCTACATCAACGGCACAGACATCACGACCTGCTCCAACAAGGAGCTCTACGAGATCCGCAAGCTGTTCGGTGTGCTGTTCCAGGATGGTGCGCTGTTCGGGTCGATGAATCTGTTCGACAACGTGGCCTTCCCGCTTCGTGAGCACACGAAGAAGAGGGAGGACGAGATCCGCAAGATCGTGATGGAGAAGCTGGAGCTCACCGGTCTGCTCGGCGCCGAGGGCAAGCTGCCCGGCGAGATCTCCGGCGGTATGCGCAAGCGCGCTGGTCTGGCCCGCGCTCTGGTACTGGATCCGCAGATAATCCTGGTCGACGAGCCGGACTCGGGTCTGGACCCGGTCCGCACCTCGTACTTGAGTCAGCTGCTGATCGATATCAACGCACAGATCGACGCCACGATCCTGATCGTCACGCACAACATCAACCTGGCCCGCACCGTGCCGGACAACATCGGCATGCTCTTCCGACGCCAGCTGGTCATGTTCGGACCACGCGAGGTGCTGCTCACATCGGAGGAGCCGGTGGTCAAGCAGTTCCTCAACGGCCGCATGATCGGTCCGATCGGTATGTCGGAGGAGAAGGACGAGGCGCAGATGGCGCGCGAGCAGGCGCTCGTGGACGCCGGTCATCACCATGGTGGCGCCGAGGAAGTCGAGGGGATCATCCCGCAGATGCGCGCGACACCCGGTATGCCGGTGCGGCAGGGGGTGTTGCGGCGTAAGGAGCGCGTCCGCGAGATCATGCACACGCTCCCGCACGCAGCCCAGGTCGCGATCCGCGAGTCACTTGCGGAGAACGACGATACGCAGGTGATGGCGTACAACAGCGGCGACCTACACAACCGTGCGACACAACACAACTAACGGGTAACATCTGCGATCGTGACTTCCTCCCTGGCGCGATTGCGGACTCCACTGGAGTCGGGGTTTGCCCAGGCTGGCAATATTTTCGCGCTGTTCATCGACGTCCTGCGCAAGACGTTCCGCCGCCCGTTCGAATGGCGGGAGTTCATCGAGCAGTCGTGGTTCATCGCGAGTGTCTCGATCCTGCCCAGCGCACTGGTCGCGATCCCGTTCGGCGCGGTCGTCGCACTGCAGACCGGCTCGCTGATCAAGCAGTTGGGTGCGGAGTCCTTCACCGGTGCGACCAGTGTGCTTGCCACCGTCCAGCAGGCGGCCCCGGTCGTCACGGCGCTGATCATCGCGGGCGCGGCCGGGTCTGCGGTGGCCGCCGACCTCGGCTCGCGCACCATCCGCGAGGAGATCGACGCGCTGGAGGTGCTCGGTGTCGACCCGGTGCGAAAGCTGGTCGTACCGCGTGTGATCGGCATGGTGCTGGTGGCACTGCTGCTCAACGGCCTGGTGTCGGTAGTCGGTATCGCGGGCGGGTACTTCTTCAACGTGCTGCTGCAGGGCGGAACGCCGGGTGCCTACCTGGCCTCGTTCTCGGCGCTCGCTCAGCTACCGGACCTGTGGATCGGTGAGGTCAAGGCAGCGGTCTTCGGCCTGCTCGCCGGCGTGATCGCCGCATACAAGGGGTTGCATCCCAAAGGGGGTCCGAAAGGAGTCGGTGACGCGGTGAACCAATCCGTGGTGATCACATTCATGGTGCTGTTCTTCGTGAATCTCGTCCTGACCCTGGTGTATCTGCAAGTCGTCCCGGCAAAGGGTGCCTGATCCGATGGCCAGCCCGTATCGAACTCCGGTCTTCGCCAAGTCGCTGCGCCGGGCGGGAGACTTCGTCCGCTCCCCGCTGAACGTCATCGATCGCGCGGGCGATCAGATGTCGTTCTATTCACGCGCCATCGCCTGGATCCCGCGCACCGCCGTGCACTACCGCAAGGAGGTCATGCGGCTGCTCGCCGAGGTCACCTTCGGTACCGGCGCGCTCGCGGTGATCGGCGGCACCATCGGCGTCATCGTGTTCATGTCCGGCTCGGTCGGCGTCGTGGTCGGCCTGCAAGGCTTCAAGGCCCTCGACGCCCTCGGCAGCTCGGCGCTCACCGGCTTTCTCACCGCCTACATCAACACCCGTGAGATCGCGCCGCTGGTCGCCGCGCTCGCACTCTCGGCGACGGTCGGATGTGGTTTCACCGCCCAGTTGGGTGCCATGCGCATCTCCGAGGAGATCGATGCACTCGAGGTGATGGCGGTGCCCGGCGTGCCGTTCCTGGTCACCACCCGCGTGATCGCCGGATTCGTTGCGGTGATCCCGCTGTACGTCGTCGGCCTGCTCGGCACGTTCCTGGCGTCTCGAATGGTCAGCATCTGGTTCAACGGCCAATCCAGCGGGTCCTATGACCACTACTTCAGCCTGTTCCTGCCACCGGAGGACGTGCTCTATTCGTTCCTCAAGGTGCTGGTCTTCGCCTTCGTGATCATCTTGGTGCACTGCTACTACGGCTTCCACGCCACCGGCGGCCCCGCAGGCGTCGGCGTCGCGGTGGGCCGCGCGGTCCGCGCCGCGATCGTGCTGGTGAACGTGCTCGACTTCTTCCTCAGCCTCGCGATCTGGGGTACTACGACCACGGTGCGAGTGGCCGGATGAGCCGGGGGGTGCAGGCCTGGCGCTCGACCGAGACACTGCGTGTTCGTGTGCTGGGCATCACGTTCTTCCTCGTGGTCGGCCTGTTCCTGTGGACGACCATCGCGGTGTACAACAAGCAATTCGTCAAGACCGTCGACGTCGACCTGGTGACCGACAGCGTCGGCAACGCGCTGACCCGCAACGCGGACGTCAAGGTGCGCGGCATCAGCGTCGGAGAGGTGCGCTCCAGCCGCTCCGACGGCGGGAAGGTGACGCTGAACCTGGCCATCGAACCGGACAAGGCGCAACAGATTCCGGCCAACGCGACCGCGCGCTTGCTGCCCAAGACGCTGTTCGGCGAGCGCTATGTGGACCTGATCATTCCGGAGGACCGAAGCGCACAGCACCTGACGAATGGTGTGACACTGCACCAGGACGTCAGTGGCAACGCCATCGAGCTGAGCAAGCTGCTCGACGATCTGCTCCCGCTGCTGCAAGCCATTCCGCCGCAGGACCTCGCCGCCACCCTGGGTGCGCTGTCCCAGGCCCTGGCCGGTCGAGGTTTCGCGCTCGGCGAGAGCGTGGACAAGCTGGACAACATCTTCCGCCAGGTCAACGGCGTGCTGCCGGATCTGCAGGAGGACCTGCGCAGCTTCGCCCAGGTGGCCGCCGCCTACTCCGACGCGGCGCCGCAGCTGATCGAGGCGCTGGACAACCTGAGAACCACCAACGCGACGATCGTGCAGCGACGTACCGACATCGACGCGCTCTACGCAACGTTGACGCCGACTTCGTCGAGCACCGCCGACTTCCTGATCGCCAACCGCGACAACATTATCGACCTGGCCGCCGACTCCCGGCCCGCGCTGGAACTGTTGGCCTACTACTCGCCGAACTATGCCTGCTCGCTGGCGAACTTCGCGAAGATGAAGCCGCGCATCGACCAGATCTTGGGCAAGGGCACCGACCGGCCCGGCTCCCGGGTGAGCATCGAGCTGACCAATACCCGCGGCAAATACCTGCCAAACCAGGACGAGCCGCGCTGGCTGGACCCCCGCGGTCCGTGGTGCATCCCCGAGTTGCCCGCTGGCGTCGACCCCGGCCAGTACACGGGAGGACCGAGCAACGACGGCTCCTACGCGGTACCCAGCCGTAACCCGGGTGACCAGGAGAGCGGCAAGCTGGAGCCGCCGCAGTTCGGCGTCTACCCAGGGAGCAAGGTGCCGACGACAGCCGGTTCGCCGATGGAGCAGCAGTCCCTCGGCGCGATCTACGGTGCGGCCAACGGGGTCGCGCCGGATCAGGTGCCGGGCTGGGTGACCAGGGCAGGTGCGCCCGCGTTCCGCGGAAGCGAGGTGAGTATTCGATGAAGCAGAAGCTGCGCGGCCTGGGTGGGCCGCTGACCAAGCTGATCGTCTTCATCGTCGTGACCCTGTTCGCGACCACGATGCTCGGTTTGTCCATCGCCAACTACAGCAGCGGCGGAACGGGTTTCAAAGCCCGGTTCACCGATGTCACCTCGCTCAATCCCGGTGACGAGGTGCGCATCGCCGGCGTGCGGGTCGGCAAGGTCACCGACGTCTCGATCGTGGACAAGCGCTTGGCCGAGGTGAAGTTCGATCTCACCGACCGGAGTTGGCTGCCCGCCACGACCACGGCCACCATCAAGTACCGCAACCTGGTCGGCCAGCGCTACATCGCGCTGGAGCAGGGCACCGGCGAGCCGGGCCGCAAGCTGAACAAAGGCGGGACCATCCCGGTGGAGCGCACCAGGCCTGCGCTGAACCTCACCACGCTGTTCAACGGCTTCCGCCCGCTGTTCCGCACGCTGACCGCCGACGACGTGAACAAGCTGTCCTTCGAGATCATCCAGGTCTTCCAGGGCGAGCAGGGCACGATCCACGACCTCGTCGCGACCACCGCGAACCTGACCAACAAGATCGCGGACAAGGATGCGGTGATCGGTGAGTTGACCCGCAATCTGACCGCCGTCCTGGACACCGTCAACAAGCGCGACGACCAGTTCGACCAGCTGATCGTGAACACCGAGGCGCTGATCAGCGGCCTCGCCGCGGAACGCGACACGATCGGACGCTCGGTGACTTCACTCGCCGACCTGACCTCGGCCACCGCCGACCTGCTCGTGCCGGTCCGTCCGACGCTGCAGGGGTCGATCGCCGGCCTGAGCCAGCTGACCGGCACCCTCGACGACCGCAGCGACGACGTGAACGACACGCTGCGGAATCTGCCGCTCAAGATGGAGAAGCTGGGCCGCGCCGCCAGCTACGGCTCTTGGTTCCAGTTCTATCTGTGCGGCATCGACATCGTCGTCGGTCCGGGCGCGGTCGACGCGCCTCAGCTCAACCTGCCCGCCGGGCTGCCGACGATCAATCAGCCGCTGTACACCAACGCCGCGCCACGCTGCCATGGGAAGGCTCGCTGATGGACGATCGGATCCTGCTCGGCAAGCGCAGCCCCGCGTTCATGGGTGTGCTCGGGCTCGCCATCGTGCTGCTGGTAACGGTGTCGGCGTTCTTCTTCGACCGGCTGCCGATTATCGGCGCGGGCACCAAGTACACCGCCGAGTTCAGCGAGGCGGCAGGCATCAAGAAGGGCAACGAGGTCCGCATCGCGGGCGTCAAGGTCGGCTCGGTCGCCGATGTCCGGCTCGCCGGTGACCGGGTACTCGTGGACTTCCGCACCAAGGACGCCTGGATCGGTAATGAGACCACCGCGTCCATCCAGATCAAGACCCTGCTGGGGCAGAAGTACCTGGCGCTGGATCCGAGGGGCTCCGCGCCCGCCGATCCGAGCAAGCGGATTCCTTTGTCGCGCACGGTATCTCCGTATGACGTGGTGGACGCGTTTACCGACGCGGCGAGGAACATCGACCAGATCGACACCGCGCAGCTGGCCACCAGCATGCGGGTGCTGTCCGACGCGTTCGACACCACGCCGCCGGAGATCCGCGGCTCCATCGACGGCGTCGCCCGGTTGTCGGAGACGCTGGCCAAGCGCGACCAGGAGCTGAAGAAGCTGTTCGCCGCGACCAGACAGACCACCCAGGTGCTCGCCGACCGCAATGCCGAGTTCGAGCGGCTGCTCGCCTCGGGCGGTCAACTGCTCGCCGAGCTCAATATCCGGCAGCAGTCCATCGCGCAGCTGCTGTCCGGCGCCAGGGTCGTCTCGGCGGAGCTGAGCGCGCTGGTGCACGACAACGAAGCGCAGATCGGTCCCGCACTGAAGAACTTGCGCGCCTCGATCGACTTGCTCAACGACAACCAGCAGAACATTTCCAAGACCCTGGAGCTCGCAGCGCCCTTCTACGGTCTCTACGCCAACGTGCTCGGCACCGGCCGCTGGTTCGACGCGGTGATCGTCAACCTGGTGCCGCCGGCGCTGCCCGAGATCCCCGGCGACCGTCCGCCGGTCCGCGCCCTGGGAGGTAACTGACATGGCGGGCAACTGGAGCAGCGATCCGGTCGGCGCGGTCAAGCATTCCAGCCGCGGCGCCAAGGTGGGCATCGCACTGGTAGTGGTCGTGGCGGTGCTGCTGGCCGGGGTGCTGTGGTGGCTGTTCGACCGGCTCACCACCACCAAGATCGCCGCCTACTTCGATCGTTCGGTCGGCATCTACGAGGGCTCGGACGTGCGCATCCTCGGTGTGCCCGTGGGTTCGGTGGATTCGGTGGAGCCGCAGGGCGATCAGGTCAAGATCGTCATGAGCGTGGACCGCAAATTCGACGTGCCCGCGGACGCGCGGGCCGCGCAGATCACGCCCTCGATCGTGTCGGATCGCTACATCCAGCTGACCCCGGTCTACACCGGGGGCCCGAAGATGGACCGCAACGCGACCATCCCGCGCGACCGCACGGTCACGCCGGTCGAGGTCGACCAGCTGTACAAGAGCATCACCGAGCTGTCGGATGCGTTGGGCCCCAACGGGGCCAACGCCGAGGGCGCGGTGAACGAACTGGTGCGCACCGGCGCGGCGAACCTCGCAGGCAACGGCGAAGCGCTGGCCAACAGCCTCACCCAGCTGTCCCGGGCGGCGCGCTACCTTTCCGACGCGCGCGGGGACATATTCGACACGGTCAAAAACCTGCAGTCCTTCGTCACCATGCTGGCCCAGAACGACCAGCAGGTGCGGCAGTTCAACGTCCAGCTCGCCGACCTGTCGACCTTCCTGGCCGGCGAACGCGAAAACCTCGGCGCCGCACTGCACCTGCTGTCGATCGCGCTCGGCGACGTGGCCAGGTTCATCGACGACAACCGGGATCTGGTGGCCGAGAACGCCGAAGGACTGACCACGCTGACCAAGACGCTGGCCGATCAGCGCGACGACCTGGCCGCCTTGCTGCCGGTGCTGCCGCTGGCGCTGAGCAACCTGATCAACGTGCACAACGCGGAATCGGGCACCCTCGACATGCGCGCCGACTTCACCGATCTGCAGGACCCGTTCGGTGTGATGTGCAAGATGCTGGACCTGTCCAAGTTGATGCCGGGAGATCCGAAGTTCGAGGCGCTCGGCAGGCAGATGCGGCCGATCCTGGACCACTGCAAGGCGATCACCGACCAGATCACCGCCGGGGTGAAGACCCCGACGCTGATCCTGCCGTTCGGCATCCTCAGCGGCGAGAACCAGCAGCGTGCCCCGGTGCCTGGCACGGTGCCCGGCACGCCGTCGGATCAGCTTCCGCCGTCGCAGGGAGGCGTCCGATGACCACCCGAATCCGTTCCGCCGCTCGCGGTCTCGGCGCCGTGCTGGCGGTCGGCCTGTCCGCGACACTGGTCACTTCGTGCGCCGCCGACGGCATCTACAGCGTTCCGCTGCCCGGCGGCGCCGACGTCGGCGACCGTCCGATCCACATCGACATCCAGTTCGACGACGTGCTCGACCTGGTGCCGCAGTCCGCGGTCAAGGTCGAAGGCGTGCCGGTCGGCCGGGTCGAGGAGATCACCATCGGCGAGGACCAGTGGACCGCCACGGTGCGCACCGTGGTGAACGCGTCGGTGGACCTGCCCGCGAACGCGCACGCCGAGGTCCGGCAGTCGAATCTGCTCGGCGAGAAGTTCATCGAGCTGTCCAAGCCCGCCGCGGACCCGGATCCGAAGAAGCTCGGCAACGGCTCGGTGATCCCGGTCGACCGCACCAGGCACGCCACCGAGATCGAGCAGGTGCTCGGCGCGCTGTCGTTGCTCCTCAACGGCGGCGGAGTCGCGCAGCTGCAGCCGATCGTCACCGAGTTGAACAAGACCCTCGGTGGCAGGGAGAGCCGGGTGCGCTCGCTGATCGAGCAGGCGAACATCCTGATCGACGGCCTGAACAAGCAGGTCGACGACATCACGAGGGCGCTGGACGGCCTCGATCTGCTCAGCAGCAGGGTCAGCAGGCAGACCGTGCAGATCGGCAAGATTCTCGACGAGCTGCCGCAAGGCATCAAGATCCTGGAGGAGCAGCGACCACAGCTGGTCGGACTGCTCGCGCAGCTGGACCGGCTCGGCGAGGTCGGCTTCGACGTGCTGAACACCTCGAAGGACGACCTGATTCGCGACCTCAGCTCGCTGCGACCGACGCTGCAGGAACTCGGCCGTTCGGCTCCGGATCTGGTGACCGCGTTGCCGCTGGTGCCGACCTACCCGTTCCCTGACTCCTCGCTGGAAGCCACCTTCGGCGGAAGTGTCAACACCTGGCTTTCGGTGGATCAGCAGATCGGCGTCACGTTGAGCAATCTCGGTGTGGGCAAACCGGATCCGGTGTACATCCCGCCGGTCGGCCCCTCGGTGCCGGTGAACCCGACCAACCCGTACTACAACGGCAACGGCCCGCGGCCGGGCTGGCCGACGGTGTCGATCCTGCCGCTGCCGCCGAACATGGCGCAGCTGCCCGCGCAGGGCGTGCCGCCCAACCCCATCGGGGCGATCCTCGAGCAACTCGGGGTCGGCGGCGGGACCGGTCAGGGAACGGAGGGTGGTCCGCGATGACACGTCTGGTCCGGTGGCAGCTGATCGCGTTCGCGGTGGTCGCGGTGGTCGGCGTGGTGTTCGTCGGCGGCAAGTACATCCGGCTCGACCACATGCTCGGCTTCGGTCAGTACACGGTGCAGGTGCGGGCGGCGCAGACCGGCGGCGTCTACAAGGGCGCCGAGGTGACCTACCGCGGCGTTCCGGTCGGCCGGGTCGGCGAACTAGAACTCACCGACGACGGCGTGGTGATGAATCTCGTCATCGATACGAGCTCGCCGAAAATCCCCGCCTCGGCGAAAGCCGTGGTGGCCAATCGGTCTGCGATCGGTGAGCAGTACGTCGACCTGCAACCCGACTCCAATGCGGGCCCGTACCTGCGGGACAACTCTGTGATCGCCTCGGCGACCACTCCCGTGCCGGTCGAGCAGTTGGTCGCCAGCGTGGACGGGTTCACCCGCTCGGTGGACCTGAACGCACTCAACACCACCGTCCGCGAACTGGGCAAGGCGTTCGACGGCAAGGGCGACGATCTGCAAGTGCTGATCGATTCGCTGAACAAGTTCACCGAGACGTTCAACGAGACGCTGCCGCAGACGATCCAGCTGATCCGGGACGGCAGGATCGCGCTGGGCACCCAGGCCGAGCAGTCCGATGCCATCCGCCAGTTCAGCGACGGCCTGGACAAACTCACTGCCCAGCTTCGCTCCAGCGACCCTGACGTGCGCAGGCTGATCGGCACCGGAACCGACGCGGGCGAGCAGATCGGCGCGCTGATCGACGAGAGCGGCGGCACGCTCACCGAGGACCTGGCCAATCTGCGGCTGCTGCTGCGGACCATCTCACCGAAGTTCTACGCGCTGCGGCCGTTGCTGCAGATGCTTCCGCAACTGTCCATCGGCGCTTCCTCTACCGCACCCGGCGACGGCACCAGCCACTTCGGCTTGGTGCTCGAGACCAACAACCCGCCCGCCTGTACGGTGGGCTACGAGGGTACGCAGCGGATTCTCGAGCAGATGAAGGCACAGAACCCGGATTTCGACGACACACGCGACGAATTCCCGTTCAACAAGGACGCGAAATGTCTTGTGCCGTTCGGTAATCCGACTGCCGTCCGCGGTGGTGAGCGAGCCGCGTTCGCCGATCCGAGCATCGTGCAGCCGTGGGACTCCAATCCCAAAACCGATCCGGAAAAGCTGAACCTGAATCCGATCGCCGTGCAGATGGCCACCCTGCTGGGGGTCACGCCGAAGCGGTGACCAGGACCGACGACGTTAGGGTGTCTCGCGTGAGTGAGCGTAGCGAGCGAACAACAGGCGTGACCGCGGATCTATCCAAGCAGGCCGATGCGACGGAGCCAGAAGCGCTGGACGTCGTGGTGGCGTCCGTGGCTGCGCCCGACGCCGACGCGGCCGTGGCTGCGGATTCGCCGGTCGAGGAAGTCGCCGACGGAGCGAAGATCACTTCCGGCGGGTCGGAAAGTGTGTCGAAGCGCTCCGTCCGCCCGGCGGCGCTCGGTAGATTCGCGCTCGTCGGCTCGGCCGCGCTCCTGGTGGTCGCCCTGATCGCTGCCTCCTGGTTCGGCACGGGCTGGGTGCGCGCCGCGTTGACCGACGGCCCGCGCGCCGACGCCCGCGACACCGCGCTGGACGCTGCCCGTCAGGCCGCGCTGAACATGACCTCGATGAACCTCGACGACGTGCCGGGCTCGCTCGCACTGGCCAGGTCCTCGATGACCGGCGCGCTGCTCGACTCGGCCACCAAGAACAAGGACCAGGCCGAGAAGCTGGCCCAGCAAACCGGTGTAGGGATGTCGTCGAAGGTGCTCGGCGCCGCACTCACCACGCTCAACAGCGAGCAGGACAAGGCATCGGCGCTGGTCGTCCTGCAGGTGACGGAGACGGGCAAGGACAAGCCGCCCGCGGAGTACCGCTACACCTGGAGTGTCGACGTGGCCAAGAACGGCGAAATCTGGAAGGCCGAGCAGATCTCCTCGCTCAGCCAGCCGGTGCTGTTGAACGGTGGACCCGGCCGGCAGTCGCCCGCGCCGCCCGCGGACCAGCCGCCCGCCGCGCCTAAGCCGGGATCGTAGGAGGACAACCCATGACGTCTCGCCGACCGGTCAACCGGGTGACCTCCAAGCGCCGCACCGGCGCCGAGCAACCGTCGCGTGCCGCCACCCCACGTACTGAGCGCCCCACGCCGAGTGGTAGGTCGCGGGTGGCGGGTGCCTCCCGCCCCGCCATCGCGCGCGGGAAGTCGGGTGCCGAGCAGCGCCCAGAGCAGGATCGTGCCCCGTCGCGGTTCCGCAAGGTCGTCGCGCAGATCGCGGCTCGATCGCAGGGCAGCGGCGCGGGACGCCCGCGCTGGCCGCTCGTCGCGGGGTTGTTGATCGCCGCGGTGTTGCTCGGCGCCTTCGCGGTGGTCGCCGCGAAGCGGCCCGGCGTGGACACCTCGAACCAGGCGTTCGTGAACAACGAGGCCACCCAGGAGGTGCGGGCGGCCGCGGACCACGCGTTGCAGACCGTCTACGCCTATGACGTCAAGAGCATCGACGGCTACCGCGGCACGGCCGAGCAGGTGCTCACCGGAAAGATGCGGGCCGACCTGGGCAAGTACGCCGACACCACCATCTCTGCGGTCAAGCAGGCGCAGACCAGCGCCGACGCCAAAGCGGATCCGATCGCGGTGTCGTTGCTCACAGCAGACCGCGCGGAGCTGCTTGTCAACCTGGTGGTGAGCGCCACCAAGGACGGCGTCGCTCAGCAGAGTGTCGCAGGCCCGGTCGTCCTGCATATGCAGAAGGTGGACGGTCGCTGGCTGGCCAGCGACATCGTCGACCAGTGAGTGTCAGGGCATACACCGGGATAGCGCAGCGCGCCAGGCGATCTCGCAGGCGCCTCGGCCGGTCCTGCCACTTGACGAGTTTCGCCCGACCCGTCACGCTATTCACAACAGCGGCAGCTGTCACGGTGGCTTCAGCGCACCACGGGCTCAGGACGCAGCCAGCGTATTCGGCCCGGCGCGCCAGCCACGCGGGCGTTCACACGGGTGGTACTTTGACACCTCCGTGTACATGGGTGTAGGTTTGGACGTTGCGCTGGCTGCCTCCTGTCCATACCTCGATTAGCACACGTAAGTTCCACCCTTCCGGTGTTACTTTCGTTGGTGCCTGTTCGAGTTTCGTTCGGGTTGTAACCAGCGGAATTCGTAGCAGACAAGCGACGGTCGCGGACCACCACGCGACGCGCGTGAGGTGCTGGAAGGACGCATCTTGGCAGTCTCCACCCAGACCAAGGCAGTTGCCGGAATCCCCGGAGCCCCGTTGCGGGTGTCTTTCGCGAAGATCCGTGAACCCTTGGAGGTGCCCGGACTTCTCGATCTACAAACGGAATCATTCGCCTGGTTGATCGGTTCGCCGGATTGGCGCGAGCGTGCCGCCGCTCGTGGTGATGTCGGCCTAGTCGGCGGACTCGAGGAGGTACTCGAGGAGCTCTCTCCGATCGAGGACTTCTCCGGCTCCATGTCCCTGTCCTTCTCCGACCCACGCTTCGAAGAGGTCAAGGCCTCGATCGACGAGTGCAAAGACAAGGACATGACCTACGCGGCGCCGCTGTTCGTCACCGCGGAGTTCATCAACAACAACACCGGTGAGATCAAGAGCCAGACGGTCTTCATGGGTGACTTCCCGATGATGACCGACAAGGGCACGTTCATCATCAACGGCACCGAGCGCGTCGTCGTCTCACAGCTGGTGCGCTCGCCGGGTGTCTACTTCGACCACTCCGTCGACAAGGGCACGGAGAAGGACCTGCACAGCGTGCGCGTCATCCCGAGCCGTGGCGCGTGGCTGGAGTTCGACGTCGACAAGCGGGACACCGTGGGTGTGCGCATCGACCGCAAGCGCCGCCAGCCGGTCACCGTGCTGCTGAAGGCGCTCGGCTGGACCACCGAGGAGATCGTCGAGCGTTTCGGCTTCTCCGAGATCATGATGTCGACCCTGGAGAAGGACAACACCGCCGGTCAGGACGAGGCGCTGCTGGACATCTACCGCAAGCTGCGTCCGGGCGAGCCGCCGACCAAGGAGTCCGCGCAGACCCTGCTGGAGAACCTGTTCTTCAAGGAGAAGCGCTACGACCTGGCTCGCGTCGGTCGATACAAGATCAACAAGAAGCTCGGCATCCACCTCGGTGAGCAGGTCATCGGCTCGGTGCTGACCAGGGAAGACATCGTCACCACGATCGAGTACCTGGTGCGTCTGCACTCGGGTGACCGTGCCATGACCGCCCCCGGCGGCCAGGAAGTCCCGGTCGAGGTCGACGACATCGACCACTTCGGCAACCGTCGCCTGCGCACCGTCGGCGAGCTGATCCAGAACCAGATCCGGGTCGGCCTGTCCCGCATGGAGCGCGTGGTCCGCGAGCGGATGACGACTCAGGATGTCGAGGCGATCACGCCGCAGACCCTGATCAACATTCGTCCGGTCGTGGCCGCGATCAAGGAGTTCTTCGGAACCTCCCAGCTGTCGCAGTTCATGGACCAGAACAACCCGCTGTCGGGTCTGACCCACAAGCGCCGCCTGTCGGCGCTGGGCCCGGGTGGTCTGTCCCGTGAGCGCGCCGGTCTGGAAGTCCGTGACGTCCACCCGTCGCACTACGGCCGTATGTGCCCGATCGAGACCCCGGAAGGCCCGAACATCGGCCTGATCGGTTCGCTGTCGGTGTACGCACGGGTCAACCCGTTCGGTTTCATCGAGACCCCCTACCGCAAGGTCGTCGACGGCCGGGTGACCGATGAGGTCCGCTACCTGACCGCCGACGAGGAGGACCGGCACGTTCGTGCCCAGGCCAACTCGCCGGTCGATGTGGAGGGCCACTTCCTCGAGGACCGCGTGCTGTGTCGCCGAGGCAACGAAGAGAACGAGCTCGTCGCGGCGTCCGAGGTCGACTACATGGATGTGTCGCCGCGTCAGATGGTGTCGGTCGCGACGGCGATGATTCCGTTCCTCGAGCACGATGATGCCAACCGTGCCTTGATGGGTGCGAATATGCAGCGTCAGGCCGTTCCGCTGATCCGTTCCGAGGCGCCGATCGTCGGCACGGGTATGGAGTTGCGTGCGGCGGTGGACGCGGGTGATGTCGTGGTGAACGAGAAGGCTGGTGTGGTCGAGGAGGTTTCGGCCGACTATGTCACCGTGATGGCCGATGACGGTACTCGCAAGTCCTATCGGATGCGGAAGTTCAACCGCTCCAACCAGGGCACCTGCTCCAACCAGCGTCCGATCGTGGACGAGGGTCAGCGGGTCGAGCATGGTCAGGTTCTGGCTGATGGTCCGTGCACCGAGAACGGTGAGATGGCTCTGGGTAAGAACCTGCTCGTGGCGATCATGCCGTGGGAGGGCCACAACTACGAGGACGCGATTATCCTGTCGCAGCGCCTGGTGGAAGAGGATGTTCTCACCTCGATCCACATCGAAGAGCACGAGATCGATGCTCGTGACACCAAGCTGGGTGCCGAGGAGATCACGCGGGATATCCCGAATGTGTCCGATGAGGTGCTGGCCGATCTGGACGAGCGTGGCATCGTGCGTATCGGTGCGGAGGTTCGGGATGGTGACATCCTGGTCGGCAAGGTCACGCCGAAGGGTGAGACCGAGCTGACTCCGGAGGAGCGGTTGTTGCGGGCGATCTTCGGTGAGAAGGCGCGCGAGGTGCGGGACACTTCGTTGAAGGTGCCGCATGGTGAGTCCGGCAAGGTTATCGGTATCCGCGTGTTCTCGCGTGAGGACGATGACGATCTGCCTCCGGGTGTCAATGAGCTGGTGCGTGTGTATGTGGCGCAGAAGCGCAAGATCCAGGATGGTGACAAGCTGGCGGGTCGGCACGGTAACAAGGGTGTGATCGGCAAGATCCTGCCTACCGAGGACATGCCGTTCATGCCTGATGGCACCCCGGTCGACATCATCCTGAACACGCACGGTGTGCCGCGTCGTATGAATATCGGTCAGATCTTGGAGACCCATCTGGGCTGGATCGGTAAGGCGGGTTGGCAGGTCGACATCGCCGACGGCAGCCGCCCGGACTGGGCGCAGGCGCTGCCGGACGAGATGCTGGGTGCTCCGGCCGACTCCAACATCGCTACGCCCGTTTTCGACGGCGCGCGCGAGGAGGAGCTGACCGGTCTGCTGGCCTCGACGCTGCCGAACCGCGATGGCGAGCGCATGGTCGACGACGACGGCAAGGCCACGCTGTTCGACGGACGTTCGGGCGAGCCGTTCCCGTACCCGGTGGCCGTCGGTTACATGTACATCCTCAAGCTGCACCACTTGGTCGACGACAAGATCCACGCCCGTTCGACCGGCCCGTACTCGATGATCACCCAGCAGCCGCTGGGTGGTAAGGCGCAGTTCGGTGGCCAGCGGTTCGGTGAGATGGAGTGCTGGGCCATGCAGGCCTACGGTGCGGCGTACACGCTGCAGGAGTTGCTGACCATCAAGTCCGACGACGTGGTCGGCCGTGTGAAGGTCTACGAGGCGATCGTCAAGGGCGAGAACATTCCGGAGCCGGGCATTCCGGAATCGTTCAAGGTTCTGCTCAAGGAACTCCAATCGCTGTGCCTCAACGTCGAGGTGCTGTCGTCCGACGGCGCCGCGATCGAGATGCGCGACGGCGACGACGAGGATCTGGAGCGCGCGGCGGCCAACCTGGGCATCAACCTGTCGAGGAATGAAGCGGCCACCGTCGACGATCTGGCGAACTAGGCGGTCGGCCGGATGCCGCTCCCCGCGAACGGCGTCCGGCCTCCCGCGCTCTGCAAGAGTGCTCGGCCGAGCGAACGCTCGGAAGACACCAACTAGTGAACTTTTGCTCGAATTCGACCCGCATAGGGGAAAGGAAGTTACGTGCTAGACGTCAACTTCTTCGATGAACTCCGGATCGGCCTTGCCACCGCCGACGACATCCGCCAGTGGTCCTACGGTGAGGTGAAGAAGCCGGAGACCATCAACTACCGCACGCTCAAGCCGGAGAAGGATGGCTTGTTCTGCGAGAAGATTTTCGGTCCCACCCGGGACTGGGAGTGCTACTGCGGTAAGTACAAGCGTGTCCGCTTCAAGGGCATCATCTGTGAGCGCTGTGGCGTCGAGGTGACTCGCGCCAAGGTGCGCCGTGAGCGGATGGGCCACATCGAGCTGGCCGCGCCGGTCACCCACATCTGGTACTTCAAGGGCGTGCCCTCGCGTCTGGGCTACCTGCTCGACCTGGCGCCGAAGGATCTGGAAAAGATCATCTACTTCGCCGCCTACGTCATCGTGGCCGTCGACGACGAGCTGCGGCACAACGAGGTGTCCACCCTCGAGGCCGAGATGGAGGTCGAGAAGAAGGCGGTCGCCGACCAACGCGACGCCGACCTCGAGGCCCGCGCACAGAAGCTCGAGGCCGACCTGGCCGAGCTGGAGGCCGAGGGCGCGAAGTCCGACGTGCGCCGCAAGGTGAAGGACGGCGGCGAGCGCGAGATGCGCCAGCTCCGCGACCGTGCTCAGCGCGAGCTGGACCGGCTGGAGGAGATCTGGAACACCTTCACCAAGCTGGCTCCCAAGCAGCTGATCGTGGACGAGGTGCTCTACCGCGAGCTGATCGACCGCTACGGCGAGTACTTCACCGGCGCCATGGGTGCGGAGTCCATCCAGAAGCTGATGGAGAACTTCGACATCGACGCCGAGGCCGAGTTGCTGCGCGAGACGATCCGCAGCGGCAAGGGCCAGAAGAAGCTGCGCGCGCTCAAGCGGCTCAAGGTCGTCGCGGCCTTCCAATCCAACGGCAACTCGCCGATGGGTATGGTGCTCGACGCTGTTCCGGTGATCCCGCCGGAGCTGCGCCCGATGGTTCAGCTGGATGGTGGCCGCTTCGCCACCTCCGACCTGAACGACCTGTACCGCCGCGTGATCAACCGCAACAACCGCCTCAAGCGACTGATCGACCTCGGCGCGCCCGAGATCATCGTCAACAACGAGAAGCGGATGCTGCAGGAGTCCGTCGACGCGCTGTTCGACAACGGCCGCCGCGGTCGCCCGGTCACCGGGCCGGGCAATCGTCCGCTCAAGTCGCTGTCCGATCTGCTCAAGGGCAAGCAGGGCCGGTTCAGGCAGAACCTGCTCGGTAAGCGTGTGGATTACTCCGGTCGCTCTGTCATTGTTGTAGGCCCGCAGCTGAAACTGCACCAGTGCGGTCTGCCCAAGCTGATGGCGCTGGAGCTGTTCAAGCCGTTCGTGATGAAGCGCTTGGTCGACCTGAACCACGCACAGAACATCAAGTCGGCCAAGCGGATGGTGGAGCGGCAGCGGCCGCAGGTGTGGGACGTCCTCGAAGAGGTCATCGCCGAACACCCCGTGCTGCTCAACCGTGCGCCCACCCTGCACCGCCTCGGCATTCAGGCCTTCGAGCCGCAGCTGGTGGAAGGCAAGGCCATCCAGCTGCACCCGCTGGTCTGTGAGGCGTTCAACGCCGACTTCGACGGTGACCAGATGGCCGTGCACCTGCCGCTGTCGGCGGAGGCGCAGGCCGAGGCCCGCATCCTGATGCTGTCCTCGAACAACATCCTGTCGCCGGCCTCGGGTCGTCCGCTGGCCATGCCGCGCCTGGACATGGTGACCGGCCTGTACTACCTGACCCGCTTGGAAGAGGGCGCGAAGGGTTCGTACCGTCCGGCCACCAAGGACGCGCCGGAACACGGCGTGTACTCCTCGCCAGCCGAGGCACAGATGGCGGTGGACCGCGGTGAGCTCACCGTGCGTTCGCTGATCAAGGTCCGGCTGACCGACCAGCGTCCGCCGAAGGACGTCGAGGCGGAGCGGTTCCCGGAGGGCTGGCGGCGCGGTGACGCGTGGATCACCGAGACCACGCTGGGCCGGGTGCTGTTCAACGAGTTGCTGCCCGTGGACTACGCGTTCATCAACGAGCAGATGCCGAAGAAGCGTCAGGCGACGATCATCAACGATCTCGCCGAGCGCTACCCGATGATCGTGGTCGCGCAGACCGTCGACAAGCTCAAGGACGCGGGCTTCTACTGGGCCACGCGTTCCGGCGTGACGGTCTCCATGTCCGATGTGCTCGTGCCGCCGGAGAAGGCCGAGATCATGGAGCGCTACGAGGCGCAGTCGGATCAGATCGAGAAGAAGTACCAGCGTGGTGCGCTCGATCACCAGGAGCGCAACAACGCCCTGGTCAAGATCTGGCAGGAGGCGACCGAAGAGGTCGGTAAGGCGCTGCGCACGCACTACCCGGCCGACAACCCGATCATCACGATCGTCGACTCGGGCGCCACGGGTAACTTCACCCAGACCCGTACCCTCGCCGGTATGAAGGGCCTGGTGACGAACCCGAAGGGTGAGTTCATCCCGCGACCGATCAAGTCCTCCTTCCGTGAGGGCCTGACGGTTCTGGAGTACTTCATCAACACCCACGGTGCCCGAAAGGGTCTGGCCGACACCGCGCTTCGTACCGCCGACTCGGGTTACCTGACCCGTCGTCTGGTGGACGTCTCGCAGGACGTCATTGTGCGCGAGCACGACTGTGGCACCGAGCGCGGCATCGTGGTGCCGATCGCGGAGAAGCTGCTCGACGGCTCGATCATCCGCGACGCGCACGTGGAGACCTCCACTTACGCGCGCACCCTCGCCGCCGACGCGGTGGACGCCGCGGGCAACGTGGTGGTGGGCAAGGGCGCCGACCTGGGCGACCCGGCGCTGGAGGCGCTGCTGGATGCGGGCATCACGGAGGTGAAGGTCCGCTCGGTGCTGACCTGCACCACCGGCACCGGCGTGTGCGCGACCTGCTACGGCCGCTCCATGGCGACCGGCAAGCTGGTCGACATCGGTGAGGCCGTCGGTATCGTCGCCGCGCAGTCCATCGGTGAGCCCGGTACCCAGCTGACCATGCGTACCTTCCACCAGGGTGGTGTCGCGGGCGACGACATCACCGGTGGTCTGCCGCGTGTTCAGGAGCTCTTCGAGGCTCGCGTGCCGAAGGGCAAGGCGCCCATCGCCGAGGTCTCCGGTCGCGTGCGGCTGGAGGACGACGATCGCTTCTACAAGATCACCATCATCCCGGATGACGGTGGCGAAGAGGTTGTCTACGACAAGCTCTCGAAGCGGCAGCGTCTGCGTGTGTTCAAGCACGACGACGGCACCGAGCGTCTGCTCTCGGACGGTGACCACGTCGAGGTCGGCCAGCAGCTGCTGGAAGGCGCGGCGGATCCGCATGAGGTGCTGCGCATCATGGGCCCCCGGCAGGTTCAGGTCCACCTGGTCCACGAGGTCCAGGAGGTTTACCGCTCGCAGGGTGTGTCGATCCACGACAAGCACATCGAGGTGATCGTTCGCCAGATGCTGCGTCGCGTGACCATCATCGACTCGGGTGCGACGGAGTTCCTGCCCGGCTCGCTCACCGAGCGTGCCGAGTTCGAGGCATCCAACCGCCGCGTCGTCGCCGAGGGCAACGAGCCTGCGGCGGGTCGCCCGGTGCTGATGGGTATCACCAAGGCGTCGCTGGCCACCGACTCGTGGCTGTCGGCGGCGTCCTTCCAGGAGACCACTCGAGTGCTGACGGACGCGGCGATCAACTGCCGCTCCGACAAGCTCATCGGCCTCAAGGAGAACGTGATCATCGGCAAGCTGATCCCGGCCGGTACCGGTATCAACCGCTACCGCAACATCCAGGTGCAGCCGACCGAAGAAGCCCGCGCCGCCGCGTACGCGGTGCCGTCCTACGACGACACCTACTACACCCCGGAAAGCTTCGGCCAGACCACGGGTGCCGCGGTCCCGCTGGACGACTACGGGTTCAGCGACTACCGGTAGTTCGGCAGAGCACGACAGTATTCGGCCCCCGCTTCATTCCGGAGCGGGGGCCGAGTGCGTCGCGGGCTGGTGCGGACTGGATCACCTAACCAACCCAGAGGCTTTTCGTACTTTGACTCGTGAAGACCTGCAGAGGGAAGACATCTTTGACCGGCCGTAAGGTTCTCATCGAGGTCAATCCACAGGCAGAACAGCAATCTACGAACTCCCGGAGTTGTTTTGGTCAAAGTACGTTTGGCTCTACTCGACCTACTCGACGATCCATTGTCTCTTGCCAAGAGCGCTATACCTTTTCGCGCTGGCGGGGATGAGATACCGGATTGGTGAGCCTACTGGGACGCGGACAGGCGCAGCCCCCGTCAGCGGCGGTGCAGCGAGACCTAGACGGCGAGGCTCCGCGCGTCGAACGTGGCGATAGTTACGGCCAAGACCGGGGGCGGGAAATGGGACGCGACCGGTAAAGACTGCTCAAGGGCTCGTAGGGAAAGGCGGCGCTACCAGCACATTCGACGTGAGCCCTGCCAACAAGAAAGCCGTAAAACGTAAAAATTTCCCATCGAGCGGGGCAATCGCCGTTTCACGGATGGTTGAGGCATGAGGGTGACTTCCGAGGGTGGGACGACCTGAGTCGTCCCACCGTCGGCGCTGTCAGCCTATGTGTGCCAGCGGTTCTCGCTAGTCGATACCGAATGGCTCGGCGTAGTGAACCGTGCCGCGCGGTAGTGGTTGAGCAGGGTCGAGCGTCAGAGCCATCAATGCCTCATCCGGCACCTCTATGCTGAGGCCGATGCCGTGCTCGGATGCTCTCCCGAAGCCGAAGCGCGGGTAGTACGTCGGATGGCCGAGCACAATGACGAAAAGCTCGCCCATTCGCGCCGCAGCCGCGAGCCCGGCCCGGATCACAGCACTACCGGCGCCGGTTTTCTGGTATTCGGGCAGCACGGCGCACGGGCCGAGGCACAGCGCCGGCGTGGTGTCGACGTGGCAGCGGGTCAGCAACGCATAGCCGACCGGTGTGTCGTCCGGCAGTGTGCTGACGATGGACAGTCCGTTGATCCAAGCGGGGTCATCGCGCAGTGCGACGACCAGATCGGCCTCCTCCGGCCGGTCGAAGGCCGCGTGGTTGATCGCGTGGATCGCGGGAATATCGGCATCGTTTTCGGCGCGCGTGCGCCAGTCGATGGGGAAATTCAACTCGGATTCTCCGTATTCGTGATGGTCGGGCCCGGTCGCGGACACGGCACCACCGTCACGCGAGCTGGATAGCTCGCAGCACGAACGCCGGACGAAGCGAGATCAGACCGGGACCAGGGATGAGTGGACAGTCCGGGCGTCGTGTGTGACGGCGGTCTTCGGCGCGGTCATCCCGCCCCACCTCCTCAGGTTGTTCACCAGGTCGAATACGAACAAGCGATGCTAGCGCGCCTCGGCAGCAGGGGGCTACCGAATTAGATCCGAGTGCTGGACAGAGTCGATACTCTGCCCGACTCCGGCTGCGACCTCAGCGCTCGCTGTCGAGCAACGCCATCTGCGTGCTCGCGTAACGCTCGCCCGCGACCTGATCGGCGGGCACTGCCGCCTCGATGGTGGACAGCTCGTCCGCGTTGAGCGCGATATCCAGGGCACCAAGGGTTTCGGTCAAGCGTTCCCGCCGCCGCGCGCCGATCACAGGCACAATGTCATCGCCCCTGGTGAGCGCCCACGCGATGGCCAGTTGTGCCACCGAGACGCCCTTGTCCGCCGCGATCGTGCCGAGCGCGCGCACCAGCTCGAGGTTTCGGTCCAGGTTCTCGCCCTGGAAGCGCGGACTGTGTGCCCGGAAATCATTGGCGGCGAAGCCGGTTCCAGCCTGGATCGAGTCGCTGAGCAGGCCGCGCGACAGCACGCCGTATGCGGTGACGCCGATGCCGAGTTCACGGCAGACGGGCAGGATCTGCGCTTCTATGCCACGCGAGATCAGCGAGTACTCGATCTGCAGGTCCGCGATCGGATGTACCGCAGCGGCACGGCGAATGGTCTCGGCGCCGACTTCCGAGAGGCCGACGTGACGGACGTATCCGGCCTCGATCAGTTCGGCGATGGCGCCGACGGTGTCCTCGATCGGCACGTTCGGATCGAGCCGGGCGGGCCGGTAGACGTCGATGTAGTCGACGCCGAGCCGCTGCAGGCTGTAGGTGAGGAAGTTGCGCAGCGCGACGGGCCGGTTGTCCACGCCGCCCCAACTGCCGCCGGGCCCGCGCAGGCCGCCGAACTTCACGCTCAGCACCACGTCCGCGCGCGGACGCTCGGCGATGGCCCTGCCGATCAGCAGCTCGTTGTGCCCGGCGCCGTAGAAGTCGCCGGTATCGACGAGGTTTACGCCGGAGTCCAGTGCGGCGTGGATGGTGGCGGTCGACTCGGCGTCGTCGGAGGTGCCGTACATACCGGACATTCCCATCGCGCCGAGCCCGATGCGGCTCACCGCCGGCCCGTTCTTGCCGAGGTGCACTGTTTCGATCTTCGATGTCGTCATGCGACCAGCGTGACCTGCGCGGACCAGTTCCGGGAGAGATCGTCTATCGGGGGAGCGGGGATCCCTGGCTGAGCGCTTCTTTTCGGGGGAGAGTGGTGGCATGGATCGTGCCGAGCTCGCCGACTTCCTGCGCCGCCGCCGCGAGCAGCTGACGCCCTCGGACGTCGGGCTGCCGCCTGGTATTCGGCGCCGCACGCCGGGCCTGCGCCGGGACGAGGTCGCCATGCTGGCCGGGATGTCGACCGATTACTACACTAGGCTCGAGCAGTCGCGTGGCCCGCGCCCGTCCATGCAGGTGCTTGCCTCCCTCGCGCGGGCGCTGCGCTTCAGCAGCGACGAACGCGATCACCTCTACCACCTGTGCGATCACGCGGCGCCGGGGCGCGAGCTGTCCGACAAACACGTCGGCCCCGGTCTGATGCACCTGCTCGCGAAGCTGGACGACACAGCGGCCACCGTCGTCACCGATCTCGGTGAAGTGCTCGTGCAGAACCGGATGCACAGCCTGCTCGTCGGCGATCACGGCGAGCGACGTGGCTGGGAACGCTACTACGCCTACCGCTGGTTCACCGATGTTTCGGCGCGCGCCATCTTCCCGGAGGAGGACTGGGATCGGCTGGGCCGCAGGCACGTCGCCGATCTGCGCGCCACCGCCGCCCGCCGCGCTGGTGACGCCGATGTCGCCGAGTTCATCACGAAGTTGCGTTCGTCGAGTGCGGAATTCGCTCGACTATGGGACGAACACGAAGTGGCGGTACGTCTTTCGGATACCAAGCGCATCCTGCATCCGCGAGTCGGCCTGATCAACATCGTCTGCGAAACGTTGCTCACGCCCAACGCCGCGCAGCGCCTCTTGGTCTACCTGCCGCGTCCGGGCACGGACGCGGCCGAGAAGCTGGACTTGCTGCGCGTGATCGGCAACCAGACGTTGGCACCCGACGTCGACGCAATGGCCGACCCTTTCGGCTAGAGCATGCTGTTCACGTAATCCGACGCCGTATCGAGAGCGGGCTGCCCGCCGCCGACGCACCCGGCCCACGCGCCGATCGCGGCGCACGCGATCGCGGCCACCGTGATGGAGTCGGGCACGAACGGCTCGAGCCTGCGCAGCTTGTTCGGCGAAGGTGCTGTCCGGAGGAAGAGCTGACGACCTCTTGACGAGCTCGCTCATGCGCGCAATTCTGAACTAGATGGTTCAGTATGACTTCTTGGATGCCTCGTTCGGGGCGCTCGCGGATCCCACCCGGCGTGGAATCCTGGAGCGCCTCGGCCGTGGGCCCGCGACCGTCAGCGAGCTGGCCGAGCGCTTCGAGATGACCTTGACCGGCGTGAAGAAGCACATCCAGCTGCTGGAGGCGGCGGGCATGATCCGCACGGAGAAGCGTGGCCGGGTGCGGTACTGCCGACTCGGCGAGAACGTCTTCGACCGCGAAGTGGCTTGGATGCAGAGCCATCGGCGCATGGTGGAAGCCCGGATGGACCGTCTCGGTGAATTCCTCGAGCGAACGGAGCAGGACTGATGAGTACAACCACGAACGACGACGCCGTCGTCACCGCCGACACCGACCGCGAGATCCGCATCGAGCGGATCTTCGCCGCCCCGCGCGAGCGCTTGTGGGCCGCCTACAGCCGGATCGAGCTGCTCACCCAATGGTGGGGGCGCGGTAATCGGCTCGACGTCGAGCGGTGGGAGTTCCGCCAGGGTGGGCACTGGCGCTTCGTCGAACACTCCGACGGCGAAACCGACGGCTTCGAGGGCAGATTCCGCGAGATCACACCACAGGAGCGGATCGTGTTCTCCTTCGAGTGGGACGGTATGCCAGCGTATGTCGCGATCGACAACGTCAGCTTCGTCGACCTGGGTGACGGCCGGACGAAGGTGGTCACCGACAGTCGGTTCCACACGTCGCAGGAGCGCGACGGAATGCTGCAGTCGGGCATGGAGACCGGGCTCAACGAGAGCTACCGGGCGCTGGACGCCCTGTTGGCCGCTGGATCTTGACCGGGAACATGCTCGGTCCCGAGTGAACGGGGTCGAATCACGTTGTGCCACTTAGTCCCTGGCCGAACCGATTCGGCGTTTGCGCGGCTTCAGATGTAGGCCTGGCAGTGGCGGTGCGGGAATGCGCTGCTCAGGCGGGTGCCCCGCGATATCGGCGAAACGGTCGAGTTCGCGGTTCTCCCAGTCGTTTCGGGCGGCGATGATCTCCTCATGGCTGCGGCCGACGAAGTTCCACCACATCACCAGCTCCTCGCCGAACGGCACGCCGCCGATCAGCGCGAAGTGGGCGCCGTCCGCGCTGGCAAGCCGGAGCTCGTCGCGATCGGTGCCCAGGTACAGCAGGGGCCCCGGCGCCAGCTCGGTCTCGGCGACCGTCACTTTGCCCTCGATCACCAGCACCGCGTGTTCGAAATGAGGGTTCAGCGGAATGGTGGCGTCGGTGCCCGGCTCCACCCGCACATCGGCACCGACGAGGGGCGTGTACGCGATCGCGGGCGAGTCGACCCCGGCCAGCGAGCCGATCAGAACGATCGCCCGTAGGCCGGGAGCTTCGAGAACGGGCAGCTCGCGATGCTGCTCGAAGTGCGGGTCGATCCCGGCCTGATCGCCGGGCAACGCGATCCACAGTTGCAGACCGTGTCCGGCCGGCGCGCCCGGGACGGCATACTCGGAATGCGCGATGCCGCGTCCCGAGGTCATCAGGTTCAGCTGGCCCGGCTCGATCTCCACATCCGAGCCGACCGAGTCGCGGTGCCGGATGCGGCCTTCGAACGGCCAGGTCACTGTCTGCAGGCCGATGTGCGGGTGCGGATCGATGTCCGGCGGCGCACCGGTCTTGGTGACCGTCGGTGAGCCGAAGTGATCGAGGAAGCACCACGCGCCGACCGTCGGCAGGTCCCGTTGCGGTAGGACGCGTTCCACGAAGACTCCGCGGACACCGCCGAGCGGCACCTCGCGCGCCGGATACAGCTCCACGGCAGGACCGGGGCCGGGTGCCGGCTCGCAGAGCGTCTCCGCGGGCCGCGGGTCGAGGTCACTCACGAGTGACGCCCTTGCCGATGACGTGGGCGTCGAATTCCGCGTGCTTCTCCAGGTATGCCTTGATGAACGGGCACAGCGGCCGGATCACGCGCCCGCGCCCGATGGCGTCCTCGATCGCGCTCTCGGCCAGGGCGGTGCCGAGGCCCTTGCCGGAGAACGCGCCGTCGATCTCGGTGTGGATGAACACGGTCTCGTCGTCGCGCTCCTCGTATTCGGCGAAGCCGGCCAGTTTCCCGCCGTAGAACACCTCGTAGCGATGCTTTTCGTCGTTGCGGACCACTTTGGACTCCGGAGTCGATACGGTCATGGTCGCTTCTCCTTCCGTGCGTGGACCGGGTGCCTGCTGAGGATCGATACGCGGTTGAACGCGCCGATCGTGGTCGCCACCCAGGCGACGGCAGACAGCTGATCATCCGTCAGGTACTTGCGAGCGAAAGCGTACTCACGCTCCAGGGTGTCTTCGTCCGGAAGCGTCGCCGTGATCTCCGCGATCGCGAGCACGGCCTGCTCGAACGGGGTGTATGTCCCGCCGCGCCGCCACCCCGGCAGCGCCGCGATCTCCTGCTCGGTGGCTCCGGCCCCGAGCGCGGCCCGGTAGTGCACGTCCAGGCAGTACGCGCCGCCGTTGATCTGGGAGACGCGCAGGTTGATCAGTTCGATGATCCTGCGATCGAGTCCGACCGCGGCGCCCGCCGCCCGCACCTCGCTCGCGACGCTGTTGAGCGCGCGGAAAGCGGTCGGCGTCTGTTTGTCGATCCAGACGCGGTCGGGGGGTGCATCAGGCTTCATATTCGTCGGATGTTAGCCGCCACTGGTAAACACGCGGACAATGACCACCGAATAAGCGGACTTCGGTCCGTGTGCTGGTGCATTGTCCGCAATGCTCCTGGGCTCGCCACGATCTGAACCGACAGAGCACGTGCCGACCGAGTGGAACGCCGAACGCCCGCCCGCAGTGCTCAGCGGGCGGGCGGTTCACGGACCAGGCACTGGTCGCGCAACCCTCCGGTGCTCCGAGGAACGCCGGAGGTTGCGGCCGCGGATCACGCGATCTCGGCGAACCGTCTCAGCTGGAACGGCTCGACCAGGATGTCCTCCAGCGCCGCTGCGCACGCCTTCAGGTGCGGCGTCCGGAAATGCGTCGCCATGGCGTCCGCATCGACCCACTCCTCCAGCAGCGCCACCCGTCTCGGATCGGTGGGATGCAGGTAGAGCTCGTAGCCGAGACAGCCCTCCTCCGCCAGGGTCGGTTCGATCATGCTCTGCAGCAGATCCTTCAGATCCGCCTCGCGGCCAGGCTTGGCGGTGAAGCGGACGTTGACCGTCAACGTGGACACAGCTGTCTCCTGAGCTCTCGTGCTGTTGGCTATTCCCGGCCCGCCGAGGTGAAGGACATATCCGCGTACCGGTTCCCGGCCACCTTGCCCGCGATCGGCTCCAGCGTCGCCAGTTCGTCGGCCGTCAGCGCGACGGTCGCGGCGGCCACGTTGTCGGCGAGCCTGCTCCGGCTGCGTGTGCCGGGAATCGGGACCACCGCGAGGTCGTGCACCCCGGCCTGCGCGTGCACCCAGGCCAGCGCGACCTGCGCGAGCGTGCTGCCGCGCGCGTCCGCGATCGCCCGCAGCGGTGCGAGCAGTTCGGCGTTGTGCGCCGCGTTGTCGCCGGAGAAGCGCGGCATCGAGGCGCGGAAGTCCTTCCCGTCCGCCGATCCGCTTGCGCCGGTGAACGATCCGGCGAGGAAGCCACGGCCGAGCGGCGAGTATGGCACGAACGTCACGCCCAGTTCCGCGGCGGCGGGCACCACGGTCCGCTCGACATCGCGGGAGAACAGCGACCACTCCGACTGCACCGCGGCGATCGGATGCACTGCGTGTGCGGCACGCAGTTCGGCTCCGGTCACCTCGGACAGGCCCAGTGCGCGGACCTTGCCTTCCCGTACCAGTTCCGCCATGGTGCCCACGGTGTCCTCGATCGGCACGGTGGGGCTCTTGCGGTGCAAGTAGTACAGGTCGATGGTGTCGATCCCGAGCCTGCGCAGGCTGGCCTCCACCGAACCGCGGATGTAGGCGGGGGAGTTGTCGAAGCCACGGTAGGTCGGGTCGTCGGCCTTGCGGACGATGCCGAACTTGGTGGCCAGCACCACCCGGTCGCGATGGGCGCCGACGAAATCGCTGAGCAATTCCTCGTTGTGGCCGGAGCCGTAGATGTCGGCGGTGTCGAAGAGCGTGATACCCAGTTCCAGGGCCTGCTCCAGCGTCGCCCGCGATTCGGTTAGGTCGCTGGGGCCGTAGAACTCGCTCATCCCCATGCAGCCAAGCCCCTGCGTCCCTACCCGGATGCCGCTGGTGCCCAGCGGGCTGGTGGGAAGCGTGTCCGACCCACCCGTCGCCCGGGCGCCACCCCTGATCGATTCGCTCCGCGATACCGTGTTCATACCTTGATTCCTTCGCTGTCGTGCGCGATGACCACGGCCGGTCGGCCCGCCTGGGCTCTGCCCTCGTAGACGGCGATCTTGTAGTCCAGCACGGCCAGGGTCTGACGAAGTTCATCGATCTTGGCGAGTACCTCGGAGCGCGTGTTCCGGAACATTTCCAGCCGCTCGGGGAACGTGGACTCCCCTGCCCGCACCAGCTCCGCGTAGCGGACCATGTCCGCCACCGACATGCCGGTGGTGCGCAAGCGACCGATCAGCGTCAGCCATTCCAGATCGCGATCACTGAACCGGCGCTTGCCTGCGTGGTCCCTGCCGATGTAATCCATCAGCCCGATCCGCTCGTACCAGCGCAGCGTATCCCGGCTCAGCCCCGACCGCTCGGCCGCGGCGCCGATCGAATACCGGGGTTGCTCCCAGTCGCTCACACTCTCCTGAGGTGCGATGTCTCTCATGCACTCGCCCTTCTCGTTGAACATCGACGACGCTAGTCACCTGGAGTGCACTCCAAGCAAGTCCATTCTGCCGAACTCCGATCCCGATTCCGAAGATCCGGTGCGCACAGGAAGGCGGGCAGGCACCATCTGCCCGATAAGGCCTGCCTTTTGCCGGTGCCGAGGCCTCGGGCCGAGTCGGCTCCGCACCCGGTCGAGACGGTGGGCGGGCCGGCGGTCAACCGACATGAGGGTATGTCGACGCCGTGGGATGTCGGCCCGCGCGGCGCCATTCGAAGTGCACCGACGGCGAACCCGTCGACCACACGAGGGGCGAATCATGCGACCTCGTGTGGCAGCGGGTTGCCGCCCCGCGCCGGCGTACTGCCGGGTGCCCCGACCCAGCCGGTCAGCTGCTGTAGTCGGGCAGTTGCTGGACGGCCCATTTGTTGCCGTCCGGATCGGAGAAGAACGTGAACAGGCCCCAGCCGAGGTCCTGCACCGGAGTGGCCTCCACACCGGCGGCGACCAGCTGCCGGTAGGCGTCCTCAGCGCTGGCCACCACCATCTGCATGCCCTCGACGCTGCCGGGCGCCGCCTTCGTGATGCCCTCGCCCAGACAGATGGAACAGCCGGAACCGGGTGGGGTCAGCTGAACGAAGCGCAGGTTCTCGTTGACCCGGTGGTCGTGGTCGGCGTTGAAGCCGATCTTGGTGTAGAAGTCCTTGGCGCGGTCTACGTCGGTCACCGGAATGGCGACGAGCTCGATTTTCCAGTCCATCCGCCGAGCATTTCACCAGCCACCGACAAAGTCCCCGCTTCCGGCCTACTCTGGGGACATGCCTGGAAAGGACATCGACCGGATCAGGGCTCGTTCGGCTTGGGCGACGGTCAGGGAAAGCCCGGTGATCACCGCCATCGCGGTGGCGCCCTTCGTGCTTGCGCTCGGCGTCGTGTGGTGGCTGTTCGGCGGTTTCGCCGCGTTCGTGCTGCTGGTGATCCTCGGTGCGGTCGTTGTGGTCGGCGGCAAGTTACTGCGCTGACCGCGCGCCGAGCCGCGTGTGGTCAGCGCGGAATATGGAAGTAAGTCAGCTCCCCGGTCCCGGGGTCGATATCGGCCCAGGGCCGGTCGAATTGCAGCACGGCGAGCGCCGAGGTGGGGAACTTCCTGCTGAGTTCGACGGCCGGTGCCGAATCGCGGTTGCTCGCCAATTCCCATGCCGTCCACGGCAGGCCGGGCGCGTGTCCGATCACCAGCAGCGTCGCCACGTCGTCGTCGCTGAGCCGGATCAGCTCGATGAGCGAAGGCGGTGCGGCCTCGTAGATCCCGGCTTCGAAGACGACCGGCGCCGTGATCTCGGTGGCGATGAGCGTCTGCCTGGTGCGAATGGCGGTGGAGCAGCGTACGGCGTCGATCGGTGGCTGGGTCTCGCGTAACCAGCGGCCCGCCAGTCCGGCTTCGCGTCGACCCCGCGGCGCCAGCGGTCGTTCGTGATCGTCGATGTCGTCCGGGTACGCCGACTTGCCGTGCCGCATGAGGATCAGAGTCCGCACCATGGGGATACCGTAAGGCCTCCGGACGCGAGGTCTCGACCATACTCGAGGCAAACTGAAAGCGGCATCACATCACGACTGCCGCAGGAGATCCCCGCGACGGAAGTGACGGACGCCGCTTCTGCCCACCGCAACCCCTTGAGTGGCCACACCCACATATATCTTCGAGGATCAGCACAATATGGCCTACGTAATCACGCAGCGCTGTTGCAACGACGCCAGCTGCGTTTCCGAGTGCCCGGTCGATTGCATCCGTCCCACCCCGGACCAGCCGGAGTTCGCGACTACCGAGATGCTCTACATCGACCCCGACACCTGTATCGACTGCGGTGCCTGCGTCGACGCGTGCCCGGTGGAGGCCATCTTCCCCGAGGACGACCTCGCCGCCTCGCTGGCGCGATACCGGGATATCAATGCCGACTACTTCCAACGGCATCCGCTCGAGTCGAACTTCGATCCGATCGTCACTCCCGCACGTCCGCCGAAGGAGCTGGGTACCCTACGCGTCGCGATCGTCGGAGCCGGGCCCGCGGCCTGCTACGCCGCCGACGAACTGCTGCGCAGAGCAGACGTCGAAATCGAGATGTTCGACCGGCTGCCCACCCCGTGGGGCCTGGTCCGGGCGGGCGTCGCTCCGGACCACCCCGGCACCAAGACGGTCTCGAGTATGTTCGAGTCCGCGTTCCGCCGCGAGACACTGCAGTACTACCTCAACGTCGAGGTCGGCACGGACATCTCGCATGACGAACTGCTGCGGCACCACCACGCCGTGATCTACGCGGTCGGCGCCTCGACCGACCGCCACCTCGGCGTGCCGGGCGAGGATCTTCCTGGCAGTCACTCGGCCACCGAGTTCGTCGCCTGGTACAACGGTCACCCGGACTACGCCGACCGGACCTTCGACCTGTCCGGCGAGCGGGCCGTGATCGTCGGCAACGGCAATGTCGCCTTGGACGTGGCGCGAGTGCTGACCGTCGACCCCGACGAACTCGCCAAGACCGACATCGCGGATTACGCGCTGGATGCGTTGCGCCAGAGCAATATTCGCGAGATTATCGTGCTCGGCAGGCGCGGCCCGCTGCAGGCGGCCTACACCTCGTCGGAGTTCCTCGCCCTTGCTCACCTGAAGGGCGTCGACGTTGTCGTCGAGGAGGCCGATCTGGAACTCGACCAGGCGAGCCGAGCAATTTTGGACGATCCGAAGGTCGAACCGTCGCTGACGCTGAAGTACACCCTGGCCGAGGAGTACGTCGCCGGTCGGCGCGCGGAGGGCAACAAGCGGATCGTCTTCCGCTACCTCGCCTCGCCGACCGCGCTGATCGGCGCCGACCGGGTCGAGTCGGTCGAGTTCGTGCACAACGAGCTGGTCAGCGAGGGCGGTCAGCTGGTGGCCGTGGCGACCGATCGGACCGAGAGCATCGACGCCGCGCTGGTGCTGCGTTCCATCGGCTACCGCGGAGAGCCGGTCGGCGACCTGCCGTTCGACGAGCGGCGCGGCGTCGTGCCCAACGAGCACGGCCGGGTGATCGGCGCCGACGGCATACCGATTTCCGGCGTGTATGTCAGCGGCTGGATCAAGCGCGGTCCGCGCGGTGTGATCGGATCGAACCGGGTCGACTCCGAGGAGACGGTGGAACAGCTCCTCTCCGACTTCACCACGGGCAAATTCGGTGTGCCGCAGGGCAATCGGGCCGCGCTGAAGACTCTGCTGGCCCAGCGGCAGGCCGACCTGGTGGACCGGGCGGGCTGGCGGGCGATCGATCAGGCGGAGAAGGCCGCGGGCAAGTCCGCGGGTCGTCCGCGGGTCAAGTTCACCACCCGCGAGGATCTGCTGAAGGCTGCGCGCGGCTGACAGTTGCGGTCGCCGGTCGGATCATCCGAGATCCGACCGGCCTCCGGCTATGGCGCCTTCGACCAGCCAACTGGTTTCGCAAGAACATGGGTAACTCATCGGGAACGCCCAGAACTCGAGTGGCACTCACCGCGGGACCTGAACGCAAATCCTGTGTCACCCGACTGGTACGGCCTAAAAACTCGGAGAGGCGGGCAGCGAGGCGGGGGAGGGCAGCGGCATGATGCGGACCACCGTGGTGGTCGTACTGCCGACAACGAACCACAGCCGCAGCACCGGCTGTCCTGACCGGTCGCTGGGCTCGTATCGGCTGCGTATGGTCACATGCTGGCGTGCGAGGACCGGCGCCACGTATTCGATCACCGCGCGGTGTGGGCCTGCGAGCAGCTTGGGGTAGTCGACCAGGAACTGTTCCACCGCCTGCCAGTAACAGGCGTTGTTGACGTGGTTGTACTGGTCGATATCCGTGGCGCGCACCGGGAACGGCATGTCGGTGTCCGATTCCGGCGGTGTCGCGTCCGCCAGGTACGGCCGCCAGCGCAGCCGATGCTCGTCGGTCGTGCGGGCCAGGTAGGCCAGGCCCTCGTCGCTGATTCGGGCGGGCATCCCGGTCGACTCGCTGATGTTGATCCAGAAGCCCTCTGTCTCGATCAGGCCACCGTTTCCGCTGGTGATCCGCACGCGCATATTGGTCCACCTGGTGGACAACGCCGAACACCAGCGCAACAGTCGCACCTCGTCCGGCCAGAGGATCGGTCGGACGACGTCGATGACCGTCCGTCGGACGATCCAATTCGGGTCGGTCCGGTGAAAGAAGGTTGTCTGCAGATTTTCCCAGGCAATATCCTGCAGGTAGCGGGCGACGGCATCGAACCGCAACCGGTCGTAGGGATCCACATCGCCAGCCCGGACGGGCCACGTCGAAGCAAAGCCCATGCCCTCCTGGGGAAGCGGGGCGAGTGGCTGATCGAGTGACACTGGTGCTCCTCGCGCTGCACGGTGTGCTGCGTTTCTTCATGCGGTGCTGTTGTGACACGACTTTACGGGGCGTACGTCACACCCTCGCGTCGAGCCGCCTGTACTCCCGCATAATCCGCCAAAAAACCTTTGGACCAGGCAGGATAGTGTGGAGGACCGAGCCGGTCCCGGCCGAGAAGCTTCGATCGATAGCACATCCAGCAGTGCGGCGCTCACCGCGGCGGCGCGGGTCTTCTCGATCTCCATGCACTTCGACAGCAAAATCGGGTCGTCTGGAGACTGGTCCGCGGCGGCCGGTTAGGTTGGTCCTGGCGGCGTCGGCGAGGACACGCGCCGTCGCGAGGACAGAGAGGTCAGCACATGCGCGCAGCCCAGGTCAGCAAGCTGGAAGGACCGGAAGCGATCCAGGTCGTCGACATCCCGGAGCCCGCTTCCTACCGGGGTGGTGTCGTGATCGACGTGCACGCGGCAGGTGTCGCCTTCCCGGACCTACTGATGACCCGCGGCCTGTACCAGATGAAACCCGAGCTGCCGTTCGTCGTCGGCGGCGAGGTTGCGGGCATCGTGCGCGAGGCGCCCGAGAACGCGCACGTCGTGGCCGGTGACCGGGTGGTCGCACTGACCCTGCTCGGCAACGCCATGGCCGAGGTGGCCGTCGCGCCCGCGCCGATGGTGTTCCGGCTGCCGGACAACGTCTCGCTCGAGGCGGGCGCAGGCGTCCTGTTCAACGATCTGACCGTCCACTTCTGCCTGCGCAACCGCGGCAGGCTGGCCGAGGGCGAGACCGTGCTGGTGCACGGCGCCGCGGGCGGCATCGGCACCTCGACGCTGCGGATGGCGGCCGCGCTCGGCGCCGGCCGGGTGATTGCCGTGGTGAGCACGGAGGCGAAGGCCGAGGTGGCCCGCGCCAACGGCGCCAGCGACGTAGTGCTCGCCGACGGCTGGCTCGCGGCGGTGCAGGAATTGACCGGCGGCCGCGGCGTCGACATCGTGCTCGACCCGGTCGGGGGCGACCGCTTCACCGACAGCATTCGTTCGCTCGCCTCGGCGGGCCGGTTGCTGGTAGTCGGCTTCACCGCCGGCGAGATCCCCACCGTGAAGGTGAACCGGCTGCTGCTGAAGAACGTCGAGGTGCTCGGCGCACTGTGGGGCGAATGGGTGATGTCGCACCCGGGGTATCTGGCCGAGCAGTGGGCCGAGGTTGAGCCGCTGCTCGCCGCAGGCAAGATCGCGCCGCCGGAGCCGGTGCTGTACCCGCTGGACAAGGCCGCCGAGGCGGTCGCCTCGCTGGACAACCGCACCGCCACCGGCAAGATCGTGGTCACGCTGCGCTGACGCGCAGTGTGACCACCCGTCTACGGAGCGCGCTGTGAAGCTGTCCACCCGGGTGCTGAATCGCACCCTGCTCGCCCGCCAGCACCTGCTGGAGCGCTCCCCGCGCACCGTGCCCGAGATATGCGACCATCTCGTCGGGTTGCAGGCGCAGGATTCGCCGCCGCCGTTCGTCGGATTGTGGAGCCGCATCGCGGATTTCGATCCGACGACGGTGTCGGACGCGCTGGAGGACCGCTCGCTGGTCCGAATCACCTTGATGCGCGGCACGATTCACCTGGTCACCCCGCCCGACGCGCTGCGCATCGCGCCGCACGTGCAACCAGAACTGGAGAAGGTGCCGTTCCGCAAGGGGTTCAACTACGGCGCGATGGTCGGGCTCGACCCGGAGGAGGTGCGCGGGCACGGCGAGGCGGTACTCGGTGACGAGCCGATGTCCGCTGCGGAGCTGCGCGCCCGCGCTGCCGAGCTCTATCCGGATCGCAACCCGGGCGCGGTGGTGCAGACCTGGCTCTATCAGCTCCCGGTGTTGCAGACCCCGCCGCGAGGCAAGTGGAAAGACAACAGCAGGCCGATCTGGTCCCGGGTCGAGCCGTGGCTCGACGCTCCGCTCGACCCGAGCTACCCGCTCGCGGAGTTGCTCGTCCGCTATCTGCGCGCCTTCGGCCCGGCCAGCACCATGGACATGCAGACCTGGTCGAAGCTGCTCGGCATGAAGCAGGCGATCGACGAACTCGGCGACCGCGTGCGCACCTACACCGACGAGCGCGGACGGACCCTCTACGACGTAGCCGACGGCGAGCTCGCCGACCCTGACGTACCCGCTCCCGTGCGTCTGCTCGGGTGGTACGACAATGTCGTTCTCTCCCACCAGGATCGGACCAGGATCGTGCCGGACGGTGCGGCCCCTCCGCTGCGCGCCTTCGCGGCGCAGGTGTCTCCAGTGCTGGTCGACGGGTTCCTCGCGGGTCTGTACAAGGTCTTCGTCACCGCCGAGACCGCTCGGCTCCGGATCAGCCCGACCAGGACGTGGACCAAGACGGAAAGCGCTGCCGTGGCGGCCGAAGCGCACGCTCTGCTCGGCTTCCTGGAGGCGGGCAGGCGGGCCTGCGTGGAAATCCTCGACGTGGACGCCGACCTGCGTCCCTGATTCGTCCGAACGGTTGCCGCCGCTACGGTTCGTTGGTCGAGCGGTAGGCGGGCGCCTTGGTGGTACCGGCCGGACTCATCGTGCGTAGCAGTGGCAGCGAGCGGCGCGCCACCACCGTCGACAGCACGATGACGCTGTGCGAGCGCACCACCGACGAGGTCCGGTCGATGCTCAGCAACGCGGCCTGGAGTCCAGCGTGCGAGTCGGCGCCGATCCGGCAGAGCACGTCGCCGGAGCCGGTGGTCGCGTAGGCCTCCAGCACGCCGGGGATGGTGTCGAGTTCGGCCGCGACGGTGTCGAGCGCGCCCTGCGCGATCTCCAGCGTGACGAACGCCTGCACGTCGAACCCGGCCGCGGTGACGTCGATTTGCGGGTCGTAAGAGGCGATCACGCCGGATTCCTCCATGCGCCCGATCCGGGATTGCACCGTGGCCCTGGCGACCCGGGTGCGGCGGGACAGCTCGAGGATGCCCGCCTTCTGGTACTCGTGCATCGCGGTGAGGATTGCGAGGTCGAGTTCGTCGAGTTTCGCGGGCGTTCGCGACATGACGGCCTCCGTTCGGGGCATGGGCCAGGCGTGCTGCCTGCCCTGCAGATGCTATTCAAATTGTCCAGCATTCCGAGGCGTTTCCTAGCCGAATTCGCCACACTGTCTATCGATAGTTGGTGCTGTTGCCTATCGTGTAGACCCGGCGATTTCCTTGGAGCATGACCATCGATCACCTGCCCAACGCCCGGCGCGGCACCGCCCCCAGCGACCGCGAGCTGCGCACGCTCGTCGGGCTGGTCGACCACGACAACAGCGGCGATCCTTTCCCCGTGATCGGCTGGGACGCGCTGGTCTGGGTGGTCGGCAATGCCACACAGACCGCGCACTTCCTGGAATCCGCTTTCGGGATGCGGTTGGAGGCGTACTCCGGTCCCGAGACCGGAAACCGTGACCACAAAGCGTTCGTCTTGCGCAGTGGCGCGGCGCGTTTCGTGGTCACCGGTGCAGTCGACCCGAACAGTACGTTGGTCGCCCATCATGATCGGCACGGCGATGGTGTGATCGATATCGCGCTAGAGGTGCCCGACGTGGATCGCTGTGTGGCATGGGCGCGGACGCAAGGCGCCACCATCCTGGTCGAACCGTACGACGACACCGACGACTTCGGCACCGTCCGCTCGGCCGCACTGGCCACTTACGGCGAGACCCGCCACACGCTGGTCGACCGCTCCCGTTACTACGGCCCCTATCTGCCCGGCTATATCGGCCGGCGCTCGAACTATCAGCAGCGGGCGGGCTCGCCCACTCGGCTGTTCCAGGCGATCGACCACGTCGTAGGCAATGTGGAACTCGGGCAGATGGACCAGTGGGTCGAGTTCTACCGACGCGTCATGGGTTTCACCAACATGGCCGAGTTCGTCGGCGACGACATCGCCACCGAGTATTCGGCGCTGATGAGCAAGGTGGTCGCCAATGGAAACCACCGGGTGAAGTTCCCGCTCAACGAACCCGCCGCTGGCAAGAAGCGCTCGCAGATCGATGAATACCTCGAGTTCTACCGTGGCCCCGGCGTGCAGCACATCGCGCTCGCCACCGGCGATATCCTCGCCTGCGTCGACGCGCTGCGCCGCGAGGGCGTCGAATTCCTCGACACGCCCGCCGCCTACTACGAGGACCCCGAACTGCGCGCCCGCATCGGCCGGGTCCGTGTGCCGGTCGAGGAATTACAACACCGCGGCATCCTGGTAGATCGCGACGAGGACGGCTATCTGCTACAAATCTTCACCAGACCGCTCACCGACCGTCCCACCGTCTTCTTCGAGCTCATCGAGCGGCACGGCTCCCTCGGCTTCGGCAAGGGCAATTTCAAGGCGCTGTTCCAGGCGATCGAACGCGAACAGGAGGCCCGCGGCAATTTGTGATCGGTTGTCGCACTGCGTATTTGGCAGTACTCTCCTGGTCGGATCATTCGCCGGACACGGGGGGAGGGTCGCGGTGGCCGGGAAAACCGCCGCGGTGGCTTCGCTCGTCATCGCGCTCTGCGGTGGCGCGGGTCCGGTCGCGCGGGCGGGGCCGCCCTCCAGCTATCACCCGAATCTGGACGCGTGCCTGACGGCGATGTCGAAATACAAGACCGGGCGGGCGGAGTGCGTGTATATCGCGCCCATAGACACTTACGTGCTGCGCGTCGAGGGCGGATAACCGTTGCCGCCCGCGCGATCCGGACCCGACCGCGATGCCGTGGGTAGAGTGCAGCTATGCGGATAGGGGCGTTGGTCGGCTGCGCGGCGGTGCTGTCGTTGATGCTGACGGCGTGCGGTTCGGGAGGCAACGCGGACGACACCCAGACCTCGCTGCGCCCACCGCCGAAGGTGGCCACGCTAGGTCCGTTCGTCGGTGAATGCGGGCACGTGACCGACGACGAGGTGCGCGATCTCGCGGGTCTCGGCCAGATCTCCCAGGTGCTGAAAAACTCGGTGGGCTGCAACTGGCAGTCCGCGGGGACCGGTTCGTCCAGCGTCACCTTCGCCTCGTACCGGGGCAGCCCGATCGAGCGGGAGAAGGCATGGGTCTCCACTCAGGGCCGTAATCCGCAGACGATCGAAGTCGGAGGGCGTACCGGTTTTCAGGCGCTCGAGCCGAGCGGGCAGGTCTGCGACCTCGCGGTGCGGCTCGACGACGACTTCTTCGAATGGTCTATGTCCTTCGGCCTGTTCGGTGCCGACGGCAATCCGTGCGACCGCATGCACAAGCTGGCGGAACTGACCGTGCAACGGCTGGGGTAGGGAAGGACCGATGACACTTCGGCGCGGCTACACCCGTGGAATATTCGCCGCGGTCGCCCTGTTGGCTCTTGCGTCCGGCGCCTCTGGTTGCGGGCGAACGGTCAGTGGGTCCGCCTACCCGGCCGGATCCGGTACGGGGGACACCGTCAACACCAATTTCGACAAGCTGCTGCGTGAATGCGAGGTCGTCACGAGCGAGGACATCGCCAAGGCGGTGGGTGCGGACTCCTTCGTTCAGCCGTCCTTCTACGGCGCGGTCTGCATGTGGGACCTGCAGGGCGCCCCCGGTGGTGACGCCATGGTGACGCTCAATTGGTACGAGATCGGTGCGCTGAACAACGAGAAGGCCAACAACGACAGGCTCGGCTACATCACCAACAACATCACCGTCGAGGGCAGGCGCGCGCTGGAGACGCGCCGCCCCAACGATCCGGACTCCTGCGGCGTCAGTGCGGGTGCGGCGGATCAGGGCGTCATCGGTTTCTGGGTCAACTACCACCCGGGCTCGAGTCATCCGGACCCGTGCGGGGCAGCGAAGAAGCTGGTCGAGTTGACCTTGAATTTGGCGCGGTAGCGGGGGTCGATACCACCCGCTTTGACCCTGTGTCCCGGCCGCGGGTATCGTGGATCGCTGTGCCCGGAAGCATGCGGGCAAGTTCGTGCGTGATCGTAGGCCAGCGAAAGCGGCTGACCACTCCAGCGTGCCCGAATTTCGGGCTCTGCGCCGCGTGCGACACGCCCGACCTCGGGACGCGAGAAACGCGGCCGGACGTGCGAGTGAAAGCTCGATGACAGCGATGTGAACGATGGGCCCGGAGGCGGAAGCTTGCGTGACCACGAAAGGCCCCGGGAGCGTCGCCAACTAAACAGACATGAAGTTCCAGACACCGCGTTAACTAATAAGGAAAGCCGGTCTATGCCAACCATCAACCAGCTGGTCCGCAAGGGTCGTCGCGACAAGGTCTCCAAGACCAAGACCGCGGCCCTCAAGGGGAGCCCGCAGCGCCGTGGCGTGTGCACCCGCGTGTACACCACGACCCCGAAGAAGCCGAACTCCGCGCTGCGTAAGGTCGCGCGTGTTCGCCTGACCAGCGCGGTCGAGGTCACGGCCTACATCCCGGGTGAGGGCCACAACCTGCAGGAGCATTCGATGGTGCTCGTGCGTGGCGGTCGTGTGAAGGACCTCCCCGGTGTCCGCTACAAGATCATCCGTGGCTCGCTCGACACCCAGGGTGTGAAGAACCGCAAGCAGGCCCGCAGCCGTTACGGCGCCAAGAAGGAGAAGAGCTGATATGCCACGCAAGGGCCCCGCACCCAAGCGTCCGCTGATCAACGACCCGGTCTACGGTTCGCCGCTGGTCACTCAGCTGGTCAACAAGATCCTGCTGGACGGCAAGAAGTCCACTGCCGAGCGCATCGTCTACGGCGCGCTGGAGCAGGCGCGCGAGAAGACCGGCACCGATCCGGTCGTCACCCTCAAGCGCGCGCTGGACAACGTCAAGCCCGCACTCGAGGTCAAGCCGCGCCGCGTCGGTGGCGCCACCTACCAGGTGCCGGTCGAGGTCCGTCCGGGCCGCTCCAACACCCTGGCGCTGCGCTGGCTGGTCAACTACTCGCGGGCCCGCCGTGAGAAGACCATGGTCGAGCGTCTGGCCAACGAGCTGCTCGACGCCAGCAACGGCCTCGGTGCCTCCGTCAAGCGTCGTGAGGACACCCACAAGATGGCCGAGTCCAACCGGGCCTTCGCGCACTACCGCTGGTGACGTCTGCCCGGCCCGTCGTCTGGGTCGGGAGGCACAGCCGGAACGCGGCACTTACCTGTCGCGTCCGGCGTTGACATAGAGACGACCACAGGGTCGTCCCCGATAATCCCAACTAGCTACGAGCGGGGAAGATTTCCGTGGCACAGGACGTGCTCACCGACCTGAACAAGGTCCGCAATATCGGCATCATGGCCCACATCGACGCGGGCAAGACGACCACAACTGAACGCATCCTCTTCTACACCGGTATCACCTACAAGATCGGTGAGGTCCACGACGGCGCCGCCACGATGGACTGGATGGAGCAGGAGCAGGAGCGTGGTATCACCATCACCTCCGCGGCTACCACGTGCTTCTGGAACGACAACCAGATCAACATCATCGACACCCCCGGGCACGTCGACTTCACCGTCGAGGTGGAGCGGTCGCTGCGCGTGCTCGACGGCGCCGTCGCGGTGTTCGACGGCAAAGAGGGCGTCGAGCCGCAGTCCGAGCAGGTGTGGCGTCAGGCCGATAAGTACGACGTGCCGCGGATCTGCTTCGTCAACAAGATGGACAAGCTCGGTGCGGATTTCTACTTCACCGTGCAGACCATCAAAGACCGCCTCGGCGCCAAGCCGCTGGTCCTCCAGCTGCCGATCGGGGCGGAGGACACCTTCGAGGGCATCGTCGACCTGGTCGAGTACAACGCCAAGGTCTGGCGGGGCGAGACCAAGCTCGGCGAGCAGTACGAGGTCGTCGAGATCCCCGAGGACCTGAAGGAGAAGGCCGAGCAGTACCGCCAGGAACTGCTCGAGACCGTCGCCGAATCCGACGAGGCGCTGCTGGAGAAGTTCTTCGGTGGCGAGGAGCTCTCGATCGACGAGATCAAGGGCGCCATCCGCAAGCTGACGGTCAACTCCGAGCTGTACCCGGTGCTGTGTGGCTCTGCGTTCAAGAACAAGGGTGTGCAGCCCATGCTCGACGCGGTCATCGACTACTTGCCCTCGCCGCTGGACGTGGAGGCCACCACCGGCCATGCGCCCGGCAAGGAAGAGGAACTGCTTACCCGCAAGCCGAGCGCCGACGAGCCGTTCGCGGCCCTGGCGTTCAAGATCGCGGTGCACCCGTTCTTCGGCAAGCTGACCTACGTCCGCGTGTACTCCGGCAAGGTCGACTCCGGCGCCCAGGTCATCAACTCGACCAAGGGCAAGAAGGAGCGTCTGGGCAAGCTGTTCCAGATGCACTCCAACAAGGAGAACCCGGTCGGCGCCGCCTCGGCGGGGCACATCTACGCGGTCATCGGCCTCAAGGACACCACCACCGGTGACACCCTGTGCGATCCGCAGAACCAGATCGTGCTCGAGTCCATGACCTTCCCGGACCCGGTCATCGAGGTCTCCATCGAGCCGAAGACCAAGTCCGACCAGGAGAAGCTGGGCACCGCGATCCAGCGTCTCTCGGAAGAGGACCCGACCTTCTCGGTCAAGCTGGACCAGGAGACCGGTCAGACCGTCATCGGCGGTATGGGCGAGCTCCACCTCGACATTCTGGTCGACCGAATGAGGCGCGAGTTCAAGGTCGAGGCGAACGTCGGCAAGCCGCAGGTGGCCTACCGCGAGACGATCACCAAGCGGGTCGAGAAGCTCGAGTACACCCACAAGAAGCAGACGGGTGGCTCCGGCCAGTTCGCGAAGGTGGTCATCGCCATCGAGCCGTTCGTCGGCGAGGACGGCGCGCACTACGAGTTCGAGAACAAGGTCACCGGTGGCCGCGTGCCGAGGGAGTACATCCCTTCGGTGGACGCCGGTGCGCAGGACGCCATGCAGTACGGTGTGCTCGCGGGCTACCCCCTGGTGAACCTGAAGGTCACGCTGCTCGACGGCGCGTACCACGACGTCGACTCGTCAGAAATGGCGTTCAAGATCGCCGGCGTGCAGGCGCTCAAGGAAGCGGCTCGCAAGGCCGGTCCGGTGATCCTCGAGCCGCTGATGGCGGTCGAGGTCATCACGCCCGAGGACTACATGGGCGATGTGATCGGCGACCTGAACTCCCGCCGTGGTCAGATCCAGGCCATGGAGGAACGCAGTGGTGCCCGTGTCGTCAAGGCGCTGGTTCCGCTCTCGGAGATGTTCGGTTACATCGGTGACCTGCGGTCGAAGACCCAGGGCCGGGCGAACTACTCCATGGTGTTCGACTCGTACGCGGAGGTTCCGGCCAACGTGTCGAAGGAGATCATCGCCAAGGCGACCGGCGAGTAACACCGTTCGGGGCAAGTGGGACACTTGCCCCGACAGCCGGGCGTCAGCACGACCCCATTCAATAACCGCACTGCTGCAACTGCACGCACCAACAAGTCCAGGAGGACAAAGAAGTGGCGAAGGCGAAGTTCGAGCGGACGAAGCCGCACGTCAACATCGGCACCATCGGTCACGTCGACCACGGCAAGACCACGCTGACCGCAGCGATCACCAAGGTGCTGGCTGACAAGTTTCCGGATCTGAACGAGAGCTTCGCGTTCGATCAGATCGACAAGGCGCCGGAGGAGAAGGCTCGTGGTATCACGATCAACATCTCCCACGTCGAATACCAGACGGAGAAGCGCCACTACGCGCATGTCGACGCGCCGGGTCACGCCGACTACATCAAGAACATGATCACCGGTGCGGCGCAGATGGACGGCGCCATCCTCGTGGTCGCCGCGACCGACGGCCCGATGCCGCAGACCCGTGAGCACGTGCTGCTCGCGCGTCAGGTCGGCGTGCCCTACATCCTGGTCGCGCTGAACAAGGCCGACATGGTCGACGACGAGGAGATCCTCGAGCTCGTCGAGATGGAGGTCCGCGAGCTGCTGGGTTCGCAGGAGTTCGACGAGGACGCGCCGGTCGTGCGGGTCTCCGGTCTGAAGGCGCTCGAGGGCGACCCGAAGTGGACCGAGTCGGTTCTCGAGCTGATGGCCGCGGTCGACGAGTCCATCCCGGACCCGGTGCGCGAGACCGACAAGCCGTTCCTGATGCCGGTCGAGGACGTGTTCACCATCACCGGTCGTGGCACCGTCGTCACCGGTCGCGTCGAGCGTGGCGTGATCAACGTGAACGAGGAAGTCGAGATCGTCGGCATCCGTCCGGAGAAGACCAAGACCACGGTCACCGGCATCGAGATGTTCCGCAAGCTGCTCGACCAGGGCCAGGCCGGCGACAACGTCGGTCTGCTGGTTCGTGGTATCAAGCGCGAGGACGTGGAGCGCGGCCAGGTCGTCGTGAAGCCGGGCACCACCACCCCGCACACCGAGTTCGAGGGCCAGGCGTACATCCTGTCGAAGGACGAGGGCGGCCGCCACACCCCGTTCTTCAACAACTACCGTCCGCAGTTCTACTTCCGTACGACTGACGTGACGGGCGTTGTGACCCTGCCCGAGGGCACCGAGATGGTTATGCCCGGTGACAACACCGAGATGGTCGTCAAGCTGATCCAGCCGGTTGCCATGGACGAGGGTCTGCGCTTCGCGATCCGCGAGGGTGGCCGCACCGTCGGCGCCGGTCGCGTCACGAAGATCATCAAGTGATTCACTGAATCGCTGACCTGAACGGCGTCGCTCCGAATGGAGCGGCGCCGTTCGGTATTTCAGCGCGGCTTCGAGGTCGGGAGCCCGCCCGGATGAGGCCGGTTCCTGGTTCGCGACGTGCACTTGGGCTGGGCGCGGGAGGTTATGCTTCGGGGGTGTCCAGGATTACGTTCGACCCGAACCAGTGTGGGGGGCGGCCTTGTGTCCGCGGTATGCGGATCAGAGTGAAGGACGTACTCGAGCTCTTGGCCGCAGGTGAAACGGAGGAGTCCATCCTCGCCGATTTCCCCTATCTCGAACTGGAAGACATCCGCGCCTGCCTAGCATTCGCGGCCGCTGAGATCGATCATCCGATCCTGCGGACAGCCTGTTGAGGTTTCTTGTCGATGCCCAGTTGCCACCTGCACTAGCACGCGTGTTGACGGACGAGGGGCACGACGCCGTGCATGTCTGTGATATCGACTTGACGTCTGCCGCGGATTCGGAAGTGTGGAATGAGGCCCTTCGGCGCGACGCTGTCATCATTTCGAAGGACGAGGACTTCATTTTGATCGGTAGGAGCCGTCCCGACGCAGCTGCGCCCGCCCTCGTTTGGATCCGAATGGGCAATTGCTCGCGGAAAGCGCTTCTCGCTGCTTTCCTGCCCGTCCTGCCGACCGTGTTGGAGCTTCTCGAGGCTGGCGAGAAGATCGTCGAAATACGCTGATAACTCTGTGGACAGCGGTTCCCGGTGTGATCGGATCAGCAGCTGTAGGCGCGGCCGACGGAGGATTCGCGTTGGGACGCGGGGGCTTCTTGTAGGCAGCCGAGCGGGACGACGCCGTCGTCGCTCATTTGCACGCCGGTGCGCTCGGTGGGGTTCACACAGGTGAGGCCGGTAGTCGCGAGGCGGCAGGTGTAGTTCCCGAAGGTCAAGGTGCTGTCGTATGGCAGCGTCTGCCCTTTGCCATTGATGAAAAGCCCCGGGTCGCCGCGGAATTGGCCGACTGTCAACCGCTGCCCGGAGTAGGAGACAAAGCCGCCGAACCAGTTCCCGTAGCCTTCCCCGGGCTGGGGCATCGGCGTCTTCAGCTCAACTTCGCAGTCGAATCCCTCGATGCTGTAGGCGACACCGGTGATACAGCTGATCTTGCCGGTCGGGCTGACGAACGCGATGTCGGCCTTCAGATCGGTTGTCGGTCCGTTTTCGATCCTGGCCGAGTGAAAGCCCCCGAGATCGATCGGTGTCCCCTGCTGAACCCACGAGATCCGATCCTGCAAACTACTTTCCCGGCTGGGCGCGGCCGTCGAAGAAGTGTTTGCCTGCGACGAACTGCCCGCCACCCCCTGTGGTTTTCCTGCCTTGGTCTGGGAGCAGGCGCTCAGCACCAGGGCAATGGCTACAAGTGCCGCAATCCGCATGCGGTAACAGTAGCCGTTGCGTCGCACCCATTTCCGGCCCTGGTGACCCGGCCAAGCCGTCACCGCCGCAGGCGTATCTGTGTCCGGCATAGGTGCGAATATGCGATGCACCAACCGAGCGCGCAAGACCTCGAGACTGCCGGACCGCGGCGCCATGACCTGGGAGGTCATCGCGGAGGGATGGTGGGCTCCGTTAGCGTCAGGGCGACAGATGACGACCGCCCTACCCGCGTCGTCGGCGGCGAGCGAGACGCCGTATACAGCACGCCAACTTCCGTCACACCGCCGACGGAATCCGTTGCGTGAGTCTCAGCGCTTGTCAGAGTTGAGGCTCTTCCTGCGTCATCGACTGCTGCCCGGCCCGGAAAAGGCCGTGGTCTTACGCGGTCTCGGCGAGGCGTTTCACCTCTCCGGGGAACTTCCCGGCGAGGACCACATGTTCGGGTTCGGTGTCGGCGAGCATCGCGGCCAGCAGGTTCCCGGCCGCGTTGTGGTCACGGTCATGCACCACACCGCAGCCGCGACATTCCCAGGTCCGGTCGGCCAGGGTTAAGCCGTGTTCGACTCGCCGGCAGGCACCGCAGGTCTTCGACGAGGCGAACCAGCGGTCGGCCTTCCACACCCTGGACCCGTACCAGCGGGCCTTGTACTCCAGTAGACGCACGAACTCGGCGAACCCGGCATCGCAAATCGCGCGCGCCAGTCTCCGGTTGGCGGCCATACCTTTGACATTCAATGTCTCCACCGCGATGGCCGTCTTGGTTCTCGCCAACCTCGTAGTGGTCTTGTGCAGAAAATCCTTCCGCTGGTCGGCGACCCGCAGATGCCGCCGCGCCACCCGTACCCGGGTCTTGTTCCAGTTGTTCGACTTCGGTCGGCAGCGCGCGAGTTTCCGGTTCGTGCGGCGTAACGCCCGCTGCGCTCGGGCCAGGGGTTTGGGCGCGTGGATCTCCTCGCGGCCTCCGTCGTCGTCGGCAATCACCGCGAAGGTCTTCAACCCCAGATCGATCCCGGATTTCGGGGCGCCGCCGGGCACCCGGCGGCGGGTGTTGAGCTTGTCGCGGTCGACCTCGATCTGGAACGAGATCCACCACCGCCCGGTCTGTTCACGCACCGTGGCCCCGAGAATCCGGGCACGCCCGTCGGACACTCTGTGCGTGAGCCAGGACATGTCCTCCCGTGTGGCCACCTGTCCGATCCCGGGCAGCCACACACTGCGGGGGCCGAGGGGTTTGGCGCGGTCGGCATCGTAGCGAAATCGGCTGCTGTCCTTGCGTTTACGCCAGATCGGGAACCCGACTCGCACACCCTTGCGTTTGCCGGTCTTGGATTGCAGGTAGTTGGCGAACCCGGCCGCCCGCACCCGACACGCCTCCTTGGGCACCCGCGACGACAGCATATTCTCGGTGAACCACGGGAACCGGGACCGATGCGTCGCGCGCCATTCCTTCTCCAGCGCGGGCGCGGTCCACGGCATCCTGGTCAACTGCTCACCGGTGAAACCGTAGGACTCCTCGGCCTTGCGCTGCGCCCACTTCTTGACCACCGTCTCCAAACAGAAGTTCTCCACCACCCGCGACAACCCGGCATGCCGACCCATCACCACGGCGTGCTCCGGATCGGGAGCGAGCTCGAAACGCACCCCCTGCTTGTGACTCACCCACACCCCGCGATCCCCCAGGCCCGCACCGAATCGAACATACAGACGATAACCGAGAAACATAGACAAACACAGAAGAACAAGCGAGCGGCTTCGAACCCGACATCTCATTGGACTTCGCACCTCCGCCTGGCTCCTCGAGCTGCTGCACGCCCGACTGTTCGGCATTGCCGGCGTGCGTGACTTCCACGCTTCGGCCGCCGGACCACGTGGTAGAGAAGAAGGTCAATGTTTGGGTGTGGCGGTCCAGTAGCCGCGCCGTTGGGACCCGCCAGCTGTCCGTGCTGCCGTATGGATGTGGTCGGTGAGGAGAGCCGGGGCGTCGAGATCGTCCCAAGTCCAGCGGATCACTATCCACCCCAGGGCGCGGAGGCGGTCTTCACACTTCTTCTCGGCGACCACCATCTGTTCCGGGGAGTGTGGGCCGCGTAGCGCGCTCTGGTATTCGATCTTTCCGTCGAAATCTCCCACCACGCCGAGTTCTGGGAACAGGAAGTCGAAACGGCCGACGCAGATGTCGTCGTCGGAGAAGACGCGTGCTTGGAGTTCGGGGGCGGGGAGTCCGCATCGGTGCAGCACGATTCTGCTGAGCGATTCACCTGTGCTCTCGCTGCGTCCGTCCAGGAACCCGACGACCTGTGCGGCCTTGCGGCATCCAGGGCGATGCCGTGCCTGTCGCACGTGCTCTTGTAGCTCGGCGATGGTCGTCAGTCCTTGGCGCAGAGCGGAATCGCCGAGGGCGACGGACTGCTCGAAGCCTTCCGAGCGGGCGATATCGATGATCGTCCGGGCAGGGGTGGTCACCTGGATTCCGTTGACGAGGGTGATCTCGTCGGGCTGCAACCGTGCCGAGTGCACGACGACGCGCCTGCCCATGCGGCCGCCGTTGATGCGATCCCTGGTCAGGTGTACGCGGTCGAGCGGAATGTCCCAGGTCGACATTCCGTGCAGCACCGCTGCGGAACAGTGGCTGGTGATCGCCGAATCGCATGTGGTCTCCGCGGTTGCGAGCGCCATCAGCAGATGCCGACCCGTCACGCTGACGTCGCATCCCGGCGAGTTCAGGTAGTGCCCGGCTCGCAGCCGCTGCCACCTTCCGGTTCGGCAGAGCCGACGCAGGTCCTTATCGGACAGTCCGGACGCCAGCGCCTGCCGACGCGAGATCAGTTGCGGTGCTTCCATATGGCGATCGTGCTCGACGGCCGGGCATGAAACACCCACCTCACCATCGAATGTGGATAACACGCCCGCTGTGGACAACTTCGATGCGTACGTTTGGGCGGTACAGACGGCCGCGGGCCGTTCGAACCGCCTGCTCGAAGGCATCCACGGCACGGGCCAGTCGACTGCCGATCGCATCGACCTGATGGGCAGGCGCGTCTCGGGCCTTCGTCGGCAGCCGTCGAAACTCGACGTGACACCCGCGCGCCCCATATCGGCCGACATCACTCGGCGCCTTGTCGTTCCCGATGGTCTGCCACGGCCACCGGCTCACCATGCCAGCGGCGTCGAGATCGGATCGGATCCCGGCCCGCACGTGTACGAGGATGCGCGAGGTCAGCCGAGCTGTGCCATTCCCGCCGCGACTACCTGGGCGACATTGAGCACCTCGTCCCCGGTGGGCAGGGGGATGCCGTCGAGTGCGTGCAGCCGGTCCGTGCTGGCGATGGCGAACATCGCCGAGACCCACGCGGCAGCGCACGCGCGGAGCGTGCCGGGGCGGACCGGACCCGGCGCGCTCGCCTGCAGCACTTTGGCGGTCACGTCCAGCATTTGATCGCGCAGGTGGCGGAGCTGGCGGCGCACGTCCGGGTGGGTGTCGGCTTCGCGCCACATGATCACCCGAAGCACCGACGAGTGGTGGTCGCGCAGGTTCAGGGCGGTGTCGAGATTGACCAGGCTCGCCGCCGGATCGCCAGGCGCCACCAGGGTGCCGATGTCGTCGATCGGCCGCGGGGGTATCCGCTCGGCCATCAGTGCGGTGAGTATCGAGTCCTTGGTCGGAAAGTAGTAGAAGACGAGTCCTTTGGGGACGCCGGCCGCGGCGGCGATGGATGCCGTCGCGGTGGCGTCGAATCCCTGTGCCGCGAAGAGCTTTTCAGCGGCATCCAGGATGAGCAGCCGGGCGTCGCCGTCGACTTTCGCGCTACGGCGACGCCCGGCGCGCCGGGGTTTCGGCATCTGCATCAGTGATGCGGAACCATGTCGTGCAGGCGCCCCGACACGGTCGGCAGTGCCGCTACCGCGACCACCGCCGTCACTACCCCGACTATCCATGCGGTCCAGGATGCGCCGCGGTACTCGGTGAAGTCCATGACCCAGGGGGAAAGGAACAACAGCACGCCGAACAGGCCCATCGCGTAGTCCGCTGCCGCCATGGCGGGTCGGGACATCTGCGCGAGGCCGGTGAGGGCGATGAGTACGCCGAGCACGATCAGCGACCACATGGCCTTGTCGGTCGTCTCTACCCAGATGGGTGACAGTGCGGCGAAGATCCCGAGCACGACAGCCAGTAAATCTTGCGCGCGGCTCTCGGTGAACATGTGTGCCTCCTCGGGCTGTGAGTATGTCCTCCTCTCGGTATAGCTCTGATTGACCGCCCGATCAATATCCAGCGAGACACGATTGTGCCGCTATTGCCTGGATGGATCGGATGTGACGGGCTTCGCCGCGGCAAGAAACAAGCAGACGTTAGGGTGAGCTTCGCATGTCGACCAGAACCGGCTGTCCGGTTTCAGTGAAAGGATGGCCGCATGACTGCGCCGATCGTGATCATCGGGGCCGGCCTCGCGGGCCTGCGCACCGCGGAGGAGCTGCGTCGCGCCGGCTACGAGGGCGAGCTGGTCCTCGTCGGCGACGAGGCGCGGCTGCCGTACGACCGTCCGCCGCTGTCCAAGCAGTTCGTGCGCGGCGAAACCGATGACACCACGCTGCGGCCGCGTGAGTTCTTCGCCGAGAAAAACATCGACTTGCGGCTGAACACCGAGGCCGTCGGCGTCGACACCGAAGCGAGTCGGCTCCGGCTGGCCGACGACAGCACGTTGGCCTACGACCAGCTGATCATCGCCACCGGCCTGCGCCCGCGCCGCTTGCCCGGCCTGCCCGACTTGACGGGCGTTCACGTGCTGCGCGGCCATGCCCACGCCGCCGCGCTGCGCGCCGAATTGGCCGATGCCGCGACGGCGCTCGTGGTGGGTGCGGGATTTATCGGCTGCGAGCTGGCGGCGAGTTTCCGTGCCTGCGGTGTCGCCGTCGTGCTGGTCGAACCGCAGCCGACGCCGCTGGCCTCCGTGCTCGGCGCAGAGGTGGGTGCCCTGGTCGCCAGGATGCATCGCGCCGAAGGCGTCGACTTGCGCTGCGGCACCGGCCTCGACACACTTCTCGCTGATGATGCGGGCCGGGTGCGCGGCGCGAAGCTTTCCGATGGCACCGAGATCGCCGCCGACCTGGTCGTGATCGGGGTCGGCTCCCGGCCTGCGACCGAATGGCTGACCGATTCCGGCATCGCGCTGGCCGAACCGTCGGCGGGCGGCGGGGTTCTCGCCGACGAGGTCGGGCGCACCTCCGCCGAGGGTGTCTGGGCGGTCGGCGATGTGGCGGCCTGGTTGCACGGGATGGGACTGCGCAAGCGGGTCGAGCACTGGACCAACGCGGGCGAACAGGCCAAGCTGCTGGCCTGCGCGCTGCTCGGGGCCGAGCCGCCGACCGCCGCCCGGGTCCCGTACTTCTGGAGCGACCAGTACGACGTCAAGATCCAGGCCCTCGGCACCACGAACGCCACCGACGACGTCCAGGTCGTCTCCGACGACGGCCGCAAGTTCCTCGCTTACTACTCCCGGGGCGGCAGCCTGACCGGCGTGGTCGGCGCGGGCATGACCGCTCAGGTCATGAAGGCCCGCGCGAAGATCGCCGCCAGTGCGCCGGTGGCCGACCTGCTCACACCCAGCTGAGCCCGCACCCCGAGCCGCGCCAGGACTGAAGCCGACAGTTCGCACACCCCTTCACTGGCGCAGTGGCGACACGAGGAGTCGATCCGGTGCTTCGAGGAGGACGGCGACGGGCTGGGGATTGCCGGAGGCGCGGGCCTGGCTCGGCGCGCCGCTGTAATACGGTGGTCGAGTGATCGTCGCGCTCATCGACTCGGGTCTCGGGTTGCTGCCTACCTCCGCTTGGTTGCGCAAGTTGCGGCCGGATGTGGATCTGTTGCTGCAGTTGGACCCGGAGGGTGCGCCTTGGGGTCCGAAGCCGGAGAACTGGGTGGTCGAACGGGTGGTGGACGCCGCGCGGACCTCGGTCCGGTCGGGTGCGGACGTGATAGTTCTGCCATGCAACACCGCCAGCGTCACGGCGCTGGAGCATGTTCGCGTCGAGGTCGGCCCTGGTGTGCCGGTGATCGGCACCGTTCCCGCGATCAAGCCCGCGGCGGCGGTGTGCCGCTCGGTAGCGGTGTGGGCCACCGCGGCGACAACGGCAAGCCGGTATCAAGCCGATCTGATCGCGGAATTCGGCGGCGACGCGAACGTGGTCGGCGTCGCCTGTCACGGTCTGGCGGACGCGATCGATCGCGGTGATCTGGTGGCTGCCCGCGCCGCGATCACCATCGCCGCCGAGCAGACTCCGCGGGACGTGCACGGCGTGGTGCTCGGCTGTACGCACTACCCGTTGGTGATCGATTCGATCATGGCCGCGCTGCCCGACGGCGTCCGTCTTTTCGACAGCGCGCAAGCCGTTGCCGCACAGACCATCCGGCGCATGGATGCCCTCGGCCGCCCGAGTACCGGCAACGGCGAGGTCCGGGTGCTCAACAGTGGCAGGCCCGGTGAACTGCCTGCCAGTGCGGCCGCGTTCGAGTCGGGACGCATCCTGGGCGCGCAGGGGTGAACGCCGACGCCGCGGGGCCGTCCGCCGTGGCGGTCCAGGAAGCGCTGCGGGCGATCGCGGACCCGGCCGATGCGATTCATCTGCAGCGGTTCTTCAAGACCGGTCCCGGTGAGTACGGCGATGGCGACGTATTCATCGGAGTCCGAGTGCCCGCGACCAGGGGCGTTGCGAAACGTTTCGCGGCGCTTCCGCTCGACGAGATCGATCGGTTGCTCGACAGCACTGTGCACGAGGACCGGTTCGCCGGGCTGGTCATCCTCAACGCGAGGTTCGCCGCCGTGTCCAAGCCGCGCACCTTCGACGACGCGGCCCGCGCGACCGTGGTCGATCTGTACCTGGCGGCGGTGCGTCGTGGCCGGGTGAACAATTGGGATCTGGTCGACGTGTCGGCGGAGAATATCATCGGCCCGTGGCTGCTCGATAGACCGCGCGAGCTGCTTTTCCATCTGGCGCAGGCGGATTCGATGTGGGAGCGGCGGGTGGCCCTGCTGTCCAGCTTCGCGTTCATCAAGGCGGGCGATGCCTCGACCACGCTCGCGCTGTGTGCAGGGCTGCTCGACGACGGGCGCGATCTGATCCAGAAAGCGCTGGGCTGGATGCTGCGCGAAGTCGGCAAGCGTATCGATCGAGCGCTGCTGACCGGATTCCTCGACCAGCACGCCGCGGTCATGGGCCGGACCGCACTGAGCTACGCGACCGAACATCTGGAGCCCGCCGTTCGCGCCTGCTATCGCGCGCGATAGCCCGGCTCGTCCTTATTCACCGCAAGTTCAGGGTGATCGAGGAATCCGCACCGCCCGACACGGCGAGTGGAAAATTGAATCTGCTTGCGGCACAAGCGATTTTGGCTGCCATTCGGACGGCGGTGAGAATGCCTTCCTGCGACGCCCGGTGCCCGATCAGAACTGAATCTTCAGGTGATCGGTGACCGGATGCGCCTGGCATCCGAGGATGTAGCCGTTCTCGATATCCTCCGGATCCAGGATCTCGGCGTTGTCCATGTCGACCTTGCCCTCCAGTACCGTGCACGCGCAGGAGCCGCACTCCCCTTCCTGGCAGGAGTAGGGCACGTCCAATCCCTTGGCCAGCATGATGTCCACCAGAGTCTGCTTGCGCGGCCACGTCAGCTCGTGCACCTCGCCGTCGAGTTCGACCTCGACGGTCGCCGCGTCGGCCGCCTCCTCGTCGGACACCTCGGCCGGTGCCTGGTCGGCGAACGGGTCTCCGGCGAGGGAATTGAAGATCTCGGCGTGCGTGCGTGCGCGGGGCACGCCCAGCTGCGCGAGTGCGTCGTGCACCCGGTCCATGAACGGCTTCGGCCCACACATGAACGCGTCATAGCCCCGGTAGGGCGCGACCAGGGTGGCCAGCGCGTCGGCGGTCGGCAACCCCTGCAGGTATTCCAGCCAGTGGACCACCGTGAGCCGCTGCGGATGCTTCTCCATGAGATCGCGCAGCTCGCCGGCGAAGATCACCGACTCGTGGTCACGGTTGGCGTACACCAGCACGATGCGGCCGTTGCCGCGCGCGAGCGCCGACTTCAGGATGGACATCACGGGTGTGATGCCGCTGCCAGCGCCGAACAGCAGCAAGTCTTCGTCCAGGTCCTTCGGGGTGAAGACACCCGACGGTGGTAGCACTTCGAGCTGGTCGCCCGCTTTCACGTTGTCGCACACCCAGTTCGATCCGTAGCCGCCCTCGGTCCGCTTGATGGTGACCTTCGGCCGATCGTCGGTGTAAGGCGAGCTGGCCAGGGAGTAGCACCGGGCCACCGAGCCGGTCCGGTCGCTGGGGATCCGCAGTGTGAGGAACTGGCCGGGCTGGTAGCGGAACTTTTCGGCCAGTTCCTCGGGGACGTCGAAGACCAGCGAACACGTGTCGGCCGTTTCGGTGATGACGGTGGATACCCGCAGCACGACCGAGCGCGAGCCGTGTGGAACCTCGACAGTGGTCATTTCGTCCTCTCGAACCTGACGTGGGCGCCGCGGGGCGCAAAACTAGAACGTGTTTCAGTTTCATCGTACGTCGGTCGTCGCCTGCCTCACAAGCTGGGCCTCGAGACCGGCGATCAACACCTCCATGCCGAAGTCGTACGAATACCGCCCGCGCAGGTCCGCGATATGCCGGGTGGCTCGCTCGACAACGGCGGGCAGCGTCACGTCGGCGGGTGCGGACCGGTCTCTCGGGTTCACCCGGCTGCGGCCGAACAGATATGTGTGGATGGTCGCGTAGCCGGCGAGCACGTTGCGGTCGTCGAAACCCGCGTCGGCCAGGATGTCCATCACCGCGGCGATCAGGTCCAGCTGTTTGCCGAGCATCTGTTCGATCAAGATGTCGCCGAGGCCGGGGTGTTTGCGGAGTTTCTCGTCGATCTGGTCGACGAGGTCGCGTAGCCGGTGCTGCCACGGTCCGGACTCGGGCGGTGGTGTGCGAACCCCGGTCAGCGCCGCGGTCGCGACCAGGTCGAGTAACTCCCGCTTGTCGGCGACGTAGTAGTACGGAGCCATGGGGGAGACGCCGAGTTCGCGCGAGAGTCGCCGCATGGAGAGTTTTTCCACGCCGTCCGCGCGGACCACCCGCAGTGCCGCCTCGACGATCTCGGACTCCGACAGTGTGTTGCCGCCTCCGTTCGCCTGCATTCGTCCGACTCCCATGCCACCTCTACCGCTGTGGGCGCGCGTCGCCCGCCACGTGCTGTTCAGCTGATTTCCACCCGAATTCTAGAGGGCCGCGCCGCTGCCCTGTCGGCGCGCGCGTTCGACTCGGCGCGCGGAGGGATCGGCCTGGTCATCCGGCCCGGCGAACGGGGATCGGTCCTGGCTGTCATCCCACTGTGTGAGAGGTGTTCCATTTTGTCAGCCTATGACGTTATGGTGTGACCGCGGCTACATTCGGTAGCCGGGCACACGGATCGTCCTCTCGGAGGTAGGCATGCCGGAATACGGATCCATCGGACAGACCGACACCGACAACATCGGACGGGTGGAGACAGTCGCCGCGCGGTCGGCCGACGAGACGCCCCTGGTCGAGGAGAGCCTCATCGAAGAGGTGTCCATCGACGGTATGTGCGGCGTCTACTAGACGGGCGGTCGACGACGATGCTCGATCTCGATACCCGCTGGCAGCTGCACCCGCGAGTGGCGCTGCGCCCGGAACCGTTCGGCGCGCTGCTCTACCACTTCGGTACGCGCAAACTCTCGTTCCTGAAGAATCCGCGGATCGTCGAGATCGTGCGGTCGCTGCCGGAGCACGCCTCTGCCCGCGCCGCCATCCGCGCGGCGGGCGTGCCGGACGACGGTGTCTCGTCGTACGTGAAAGCGCTGACACAGCTGGTCGATTCGGAGATGATCATCGGAGCGCCGGTCTGCGCACCGGCGGCGCCCGTCGCTGTGAGCGAGCGTCAGCGAGTGAACCAAGGGCACAGTGCGCCACTCGCGCACGACGGAGCCGAGCGCCAGCGAGGTGTAGTCGTAAGCGAGCGTCAGCGAGTGAACCGAGGACACAGTGCGCCACTCGCGCACGACGGAGCCGAGCGCCAGCGAGGCGTAGTCGTGAGTGCGGCTTCGGCACCGTCGACGGCGGGGGTGGTCTCGTCGTCGGACGGGGCCGTGCGGCTGGTGGACCGCTTCGAATCCGGTCTGGCCGCGCCGATCTGCCTCACCTGGGAGCTCACTTACGCCTGCAATCTGTCCTGCGTGCACTGTCTGTCTTCCTCTGGCCGCAGGGACCCGCGCGAACTGAGCACCGAGCAGTGCAAGGCGCTGATCGACGAGTTCGAGCGGATGCAGGTGTTCTACGTCAACATCGGCGGCGGCGAACCCACGGTGCGCCCGGATTTCTGGGAGCTGGTCGACTACGCGACCGCGCACCATGTGGGAGTGAAGTTCTCCACCAACGGCGTGCGGATCACGCCCGAGGTCGCGGCCCGCCTCGCGGCCAGTGATTATGTCGACGTGCAGGTCTCGCTCGACGGCGCCGATGCCGCGGTCAACGACGCCGTGCGGGGGCCGGGCTCCTATGACATGGCCATCCGTGCGCTGGAAAACCTTGCGGCGGCCGGCTTCCGGGACGCGAAGCTGTCGGTGGTGGCGACCAGACACAACATCGGTCAGCTCGACGAGTTCCGCGCCATCGCGGAAAGATACGGCGCCACATTGCGTTTGACCAGGCTGCGGCCGTCGGGACGCGGTGCGGACGTGTGGGACGAACTGCATCCCACCCCTGAACAGCAGCGCGTGCTATACGACTGGTTGCTGCGTAGCGGCGCGGGCGTGCTCACCGGCGACTCGTTCTTCCATCTGTCCGCGTTCGGCCAGGCGCTGCCGGGCCTGAACATGTGCGGCGCTGGACGGGTGGTCTGCCTGGTCGACCCGGTCGGCGACGTCTACGCCTGCCCATTCGCCATTCACGATCGGTTTCACGCGGGCAATGTGGTGGCGGACGGCGGTTTCGGTGCTGTGTGGCGGTCGTCGGAGCTGTTCGCCGAGTTGCGTGAGCCCAGCGGCGGCGGCGCCTGCGCGTCGTGCAGCCACTACGACGCGTGCCGCGGCGGCTGCATGGCGGCGAAGTTCTTCACCGGGCTCCCCGCTGACGGCCCGGACCCCGAATGCGTGCAGGGCTACGGGGAGGCGGCGCTGGCCGACACCGGGCGGATGATCCCGCGCTCGTCGGTCGACCACTCCCGCCGGACGGCGCCGCGCGCCGGTGCGCGCGGGACCGGCCCGATCCCGCTGACGCTGAGCGCGACGCGCCCGGCCGGATTTTCGCCTGAGCGCCGACCTGTCCGAGCCTGTGACGAGAGTCCGCTGGCGTGATGCCATGCCTGTAACCAATGGTTTGCTAGGGGTGTGGCAACGGCGGTCGTCCGGTTACGACCGGGCGATTGCCCTTGTGTTGCCAGATGCTCGAACGAGATCGCAAGCGGGGCGCCTGCGCGGGTCACGGCGAGTGCTGCGGCCCGCAGCGGGCCCGTTTCGTCCGGAAATCCGTGCTTTTTTCCGGACTGTTGATGCTCCCGCGCGAAACTCCGCCTAGCATGCCAGGAATGCGCCATGATCGCCTGCCCGATGGATTCGGGGTGCGGATCGATCCTCGGGTGCGCGCATACTCGGGTGGGCGGGTCCTGATCGGCGGATCGCCCGCTCGGTTGCTGCGGCTTGCCCCGGAGGCTGCCGAGATGATCGGCGACGGGTATCTCGAGGTGAACGGTCCGAAATCTGCGGTTGTTGCCCGACGGCTGCTCGACTCCGGGGTGGCCAATCCCCGTCCCCGGCTGCTGCCCTCGCCGGACGATGTCACCATTATCGTGCCGCTGCACAACAACAGCGAGGGGTTGGTCAGGCTGCTGGCCGCGCTGCGCGGGCACAACGTCGTCGTGGTCGACGACGGTTCAGACCGGCCGGTCCGTATCCCGTCCAACCGTGGCACCCGCTGCCGGGTGACGGTGCTGCGGCACGACCGCAGGCAGGGCCCCGCCGCCGCGCGCAACGCCGGGTTGCGAGCGGCGACAACCGACTTCGTCGCGTTCTTGGACTCCGACGTGGTGCCGCGCAGCGGCTGGCTCGAGGTGATGCTCGGCCACTTCAGCGACCCCGAGGTGGCGCTGGTCGCCCCGCGGATCGTCGCGCTGGACCCGGAGTCCAACGCGCTGGCGCGCTATGAGCACACCCGTTCCTCGCTCGACCTCGGCAGGCGGGAGGCGGCCGTGCAGTCGCGCGGGCTGGTGTCCTACGTGCCGAGCGCGGCGCTGCTGGTGCGCCGCAGGGCGCTGCTGGCCCAGGGCGGCTTCGACGAGTCGATGCACGTCGCCGAGGACGTGGACCTGTGCTGGCGGCTGGAGCGGGCGGGCTGCCGGCTGCGCTACGAACCCGCCGCACACGTGGCGCACGATCACCGGGTCTCCTTCCGTGCCTGGTTCGGTCGAAAGATGTTCTATGGCACCGGCGCCGCGCCGCTGGGCGAGCGGCACGCAGGAACGATCTCACCACTGTCGGTGCCGTCCTGGACGGTGCTCGCCGCGCTCCTGTTCGCCACGCTGACGAAGTGGGGACTGTTCGGTGGGATCATCACCCTGATCACCGCGCTGGCTCGACTGCGCCGCGTCTTCACCGAGTTGGACAACCCGACCCGGATCGCCGCGATCTATCTGTCCCGCGGCTTCTTCGCCGGTATCTGGCGGCTCGCCTCGGCCATGTGCCGCCACTATTGGCCGGTCACGCTGCTGGCCATGCTCATGTCGCGGCGGGTTCGGCGTATCGCGCTGACCATGGCTGTCGCGGATGGCCTCGCCGACTGGTTCACCCATCGCGACGCCGGTGGCCTCGACCCCGTGCGGTATATCGCCTACAAGCGGCTCGACGACATCGCCTACGGCGCCGGGTTGTGGCTCGGCGCCTTCCGTGCGCGCAGTATCGAAGCGCTGAAACCCACGACGCCGCCGCGCTGATCGACCCGAACGACCCGAGATGACCCGCCTTCTGCCCGCTGCACCGCATCGTCGTCGCACGGCGACGCGCCCGGCGCCGAGATACTGAACGGGGCGGGTCCGGATGGCCGACACACTCATCGTCGGGGGTGGTACCGCCGGGTGCGTGCTGGCGGCGCGGCTGAGTGCGGACCCGGGCCACACGGTGCGACTGCTCGAGGCGGGCCGGCTGTGGACCACCCCCGGTGACATTCCCGACGAGCTGCTCGACGCGACCACCATGCCGATCGGCCCGCACTCGCCGTGGCTGTGGCGCTACGAGGTCACGCTCGCCGCCGACCCGCCGGTGGTCGGAAACATCGTGCGCGGCCGGGTGATCGGCGGCTCGGGATCGATCAACGGCGGCTACTTCGTCCGTGCCACCGTGGCGGATTTCGATGCGTGGACCCGTGCGGTGGGTGCGTCGGCGGCGTGGTCGTTCGACGATGTGCTGCCGATGTACCGCCGCACCGAGCACGATCTGGACTTCGGCGATCAGCCGTGGCACGGCCGCTCCGGTCCGATTCCGGTGCGCCGCACGGCGAATCCCGCCGCCCTCAGCGAAGCGTTCGTGACGGCGTGCCTGGCCGCCGGATTCGCGGGGGTCCCTGATCTCAACGCACCGGAGGGTGGCGAAGGTGTCGGCGCGGTGCCGTGCAGTGTCGCCCAGGGGAGGCGGATCGGCGCGGCACCGGGCTATCTGCTTCCCGCGTTGGCCTGCCCCAACTTGACGGTCAGCGGGGGAACGCATGTCACCCGCATCCGTTTCGACGGGACGCGCGCGATCGGCGTGGACTGCCTGCGTGCGGGCCGGACCTACACCGAATGGGCGGACCGCATTGTGGTCAGCGCCGGGGCGATCGAGTCGGCCGCGTTGTTGCTGCGCTCCGGCATCGGTGACCCTGGCCTGCTTCGCGCACTGGGTATTCCGGTGGTGCACCCCAGCCAGGTCGGCGCCTGGTTCAGTGATCATCCGGAGATCGGGATCGACTATCTGCTTGAGTCGGACGAACAGGCCACCATCCCGTTGGAATTCGTGCTCGAGCTCGACGACGTCGAAATCCGGCCCTACGCCGTGTCGTTCACGCCGGGTGTGCGCCGGCTCGGCGTCGCGCTGATGCGTCCTCGCTCGACCGGCGTGCTCCGGCTGCGCTCGGCCGACCCCGCTGTCGCTCCGCTGATCGACCATCGGTATCTCGCCGCGGAACACGATCGGGCCCGGTTGGGTGCCGCGGTGTCGACCGCCGCCGAACTGCTGCGGTGGATGAACGCGCACCCGCTCGTCGAGCCGATTCCGGCGCGTGCTGATCTCGCCACCGCCTGGCTACGCGCAAATCTGGCAACGTCGCAACACTTGTCCGGGACCTGTCGAATGGGACGTGAAAACGACGAAGCAGCGGTGGTGGACGCGGCGTGCCGAGTGCACGGGGTGACCGGATTGTTCGTTGTGGATCTCTCCGTCGTGCCCGTACCGCTGAGTCGTGGACCGCAGGCTACGACGATGATGATCGCGGAAAAGGCCGCTGCGTACCTCACCTTGTGAAGTGAGAGAGGTTTCGGCTCCCGGTCTGTCGATCGATGGTGCGGTAGTTCGACCCCGGGCGGCCGGGAATGTGGTCGCGCCCACAGTTCCGTCCTCGCCTTCCGGCGCTGGTAGTGACCGCGGGCGCTCGTGTAAAAGTTTTTAGAGGAATTTGTTCCTTTTTGTTAAGGAAGCGCCTAGCATTCGCCATGCACGGAGCACCCCGCTGCCGTGGAGCTGACAGCGGCGCGGCGCGCGCTCCACGAGGCAATGACGTTGGAGGAACCATCAAACGCTAGGAAGACCGTCGGTGGGCGCGACGCTCGCCACGCCGGTGACCGTGGGTCATCGATCTCGTTCACGCATATTCGGATTCCGCGCGCGTGCGGTGTGCACCACCCTTCGCCGAATCGCACGTGGTGCCAGCCGTCATGCGCCAAAGCTGACCAGCCATGGCGCAGGCCTTGTTCTTGCTGCCCCAAAGCGCTCGGCCGGCTGTGGTTTCGCCATCTAGGAGGCTCTGGTGCACGGTACGGACTCGGCTGGCATCCGTGCGCTGCCGGAGCCGACCGGCGCCTACGCGGATCGGCCGGCCGGCCGGGACGAGGCGGTACCGAGCCTGCTGGTGGCCGCGCGTGCCACCGCCACGCCGCGGGTGCTGACCGACGCCCGTTCGCACAATCTGTATGGTCCAACGGAGGCGGCGGTCGACGTCACCTTTCACGAAATGACCGATACCGATACCCTCTCGGTGCCGATCGGCACGCCGGTGTTCAACACCAGGCTTTACGTGCTCGATTCGTGGCTTCGGTCGTTACCGATCGCGGGTGAGCTGTATCTGTCGGGGGTACAGCTCGCCCGGCGCTACCTCGGGCGCGCGGGAACGACTCCGGCACGCTTCGTGGCCGACTCGTTCGCAGGCAACACAGTGCGCCGGACCACACACTGCGCGCTTGAATGCCTCGGGCGCAGCAGCTTCCAGGTGAAGCCGCGTGCGTGGCGGATCGAGCTGGGCGAGATCGAGTCCGTGCTCGGTGCGGTCGATTCGGTGGTCCGCGTAGTGGTCGTGGTGCGTGACCAACCCGGAATCGGCGAGCGGCCGGTCACCGACGGCGTCGAATCCGAACCAGGCACCGGGCGACTCGCGCAGTTGCCCGCGGCGGCGACGCGGGTGGCGGCAGAGGTCGTCGCCCGGCTCGGTGCCGAACCGAACTGCCTGCTCGGAGTCCGCGAGCTGCGCACCGCTACCGCGGTGACCGAACTCGCCGAACTCATCGAGCAGGCGGGTGGATCCGGCGGCGCGTCCCTGGTCGCGCTGCTGCGGGCGCGGCCACGGCCGCCGCTGGTTCCACTCGATGCCGTGCGGCGGCACAGCATGGCGGTGCTGCTCGCCTTCGGCGATGCCGAGGCAATCGCCGTCGAACTGCTCGAACTGTCGGTGGCCCCCAGTACCCTGGACACCGGAGTGACCGAGTTCGATCTCCAGCTCACGGTCACCGAGTACTCTGCCGGTGCCGGACTCGGGGAAGGTCCGGCATCGGCGGGGACTCCGGGGGAATTCACCCGCGCCACGGATCTCTTCGACGAGGCGCGCGGCGCCGACTACGCGCGATGGCAGGCCGCTTCCTCGGCGAGGTCACCGACGAGTCGTGCCAGCGCGGCCCCACCGTGGCGCGCGGATTACCGTGCGCGGCCCGGACCTCCGGTCGAGCGCTTCGTCGCCGACCCCTTTGATCCCGCGGGTGGACGGCTCTACCCGACCGGAGATCTGGCGTGGTGGCCCCGATCCGTCGCGAAACGATTCAGCGGACGGACCGATCATCAGGTGAGGGTGCGCGGACTGCGCTCGAAGCTGACGGGCCCACCGCGCTTGGACCCTGAACCCGGACTCGACCAGGAAGAAGGAAAGAATGACCAACCCGTTCGACGACGATGCCGCCAAGTTCTACGTCCTGATCAATGAGGAGGGCGAACACTCCCTGTGGCCGGTCGTCGCGGCCGCTCCCGGCGGCTGGACCATCGCCTATGGCGCCGCCGACCGAAAGTCCTGTCTGCGGTATGTGGAAACCCACTGGGTGGACATGCGCCCCAAGTCGCTTATCGAGGCCATGTCCAACGAGGCGAACTGACCGAGACCACCTGAATACGCGGGGCGCGCTGGTCATCCCGCTGACGACCGGCGCGCCCCGCCCAATGCTCGCGATCACACCTCGGTGCGGGCGGATTCGATCACCGTCCGGGCCTGCTGCCGCCATTCGGCCACGGCCCTGGTGCGCAGGTTCCCGAGTGTCGAGTCGAACTGTTTGGCGCGCTTGGTGACCGTGAGGCCGATGTAGGTGCGCGAGTTCGTGATGGCCTGCGTTGCCATGGAACAGGCCCCGTCGACCTCGCCGGAGGCGAGCAGCGCCGCGGCGTGCTCGAAGCGGACCAGGGCGGGCTCCATGGTCTCCGAGGGGTCGTACAACGCGATCGCACGGCTGGCCGCCTCGGCGGTTTCCTCGGCACGTCCCAGCCGGGAATAACCGATCGCCTGATAAAAAGCGAGTTTCTCCGGGCGAAAGGAAAAGATTCCGACAGCAAGGTCCTCCGGCCCGACATTTTCCAATGCCGCGGCGGATCGTGCGATACAGCGTGCGAATTCGTCGGCATGTCCGAGGCTGGCGTGCGCGCGTGCCGCCATTCCCCACAGCCAGGCTGCGGCCGGACCGTGAGATGGATTTTCTGTGAGGCGCCCGTCCAGTAGTTGTAAAACTTCCTTCGGTTCGTCGCTATATGTCGGCAGATATGCGAGACCGGCCAAGGCGATATCTTCTGAAAAGCGGTCGCCGATGTCCTGCGCGGCATGGATCGCGGTGTTGTACCACATCTGCGCCTGGCCGAAATGTCCCTCGTTGAACAGGATCTCGCCGACGACGTTGGCCAGCCTGCCCGCGGTGCGCACCAGTCGAACCTGCTGGTGGGTGGCCTGCCGTTCGCCGAGACAGCCACGGACCATGCGGAATTGCTCGAGGCCGGCATGGAGCAGCTCATGCGGCGGCACCTGGACCACCCGCTTGCCGAGTACCTCGACCGACTGCTCGAGGAACCCGAGTCGCCGTTCGCTGATCGACCCCGCGTCCAGGGCCGCCAGCATCTTCTCGGGTTCGCTCGTCACCAGGTCCGCCGCCTGGCCCGCCATTCCCGCGCCGATGCAGGCCAGCAGTTCTCGCCTTCTCACGTCGTCTTCCTCGACTTCCTTGTCGAGCCCGATTTCCGTACCGAGCTGGGTGTGCGTATCGGGCGCCGCGTCGGCGCTCTCGCTGACGACGACCGACCCTCGGCCCGCTGTGACCGCCCGCTCGAATCGCGCGACGACAACTGAATCGGCTTGCGACAGAACCCTGTCGAGGAGACGCTGGCTCGCAGCGTGCATCCGGTTTGTCCGGCCGTTCTCCCACAGAATCACGGTGCGCGGGGTGACGCCGACCAGGCGCGCGAATTCATACCGGCTTCGCCTCATTGCCGTGCGAAGCGCTTGTACGGCTTCGCCCGTCCAGTCGACCTCAACCATAGGTCTCGCTTCCCCGCACCGGACCGATACAAACGAAAAGTACTCGCAATTACTGTATTTGGGGCTGTTATCTACCGAATCGCAACGCGCACGCTGAATTCGCACCCGGCATCGGGGGTTCTGCCCAAACCCTGTCGAGGGCGCCCGTTCTCGGTACCTGACGCACGTTCCCGGCACGGTCCGATCCATCCGTGTCGAGCGCGGTCCCGGCGGTGTCTTCTCGGTGCCGGGTGCACTGCCGAGTGGAGGTGGAAGGTGGACGTTTTGTATTCGGATGTCCGGGAGTTATGGCTGGTGCAGAGCCGCGACTGCACTCAGGAACCGCTCGGCCTGAACTATGACCGCGCCCGGTTCATCCGCACCGTGCACGCCGGGCACGGCGCGAGCTGCCGCCAGTACCTGGCCGCTTCGGCGTACTACTTCCGGCGGGCCACCGACGAGTGAGCGGCTGTGGAACCGCTGCTGGCCGTGCTCAGCGCTTCGGTCCTGCTGGTGGCCGCGATTGCCGCGGTCGGCTCTTTGTTGCCGAGCTGCGCCACCGAGGACACGCACCGCCCACCCGACGAGCCGTTCACGATCGAACAAGCTCATCGGGTGATGCAGCGGCACCGTCCCTGCCGCGCCGTCGCCTGCCCGCGCAAGCAAGCGGCGTTCCGGACGCTGGTCGCGTCCGGGCGGGTCGTGCCCGACAGCAGGGCCGACGGCTACTGCCGCTGATCAGGCGGCGGCGGCGAGCGTGTCGAACTCCTTGTCGGTCAGGGTGATCCCTGCCGCCGCGGTGTTCTCCTCGACGTGCGCGACGCTGGATGTGCCCGGGATCGGCAGCACCACCGGCGAGCGGCGCAGCAGCCAGGCCAGCGCCAGCTGCGCGGGCGTAGCGCCGTGGTCGGCGGAGATCGCGTCGAGCGGGCCGCCCGGCTTGGCGAGTTCGCCGGTGGCGATGGGGAACCACGGGATGAAGGCGATATTCTCCTGCTCGGCGTAGTCCAGCACGTCCTCGTCGGTGCGGTTGGCCAGGTTGTACAGGTTCTGCACCGACACGATGGTGGCGATCTCGCGTGCCTGGCGCAGCTGCTCGACGCTCACCTGTGAGACGCCGATATGGCGAATCTTGCCTTCCTGTTGGAGCAGAACGAGCTCACCGAGCTGGTCGGCCAGCGGCACCTGGGGGTCGATGCGGTGCAGCTGGTAGAGGTCGATCCGGTCGACGCCGAGATGACGCAGGCTGAGTTCGGCCTGCTGGCGCAGATACTCGGGCCTGCCGACCGGACGCCAATCGTCGGGTCCGCCCCGGGTCAGTCCGCCTTTGGTGGCGATGACCAGCTCGTCGGCGTAGGGGTGCAGAGCCTTCCTGATCAGCTGCTCGCTGACGAACGGGCCGTAGGAGTCCGCGGTGTCGATGAAGTCGACGCCGAGTTCGACGGCGCGGCGCAGCACACGCACCGCCTCGTCGGGATCCTTCGGATCGCCCCAGACGCCGTGCCCGGTCAGCTGCATCGCGCCGTAGCCGAGCCGGTGCACCGGAAGGTCGCCGCCGAGGGCGAAGGTTCCGGAAGCTTCGGCCGGGCGTGCGTGGAGGTCTGTGCTCATGGGATTCGGTTCCTTCCGAAGTGATGGAGCTGCGCGAAAATGCTGGCGAGCGTCGCGCCCACGCGGACAGATTGTCGCGGCGCGGGCGGCCGGCTCTCTTGCGGAAACGTCATCACCGTTGCGTCGATTCCATCGGGTAGTCCGTGTTCGCCGTAGGCGGAATGGTCAGGGGAACTTCCGCGTGGTCTCGGCCGACGAGGCCGGATTCGACGCGGTGTATTCGCCGCCCCGCGGCCGAAAACAGGATGGCTCGGATGAGGTGGATGACCCGCAGCCGCGAGCACACCGGGACATCCGAGCCGAAGCGCCGGCCCAGATCGATACCAACGTCGGTGCGGCGTGCGCGACCGGGCATGATCGGAGCTGATCCGAACCGGGCCCTCGCCGAGCGAATCAGGCGCTGGACCACATTCGTCGAGATGCGGAGGAGGTCTTCGATCGAGACATCACGTGTGCATGGTGCGCAGGCCGAGCGCGGACAAGACGCCGCCACTGCGCCAGGTTTCGCGGTCTTGACGACCGCAGTCCTTGGTGTGGCCGTTCTATTGTGCGTGCATTTCGACTGGGCCCCGTTCATCGGGGACTTGACCGGTCCCGATCAGCTCATCGGCCTGGTGAGCGGCGGGATTTTGTTGGGCGCTTCCTTGCTTGTGTGGGCGATCAAGTCGCTGTATCTGCTCGGCAGGGAGCACCGGTGGTCCTGGAAGGTCGCCGCGGTACCGGTGGTGGTGCTCGCGGGGCTGGTGGCCGGGTCGGTCTTTCGGCTCGACAGCTTCGACTCTGCGCATCCGGAAATGGAAGAGATCGCGGTCGAGATGCTGCGCGAGGGTGGGCCGGCTACCCGTCGAGACGTGAGGTCGAGGTACTGGACGCGTTCGCCGCGCGGGCGGAGACCTTCATCGGCAGCGAACACGGATGAACGGGCTGTGCACAAGTCGGCCCGCCGTGGCGGTGCCTATGATCGCGCGGGGCTGCCGAAGAGAACCAGCCGCATCAGTAGGCGCACCCGGTCCTGCGCGGCCATCGGTGCGTTGCCGAAGGTGCGGCCCAGATCGACGACCACCGTGAAGGCCGCGTGGATGAGGAACCGCGCCTCGGCGGGAGTGAGTTCGGGACGCACCTCGCGCAGCAGCCGGGCCCACTCCTCGACGCTGAGCCGCTGGATATTGCGCAGCACAGTACGTTCCTCGGCCGGAACATGTTGGAATTCCGTGTAATACACGAAGGTCAGGGCGCGTTCGGCGAACGATCCCGCGACATACTTGGCGATCAGCGCGGTGAGCGCGTCCTCGGAGTCGACGGCTGCCGCGACCGCGGGCCCGATGGCGCCGGAAACCCGTTCCGCGGCACGGCGGAACGCGGCGGCGAGCAGGTCGCTCTTGCCGCGGTAGAACCGATACACCGCCGACGCGGCCGACAAACCCGCTGCGGTGGCGATGTCCTCCACACTGACGTTCGGGTATCCGCGCTCGTGGAACAGCTCCACCGCTTTGCGCAGCAGGAGTTCGTGTTTGAACGAGTCCGGGATCTCCACCACCGCGACCGGCTCCACTTCCCGCTCCTTCGGCAGGTCGGCGTGCACGATCGACCAGCACGCCGAACTCAACAGACGGGCAAGCGATTTCACGGGCAGGTTGGCGTGGTGGTCGGCGATGCTGGTGATCGTGCTGAACAGTGCGGTGCGCAGCACTCGATGATCGTCGTCGGTCAGCTCCGGGCGCAGCATGGCCAGCTGCGCGCCGAGCGCGCCGAGTACCGTCGCCTGCTGCTCGTTGAGCGTGGTCTGGTCGTCGGGTTCGAGGTATCGGCCTTCCCAGCGCACCAGGGTGACCGTGGGGCGATTCTCGATCGTGATCGCGATGAGCGCGTCGAGTACGTGTCGCAGCCGCTGCTCGGTCGGCCAGGCGGCCGCCTCTTCCGGCAGCTGGACCGATGCGGTCATGGCCCGGCCAACGCGCAGCAGTTCCTCTCGGAACAGCGCGTACTTGCTCGGATAGTGGCGGTAGAGCGCCGCCGAGCTGATGCCGAGCCCGGACGCGATGTCCTCCATGCTCACACCGTGGTAGCCGAGAGCGCCGAACGCCGCGGCCGACGCCGCCGCGATCTGGGCCCGACGATTCTTCGGCCTGCGCCGGATCTCCCGAGGTGCCGAGTTGCCGCTGCTCGCTCTCCGCGCCGTACGGCGATTGTCGACACTCATGCGGCCATGGTAACGACCCTTTACCAGGCAGGAAGCGGCACTGGCTCATTCGTGGTCGGGGATGCGTGCCGGTGGCGACGGTCGCGCGACCAGCGGGCGGCAGGCAATGCGACTCCTACCCTGTGCGCGAGCTCTGGAAGCCGCGCGTGCTTCCGTCAGCGATCATACGGGCCGCTGCGCGGTCAGACCGCATCCTCTGGATTGTTCGTGTCGAACGTTGCCACTCCTAGCGTCCGCCACGCATCCAGTAGACGCTTGTCACCCGACGCTGCGACGAGATCCGGGTCGTCGAGTTGTACAGCGGAGGAGCAATGGATGGCGTCATATCCCTGCAGTGCACAACGATCGGCCAGCTCGGCCGCGCGCAGCATCAATGCCTCGTCGATCTCGATTACCTCGACCTGCGGCCAGAGCCGGTCCAATAGGCGTCGGCAGCCTGAATAGGGTCCGTCATCGAGCCGTCTCATCCGATGAGCCTGCGCGAGCGCTGCTGTGGTCTCCACGTAGAGGAGCCTGTTCGACACCACCGCGTCGGCATCATCCCAGAAGCGGCGGCAGGCCCGGCTGGTCGGCTCGTCGACCAGTAGCGGAACAAAAGCAGAGGTATCGAGATACCCGATCACCGGCGCTGTTCCTCGATGAGCTCACTGACGACGCCGTTCCCGTGGATCGGTTCAGGCGCTGGCTGCTTATTCTCGCGCGCAGGTTGAATGCGTCCTTCGCTACGGAGCTGTTCCAGCCGTGTCAGGCGGCCGACCGGAACGATGCGGGCGATCGGCTGCCCGTGATCGGTAACCGTCACCGTGTGTCCTGATCGAACCTCTGCCAGGTGTCGACTGAGGCTATCTCGCAGTTCTCGAATTCCGACGTCCATGGCAACAGCCTCCTCTTGTGGCCATATATTTGTATGAAATTATAGCCACAATTTTCACCCCGCAGGGCGTGGCTGCTGGGTCGCGTACCAGTCGAGCAGGTCGGGGTTGTCGACTGCGCTGCGTTCGACGACGCGGGCCGGATCGGCGCCCTGGAATAGTTTCTTGATGGGCACTTCCAGTTTCTTGCCGGTGCGGGTGTGTGGGATGCCGGGGGCGAGGATGATCTCGTCCGGGACGTGGCGTGGGGACACTTCGGTTCGGATGGTGGTGTTGATCCGTGATTTCAGTTCGTCGGTGAGTTCGGTGCCGGGTGTGAGGACTACGAACAGTGGCATCCAGTATCCGCCGTCGGGTTGTTCGGCGCCGATCACCAGGGCTTCGGCGATTTCGGGTAGGCGTTCGACGGACTGGTAGATGTCGGCGCTGCCCATCCGGATGCCGTGCCGGTTGAGTGTGGAGTCGGAGCGGCCGTGCACGATCACGCTGTGCCGGTCGGTGATGGTGATCCAGTCGCCGTGCCGCCATATGCCGGGGTAGGTGTCGAAATATGCGTCGTGATAGCGCTTTCCGTTCACTACGTCGGTGCCACGCCTGATCGAGGACATCTGGACGTGGTCGCCGAACAAGTCTGTAGTTGCTGGTCGGGGCGGTCGAGATGTCGGAGAAGCTGTGTCCAGCATCGGGGCAGCGCCACGGTTTCGTACCTGCTAGGTTCGCGGGCATGCCCGCTCGTGATGAGAAGACTGTCGGTCTTGTCCTGGTGACCTATCAAAGTGCCGAGGACCTGCCGCCGTTCTTGGAATCGCTACCGGCGGCGGTCGAGCCGTTGGCACTCGAGGTGATCGGTGTCGATAACACCTCGACCGATCGCAGCGCCGATATCGTCGACGAGTTCGGCGGGAAGGTCATCCGTAACAGCAAGAACGTCGGATTGGCCGCTGCAATCAACCAAGGCGCAGCGGCAACGAATGCCGAATGGATTCTGGTCGCCAACCCTGATACGCACCTCGCCCCGGATTCGATAGCCGCGCTTGTGGAGACCGCCCTAACCGACGAGGCAATCGGGATGATCGGTCCGCGAGTGGCCCGGTTGGATGGATCGCCCTACCCGACCGGGCGTCGGTTCCCGTCGCTCGCAGTGGGTATAGCGCACGCGTTGCTCGGCGGTGTGTGGCCCAGCAATCCCGCGACGCGCGCGTATTTCGGCGATCCCGTCACCACGGTCAGCGACGTCGACTGGATCTCCGGCTGCTGCATGCTGTTTCGGCGCAGTGCGTTCGACGCAGTAGGCGGGTTCGACACCCGATATTTCCTCTACTTCGAAGAAACCAAGATGGCACTCGATATGCACCGCGGCGGCTGGAAGGTTGTGCTGGACCCCGGCGTCGAGATCCGTCACCGCGAAGGCGGCAGCATGCGCTCGGCCCCGTTTCGCAAGATCCGCAGCCACCACCGCAGCGCACTGCGGTTCTACTGCGACTACCACCAAGGCTCGCCGTGGCTGCTGTTCGCGCCGCTAGTCGCGGCGGGCCTGGTGGTGCGGGGCGCAGCGTCAGTCCTGCGAACCGCGATCACACAACGCCTGCGACGCTAGGAACGGCTGGTCGTCCAGGCCGATCCCGGCCGCGAGATCATCGAGCAGCTTGTGCACTATCAAGTTGCCGGTCCGCGAACTCGGCATGCACTGGGCGCAGTCGTCCGGGATTCGGCGGACGGACGACACCGCAACCACATCGAGGATGCGCGAGTGTTTCACTGAGCCGAGGTCATGGCCGGTGCGCGCGAATCGCGGTTCGGCCTTGAGGTCGCAGGGTGTGAGGTGCCCGTACGCGCCGATGGTCGGCCGGAAGTAGCGGCCGAGACATTCAGAGGTGCGCGAACGATCCGGGATCTGGCCGTTGGCGATCGCGACCAGTTCGTCCCCGAGGTCGATCCGGATACCTCTGGGGCGACGCCGGACGGCGCGCAGCTGGCTGCGTACGAGCTCGAGCTGATCGGCCGTCAGACCGGCGGTTACGTCGACCTCATCTTTCCGCAGGTCGAGCCAGTCGGCGCCGGTGTCTGCCGCGAAATCGACCATGGCTTCGATCTGGCTGTGATTGAACGGTTGGATCACGAAACCGATTCCAACATTGGGAAATACATTGCGGTCCGCCAGTAGCGCGCCGAGGTTGCGCACCACCCTGTCGAGTGCGTGTTGGCGTGGCTGGGTGCCGGCGATGCGGTCATAGTTGGCGGGCTCAGGTGAGTGGATGCTGAACCGAATGCGGTGGCAACGCAGCAGCGCATCGAACAACGGGCCGCCTGGGCGGATGCTGAATCCCGTTGTATACACATGGATCTCGAATCCCAGGTCGGCCGCGCTGGTCAGGATGGCAGGCAGATCCGGGTTGATCAGTGCTTCACCGCCCCCGGAGACGGCAAGGCGGCAAACACCGTTCGCGCGAAGCTCGCTCAGCACGCGAACCCACTCGTCGCCGGTCATCAGGCCGCTGGTGTCGAGCTGCTTGGTGGCGTAGGTGAGTTGGTCCTGATCCGACCAAAGACACATCGCGCAGCGATAGTTGCAGGTGCCGCGAGTCGGGTGGATTTCCACCGTCTCCGATAGCACCGGTTCGTGCGCCCGAATCCGCTCGGGGCGTTCTGGAACTCGCTGCCATTCCTGCACCGTCGCAGTCGCGAACGACCACCGCATGCGGTGGGGGTAGTACAGCGAATTCACTAGCCGAGCCACAGCCGCGCTGCCCTGACATGCGCGGTACCCGGCGCGCACCGTGTCGAGGCTGACACCAAGGTCTTCGGCCAGCCGCGTCGCCGGGGTGGACGGCTCGGCCAGGTGACACAGCAGCACGGCCCGGACCAGCTCATCGGCAGGTGCACCGCGCACAGCCTCGGCATAGATGTGCGCCAGTGTCTCATCTGCGTGCATTATCCGATACGCCGTTTGGACTACTGCGGCGGTCATGACAGCACAGATTCGGTTGCCGCGCCCGCCAGCTCATCGAGAACTATCGGCCATTCCTCCGTACGGAGCAGCGTGACCAACGATCGCGGCCGGTCGAACACCAGAACCTGCCCGGTCGGATGCCGTGTGATCCGATGGTCGGTCGGTGCAGCCCGCAGCCGGGCCGCGACGGCAGCCGGATCGAGGCTGTTGCTCATCAGCCAATGTCCGTCAACGCTGGTGATCGGGATCATGTCCACCGCAGGCGGCGGTCCGTCGACACGGCCGATCAGATGTTGCGTGGCCTCCCGGTCCGCATCGTCGCCGACTTGGAACTTATGGCGCGCTTCGGTCTCGCGCGGCAGCTGCAGCGCCGAACCCGTCGCCAGGAGCGACTCGGCCGACATCAACAGATCCGAAACATTCTGCGTGTGAACAGATCCGACGACAGCGTTTCCGACCATTTCGCGGCCCCACGTGCTTGCCTGAAGCCGGAACTCGCCGTTGGGTCGAATATTGCACAACGTGTCCTTGACCTGCTCGGACAGTTGCTGCAGGGTGATGGATCGCCCCGGATTCGTGATGTCGCTGGACAGACCGGTAGCGGGCCAGAACGAATTGAACGTCAGATACACGCCCCGGTTGAGCATCTGCCGATGGTGCTGATCGACCAGAGACTGCACGCGATAAAAGTCTCTTTCACGCAACGCAAGTCCTGGGTAGTGTTCGCGCGCTTGACCCGAAAAGCTCGGTGCGCACAGGTGATGCTGTCCGGCCAGCTGATGAGCGGCCAAATACGCGGTCAGCTCGATCACGCGTTCCCAATTACCCTGGTGCACAACGGTGACGACCGTGATCGGTTTTCCGGTGTCATGCAGCCGCCGCAGCCCTTCGAGTACCTTCGGCAGATTCTTGCCGCGGGCTGAGCCGTGCAACTCGTTCGTCACTCCGTCGACGCTGGTACAGATGCGCGCGAGGTTAGAAGCTTCAAGGCGTGCCTGTGTCGTGGGGGTGATCGTTGTTGCGTTTGTGATCAGCGTCGATGCGCAGCGTTCGAGTCCGTGGGTGGCTTCCAGAATCCCTTGCAAGTCGTTGTGCATGGTGATTTCGCCGCCGGTCAGAACGACTTCCAGGATTCCGGACTGCTCGGCGGCGTCAAGTGCCTGCCGAACTTCGGCCACCGGCAACTGCTGCTGCAACCACACCTCACCGGGGTGGCAGTACTTGCACCGCAAGTTGCATTCGTTGACAGCATCGATGACTAGGCGCAGTAGCCGCCCGGTCGGCTCGATAGGTGAATCGCTTCCCTCGGCCGATCGGCTCGCATTGTATGGATACATCGTTATTCCCTTGTTTGCGTGGATAATTCCGACTACCTGGGGTCGGTCTCCGCCAGCAGCAGCGCCGCTGCCAGGCGCACCAGGCAGTCGTCGGGTGCGTGGTTTCGATGGATGTTGCGCGTAGCTGGGCGGCGCGCTCGATGGTCAAGCCCATGACGTGCGCCTAGCACCAGCGCTCGGCTAGCTGGCTGTCTGCCGCGACGTAGACGCCCGCCCACGCTGGCTACCGGCTGGAGCGCGGCACGGTCCCGCCTGGAGTCACCAGTTCGCACGCCAGACTGACTGCCCGTGCGGCCCCACCGAAATGCGCAAGATCCGGTGTGACGATCGCAGCCGCCTCGACCCTGTGCACCGTGTGAACCACCAGCGTTGTCGGCATGTAGGTGTCCGGCTGGATGGTGAGCAACCCCGCGAAGGCGTAGCCGCCCCGACGGACAAGGTCGCCGATCACTTGCTCATCGCGCCTTCTGTCGTCGGTGACGTCCAGGCGCAGCAGTCCGATTGCCTTTGGCTGCAAGGGTTTTCCTTTCATCGGAGGGTTTCGGGCGGCGGCGGGTGCGCGCCGCCGGGTGGTGGTCGCCGCTGAGTTCTCGATCCAGGCGTGCTTGGAGCACCGCGAACGGCTGGACCGGTGGCTTGTCGTCGTCGGTCTGCGCCGAGTCCAGGTCGTCATCCCCGAGTGGGAGGAGGTAGGCCGCGGCGGTGATCCCGGCGGCGCACAGCAGCATTGCGAACAGGGCGCCGAATATTTCCGCACCCATGGTCATCGCCTCGATGTCGGAAACACCAGGTACCCAGCTTGCGCGGCCGTCATCGTGGATCAATCGAGGATCGAGGACACAAGGCCGAGCGCGGCGACGTACTGCTTGCATGTCGGCCCGTGTCCTGCATGTTTTGAGAGCACGAACCGCGCTCGCACGGGGTCCGTCAGGACGGGCTGTACGCCGCAGTCGCGGTGCTCTATCTCCCACCGGTCATAGGCGCTCATCAACGTCGGCATGTCATGTCTCCCAAGGGTTGGGTTCGGGAGCACACCGGGCTGGGGCCAAACGAGTTCGGACCAAGGATGGCCTCGTTCAGCAGGCTTCCGCGGATCCGAGAAGGAGGATCGGAGCCTTGGCGCTGGGTGTGCTGGCTCCAGATTCCGTTCTGCGACTCGCGATCCCAACGCCCAATAGGGCTAGCCCCAGTGGAGCTTGTGGTCCGGCAAGAACAAACGCTTCTGGGCCAAGGATCGAGAGTTTCAGCACGTGGGAAGGTTTCGGCGCATAGGCTGATGACAACAGCGGTTGATCCGGCTGAAGGGGACACATGGGTGTTGGGGGACGCATTTGCCGCGCATGCAGCGCGGCATTGCCGGTAGTAGACACCGGCAGCATCTGTGCGTCCTGTGCTCGCGCCGCTGGATTCAAGAAGTTACTGCCCGCCGACTTCTTCGACGTACCCGCGATCCGCAAAGCATTGGCCGACCATGACTTCGGCGTTGTGTTCGCTGCCGTCCGCGAGCAGACCGGCCTCTCACAACTGCAGTTGGGTGCGTTGCTCGACCTCACCCAGTCCCGGGTCTCTGCGGTAGAGCGGGGTGAACGTCGTCTGATCAGCGCCAAGCTGGTTGCCCGGATCTCCGATGCTCTCGGCATCCCGGCTTCGCTCCTCGGGTTCTACTCCGAGTCTCCGAGTAGCCTGGCCAGCGAGGAGGTGACGTGGATGGAACGTAGGGACTTCATCACCTTGGTAACCGCAGCAGCGCTCGGTTCCCACCTTCACCCGGAACTCGAACGGCTGGGCGGACTGCTTCCCGGACGGCTCGAGCCAGTTACCCGGCCGCACATCGGGTCCGGAGACGTCGATGCCATCGAGGCCATCACCGATGGCTTCCGGCGATGGGATCTGGCGCACGGTGGGGGGCTGTGCCGCACAGCGGCACTCACCCAGTTGCACCAGGTCCGCGCGCTCGAGGGCGCGGTATGCGCCTTCGACGTCCGCACGCGACTGTGGATCGCCACCGCCGAGCTGGCGAGTATGGCTGGATGGCTCGCCTACGACATCGAAGAACACGACTCGGCCCGCAAGCTGTGGACTTACGCTCTGCAGACGGCGTACTGCGGTGAAGACCACCCGCGTAGCACAGATCTGACGGTCAGCATTCTGCTGGACATCGCGCACCAGTCACTGCACTTGCGGCGGCCGCGGGAAGCACTGAAGTTCGCACAGCTGGCCTCGTCGACGGCGGTCAACCGAAAGCATTCGGTCAGTACGATCACCGCCGGATATATTGCGGCCGTGATGGGCTGGTGCTGGGCGTCGCTGAGCGAGATCGCAGCGACCGAGCGGGCGATCGGACAGTCGGAAGATCACTACACGTCCGCAGACCCTGACACGCTGCCGCCATGGGCATGGTTCGTGACATCCGCCGAAATCGCTGCACAACAAGGGCATTCGATGTATCTGCTATCGCTCTCGGAACCAGATTTCGCACCGACGGCGATCGAACGGCTGTCGATCGCGGTTAACGGCCATGCGATAGAACATGCGCGCAGCCGTGCTGTCGTCCTGCCCACCCTTGCCGGTGCGTGTCTACAGGCTGGTGATTTCAAATCAGCGGCCAGCTATGGCCGTGACGCGATCACGGCGATCACCGAACTGTCGTCTCAGCGTTGCTATGTACGGCTGCGCGACCTGGACGCCATCGCGGCACACCACGACAGCGACGCGTATGTCGCCGAGCTGCGTGACGGAATTCGGGCGGCCCTCGCGGCCACCTCGTGACACCGGACAGCGAGCTGCCGGGGCGCGAGGCGCTGCGGGCAGCGTGCAAGAAGTTCGGTGTCAACGACGAAGGCGCGCGGCTGCTGCACCACCGATCGAACGCGGTGTGGCTACTCCCTGAGCAAAACCTGGTCGCGCGTTTGGCACCCGACACCGCCTATCGGCGGGAACGTGCCGACACAGCGATCGCCGTCACGCGCTGGCTCGGGGATGCCGAGAAGCCGATTGCCCTGACTCCGCTCACCGGGCAGCAACCCGTGGTAACCAGCGACGCGATCGCGACGTTCTGGCCATATCGTCCTTCGAACGACCAACCCAGTCCAGCAGACCTCGGCGCGCTGGTACAGCGGCTACACGCCGTCACCGCGCCAGCGTTTTCGGTTCCGCATTATCAGCCGCTCCGGCGACTCTTCGAGGCTTTAGCGCTTGACGACGAACGAGCGGCGCCAGCACTTGCGGGTCCAGATCGGGCCTGGCTGCGGGAACGTGCCGACACAGTGGTTTCCGAGTTTTGCCGTACCCGATTCCCTTTGGGAGAAGGTCTGATTCACGTCGACGTCCACAGTGAGAACGCAGTCCAGGACCGCGGACAGTGGGTACTGATTGACTGGGACCAATGCTGCATTGGTCCCCGTGAGCTCGACCTGGTCAACGGCCTACCTGACCACTTCCACCAACCTGCGGGTGATCGTGAGCTGTTCGCAGCCGCCTATGGTTACGACCTACTCGGCTGGTCCGGCTGGACATTGCTACGCGACATCACTGAACTCCACTCCATGGCTTCCTATATCCGGCTCGCGCCGAGCAAGCCCGCCGCGGCGGTCGAGCTCCACCGTCGCTTCCATTCGCTGAAGACGGGTAATACCGCAACCATCTGGCACGCAATCTCATAGATTTCGGTCCCAAGAGCGCTCGCTCCGCTACGACATAGGCGCGCACGACGTGCTCGAACAACGAACTGAATCCAACTTGATCGGTGGTTTGGGTCGCTTGGATCAGCGCACCCGGCACCTCGATCGAGGGCAGGCTCACTGCCGGAAGTTCGCATACTTGAAACCCTTTGTGCTGCAGTGAAACCCATGAAGGATTGGTCGGGCTGTCAGTTGGTTCCGCCCGGACGAATCGCGCTGTACCAGTCGAGCAGGTCTGGGTTGTCGACTGCGCTGCGTTCGACGACGCGGGCCGGATCGGCGCCCTGGAATAGTTTCTTGATGGGCACTTCCAGTTTCTTGCCGGTGCGGGTGTGTGGGATGCCGGGGGCGAGGATGATCTCGTCCGGGACGTGGCGTGGGGACACTTCGGTTCGGATGGTGGTGTTGATCCGTGATTTCAGTTCGTCGGTGAGTTCGGTGCCGGGTGCGAGGACTACGAACAGTGGCATCCAGTATCCGCCGTCGGGTTGTTCGGCGCCGATCACCAGGGCTTCGGCGATTTCGGGTAGGCGTTCGACGGACTGGTAGATGTCGGCGCTGCCCATCCGGATGCCGTGCCGGTTGAGTGTGGAGTCGGAGCGGCCGTGCACGATCACGCTGTGCCGGTCGGTGATGGTGATCCAGTCGCCGTGCCGCCATATGCCGGGGTAGGTGTCGAAATATGCGTCGTGATAGCGCTTTCCGTCGTCGTCGCGCCAGAAGTGCACCGGCATGGATGGCATCGGTGCGGTGACGACGAGTTCGCCGACCTCGCCGCGGACCGGCTGCCCTGCGTCGTCGAAGGCGTCCAGTGCGACGCCGAGGTATGGTGCCGACAGTTCACCGGGCCATACCGGCACGGTGCGCACGCCACCGATGAAGGCGGACACCACGTCGGTGCCGCCGCTGATCGAGGACACCTGGACGTGGTCGCCGACGTTGGTGCCGAGCCACAGCGCCGAGGAGGTAGGCAGTGACGCACCGGTGATGCCGACCGTGCGCAGTGTGGACAGGTCGTGGTCGGCGCGCGGTACGGAGCCCGCCTTGATGCAGGCGAGCACGTAGCCGGGGCTGGTGCCGAGCACAGTGGCGCCGACCTCGGAGGCGATGCGCCACAACGCGTCCGGCGTCGGATAGGTGGGGCTGCCGTCGTAGCAGACGATGGTCGCGCCGACCAGCAGGCCCGCGATCTGGAAGTTCCACATCATCCAGCTCGGGCTGGTGTACCAGAAGAACGTGTCGTCCTGGCCGATATCCGATTGCAGGGCAACGGCTTTGAGGTGTTCGAGTACCACGCCGCCGTGCCCGTGCACGATTCCCTTGGGCAGTCCGGTGGTGCCGGAGGAGAACACGATCCACAGCGGGTGGTCGAAATCGACCGACTCCGTCGTGATCACCGCGGGTATCGCCTCGGCGTTGTCGACCGCCTCGTGCCACGGCATCGCCTCCGGCACGTCCAGCCCCAGCTGGGTGACCGCGACAGTGGCCTGTAGCGTGCCGAGCCCGGCCTGTAGCGCGGCGATGTCGGCACGCTTGTCGTGCGCCTTCCCGCCGAAGCGATAGCCGTCGGCGGTGATTAGGACGGTCGGTTCGAGCTGACCGAGCCGGTCCAGCGCCGCCTTCGGCGAATAGTCCTGCCCACAGGCGCTCCAGACGGCGCCGATGCTCGCGGTGGCCAGAAACGCGATGACCGCCTCGGGGATATTCGGCAGATATCCGGCCACCCGGTCGCCGGGTCGCACGCCGAGGGAGCGCAGGGTGCGGGCGAAGGTGGCGGTGCTGTCGATCAATTCGGCCCAGGACACTTCGCGAATCGGACCGCCCTCGCTGACCGCCTTGATCGCGGGTCGGTCGCTGTGCGCCTGACGGATCACCTGGTCCACGTAGTTCAGCCGGGTGTAGGGGAACCATCGCGCGCCGGGCATTTCGGCGTTCGCCAGCACCTCGCCCGCAACGTCGCCGAGCTCGAAATAGTCCCACAGTGCACGCCAGAACCCGGCGAGGTCTTCGACCGACCACTGCCACAGCGCGTGGTAGTCCGGCACCCGCACCCCGGTGCGCTTCGCGACGAACGCCGCGAAGTCGGTGATACGCGCCTGCGCGATATCTGCTTCGCTCGGCACCCATTGTGGTTGCATCGCAGTCCTCCTGGCTGTGCGAATTCGGTGATCAGGTGCGGTCGGCGCGCCGCGCGATCTGCTCGGCATGCCGCAGTACGGGGGCATCGACCATCCTGCCCTCGAAGGCGAAGACCCCGCGATGCTTCGGCACCTCGTCGAGTACCCGCCGAGCCCAGGCGATCTCGTCCTCGGACGGCGCGTATGCCGCTCGCAGCACCGGAACCTGGCTCGGATGGATCGCGACCTTGCCGTCGAAGCCGATCGCGACCGCGTCCAGCGCCTCGGACCGCAGGCCGTCCAGATCGCCGATATCCAGATATACCGAGTCCAGCGCGAACTTTCCGTACGCCTTGGCGGCGAGCAACGTCGCGGACCGGACGTGGCGGGCCACGTCCCGGTAGCTGCCATCCGCGTGCCTGCTGGTGTTGCCGCCGAGTCCGGCGATCAGATCCTCGGCGCCCCACATCACGCCGATCGCGTTGCGGGCCGTCACGGCCTGTCCGACCGAGAGCGCGCCGAGCGGCGACTCGATCAGCGCGATCACCTCGTGGCCGGGCAGCGCCGTAATCTGTTCGGCGGATTCAGATTTCGGCAGCATGATCCGGCGGTAGCCGGTCTCGGCCAGTGCCGCGAGATCGAGCGCGTGCTCCGCGGTGGCCGCGGCGTTGACGCGCACCACCGTGGTCTCGGGGTCCAGCGGCGTACCGATCAGTGCCTTGCGCGCCGCGACCTTGTCACCGGCGGCGACGCCGTCTTCCAGGTCGAGGATCACCATGTCGGCCGCCGCGGCGGCCTTCGCATACCGCTCCGGGCGATCGGCCGGGCAAAACAACCAGGCCGGACCGGCCATCTGCCAGCTCATGCTGAATCTTCTTCGGAATGCGCGGGCCCTGCGTGGTTGCGCGGGCTGCCGCCTCCGGGCCCGACGCTCCTGCCGGGCTCGGGGGCCTTGCGGACCAGCGTTTTGCGGACCGCGGTGGCCACGATGTCGCCGTGCTGGTTGCGTGCCGTGTGCGCGAACGTGACGATGCCTTCGCCGGGGCGGCTCTTCGATTCGCGTTTGTCGGTGACCACGGTTTCGGCGTACATGGTGTCGCCGTGGAACAGCGGCTTGGGGAACGCGATCTCGGAGAAGCCGAGGTTGGCGACGATGGTGCCCTGGGTGAGCTGCGCGACCGACAGCCCGATCAGGGTGGACAGCGTGAACATCGAGTTCACCAGCCGCTGGTTGAACGGGGGTAGCTGCTCACTGAACGCCGCGTCCAGGTGCAGCGCCTGCGTGTTCATGGTCAGCGTGGTGAACAGGACGTTGTCCGCCTCGGTGATGGTACGGCCGGGCCGGTGCTCGTAGACGACCTCCGTGTCGAACTCCTCGAACCACAGCCCACGCTGCACCACCGCGCGCCGCTGCGTCACAGGCTGCATCCTTTCGGCCTGGGCGGGCGCCCTGCGTGGTTACGCTCCGCTACCTCCTCCGGGCGCTGGCCGCTCAGGCCGAGCTCCCGCCCGATCAGCATCAACTGCACCTCCGTTGTGCCCTCGCCGATTTCCAGGATCTTGCTGTCCCGATAGTGCCTTGCGACCGCGTATTCATTCATGAAGCCGTACCCGCCGAAGATCTGCGTCGCGTCGCGGGAGTTGTCCATCGCGGCCTCGCTGGCCACCAGTTTGGCGATGGACGCCTGCTTCTTGAACGGCTTGCCTGCCAGCATCAGCGCCGACGCGTCATAGTAGGCAGTGCGGGCGGCGTGGGCCCGCGCCTCCATCCTGGCGATCGTGAAGGCAATAGCCTGATTGCGGCCGATCACCTGGCCGAACGCCTCGCGCTCCTTGGCATAGCGCACGCTCTCGTCCACGCAGCCCTGTGCGGCGCCTACCGCGAGCGCGGCGATGGCGATGCGGCCCTCGTCCAGGATGCGCAGGAAGTTGGCGTAGCCGCGGCCGCGCTCGCCGAGCAGATTCTCCTCGGGCACGCGCACGTCGGTGAAGCTGAGCGGATGGGTGTCCGATGCGTTCCATCCGACCTTGTTGTACGCGGGCTCGGCGACGAAACCGGGCGTGTCGGTGGGCACCAGGATGGTGGAGATCTCCTTCTTGCCGCCGGACTGCCCGGTCACCGCGGTCACCGTGACGAGCTCGGTGATGTCGGTGCCGGAATTGGTGATGAACTGCTTGCTGCCGTTGATGATCCACTCGCCGCTGTCGGCGACCGCCGTGGTCCTGGTGCCGCCCGCGTCGCTGCCCGCGCCCGGCTCGGTGAGCCCGAACGCGGCAAGGGTGCGGCCGCTGGTCAGCCGCGGCAGCCATTCCTGCTTCTGCTTGTCATTGCCGAACCGGTAGATCGGCATGGCGCCGAGGGAGACGCCCGCCTCCAGGGTGATGGCAACGCTCTGGTCGATCTTGCCGAGTTCCTCGAGTGCGAGGCACAGCGCGAAGTAGTCGCCGCCCATGCCGCCGTACTCCTCGGGGAACGGCAGGCCGAACAGCCCCATCTCGGCCATCTTGGCGACCACCTCGTAGGGAAAGGTGTGGTTCGCGTCGTGCTCGGCGGCCACGGGAGCGACCACTGACCGTGCGAAGTCGCGCACTGTCAGTGCGAGATCGCGGTACTCCTCCGGCAGCGTGCCGGTGGACAGGAAGTCGGTCATCGGGGGATTCCTTCGTGCTCGGCGGATTGCGGTTCGGGGTACGCGCCGACGACCCGCGCCAGCACTTGGTCGAGGCGCACCTGAGCGCCGGGCTCGACCAGCAGTTCGACGGTTCCGGCGACCGGCGCGGTGAGCGAGTGCTCCATCTTCATCGCCTCCACGATGACCACAGGCGCGCCTGCGGCCACCGTGGCGCCCGCGGCGACCGGTACCGCGATCACCGAACCGGGCATCGGGCTGCGGATCTCGGCGTCGCCGACGTGTTCGTCGCCGCCGCGCACGTCGACCTCGGCGACCTCGCGCAGCACGGCGACGCCGGACGGTCCGGCCACCCACAGGTGGCCGTCCTGCTCAGCGACGCGGTATTCGCGCCGGAGGCCATGCCTGGTGAGCGTGAGCACACCGGTGTACGACTCGGCGCGGCCGGTGAATGTCGCTGTGAGCGAGGATATTTCGCCGTCACCGATGCGCACCGTTCCGTCGTCGGGTGTGCCGGACAGGTAGACGTGCTCGACCCGATCGCCACCCGCGAGCCGGATCGGCGTTGGCGCGGCGGCCCCGATCCGCCACCCGGAGGGGACGTCCCATGGGCTGCCCTGCGTCTTGGGCCAGCGCCGCAGCCAGTGGCAGCTGGCGGCGGCGACGAACTCGTCGTCGCCGACGGTGGCGGGATGGAAGTCGGCAACCCGCCGGTCCAGCAGGCCGGTGTCCAGCCGTCCTTCGGCGACGTCGGGGTCGGCCAGCAGGAAGCGCAGGAACTCGATGTTGCTGGTCACGCCGAGCAACACTGTGTCGGCCAGCGCCCGATCGAGTGTCGCGAGCGCGGCGGTCCGGTCTTCGGCGTGCGCGATCACCTTGGACAGCATCGGGTCGTAGTCGCTGCCGACCAGTGTGCCGACCCGCAAGCCCGAATCGACCCGCACCCCTCGGCCTTCCGGCTCGGCCAGGTCGAGCACCGTGCCGCCGGTGGGCAGGAATCCGCGTCCTGGATCCTCGGCGTAGACCCTGGCCTCGATCGCGTGGCCGACCATGCGAATGTCGTCCTGCGCCACCGCGAGCTTCTGCCCTGACGCGACGCGGACCTGGCATTCCACCAGATCGACGCCGGTGACCAGCTCGGTCACCGGGTGCTCGACCTGCAGGCGGGTGTTCATCTCCATGAAGAAGAACTCGTCGGGCCGTTCGGCGGAGACGATGAACTCCACGGTGCCCGCGCCGACGTAGTCCACGCTGCGCGCGGTGTTGCAGGCGGCGGCGCCGATCCTGGCTCTGGTGTCCGCGTCGAGCAGTGTCGAGGGGGCCTCCTCGATCACCTTCTGGTGGCGGCGCTGCAGGCTGCATTCGCGCTCGCCCAGGTGCACTACGTTGCCGAACTGGTCGGCGAGGATCTGCACCTCGATATGCCGGGGCCGACTGACGAAGCGCTCCAGAAACAGCGTGTCGTCACCGAACGCTGCCGCGGCCTCGCGCCGTGCGCTGACCAGCGCGTCCGGCAGCCGGTCCGGGTCGTCCACCCGGCGCATTCCTTTGCCGCCGCCGCCGGCGGAGGGCTTGACCAGCACCGGATACCCGACCTCGGCGGCCGCGGCGATCAGCTCGTCGTCGGTCAGCCCTGGCTTCGCGATGCCGGGCACCACGGGGACGCCGAACGAGGCGACAGTGTTCTTCGCGGCGATCTTGTCGCCCATCACCTCGATCGCCCGCGTGGGCGGGCCGAGGAAGACGATGCCCGCCTCGGCCAGCGCGGCGGCGAAAGCGGCGTTCTCGGAAAGGAATCCGTAGCCGGGATGTACCGCCTGCGCACCGGTCCGCACGGCGGCCGCAACCACCTTGTCGATGGCGAGGTAGCTCGCCCTCGCCGGCGCAGGGCCCAAGCGCACCGCGGTGTCGGCCTCGTGGACGTGCCTGGCGTCGGCGTCGGCGTCGCTGTAGACGGCTACCGACCGGATACCCATGGCACGCAGCGTGCGGATCACGCGCACCGCGATCTCGCCGCGGTTGGCGACGAGCACGGTGTCGAATTCGACCGGAACGGATTTGTTCAGCATCGCGATCACATCCGGAAGACGCCGTAGGAAACGGGTTCGAGCGGTGCCTGCGCACACACCGAAAGGGCAAGTCCGAGCACGGTTCTGGTGTCGGCGGGGTCGATCACACCGTCGTCCCAGAGGCGGGCGGTCGAGTAGTAGGGGTTGCCCTGATTCTCGTACTGCTCCCGGATCGGGGCCTTGAACGCTTCCTCGGCTGCGCCTGATCCCTCCCTACTTCCACCCGGGCGGGACCAGGGCTGTCCGCTGCTGTCGAGCTGATCACCGCGCACTGTCGACAGGACAGAGGCGGCCTGCTCGCCGCCCATCACCGAGATCCTGGCGTTGGGCCACATCCACAGGAAACGTGGCGAATACGCGCGCCCGCACATCGAGTAATTGCCCGCGCCGTAGGAACCGCCGATCACCACGGTCAGCTTCGGTACCCGCGCGCAGGCCACGGCGGTGACCATCTTGGCGCCGTGCTTCGCGATGCCGCCCGCTTCGTAGTCGCGGCCGACCATGAACCCGGTGATGTTCTGTAGGAACAGCAGCGGGATCTTTCGCTTGTCGCACAGCTCGATGAAATGCGCGCCTTTCATAGCGGATTCGCTGAACAGCACGCCGTTGTTGGCGACGATGCCCACTGGATGGCCGTGGATGCGCGCGAAGCCGGTGACCAGGGTCTTGCCGTATTCGGCCTTGAACTCGTGGAAACCGCTCTCGTCGTGGCCACTTCCGTCGACCAAGCGGAGGATGACCTCGCGCACGTCATAGGGCGTGCGAAGGTCGACCGGAACCACGTCGTACAGCTCGGATTCCGGCGCGGCGGCCGCTGCGGTGGGCAGCACCTCCCACGGACTCGGCGGTCGCGGCCCGAGCGTGGCCACGATACGGCGCACGATGCGCAGCGCATCCTGATCGTTCTCGGCCAGATGGTCGGTGACACCCGATGTGCGCGAGTGCAATTCGCCGCCGCCCAGCTCCTCGGCGGTGACCACCTCGCCGGTCGCCGCCTTCACCAGCGGCGGGCCGCCGAGGAAGATGGTGCCCTGATTGCGCACGATCACGGCCTCGTCGCTCATCGCGGGTACGTAGGCGCCACCGGCGGTGCACGAGCCGAGCACCGCGGCGATCTGCGGAATACCGGCGGCGCTCATGGTCGCCTGGTTGAAGAAGATGCGCCCGAAATGCTCCCGATCGGGAAACACCTCGTCTTGGTGCGGCAGGTACGCGCCCCCGGAATCGACCAGGTACAGGCAGGGTAGCTGGTTCTGTAGCGCGATCTCCTGCGCGCGCAGATGCTTCTTCACCGTCATGGGGTAGTAGGTGCCGCCCTTGACCGTGGCGTCGTTGGCCACGATCACGCATTCGCGGCCGGACACTCGCCCGATCCCCGTGATGATCCCGGCGCCAGGGGACTCGTCGCCGTACATCCCGGTCGCGGCCAGCGGGGAGAGTTCGAGGAACGGGCTGCCCGGGTCGAGCAGTTGGTCCACTCGCTGCCTTGGCAGCAGCTTGCCCCGCGCGACGTGGCGATCGCGCGCCTTCGCGGGCCCGCCGAGCGCCGCGGCGGCCAGCCGGGCGCGCAGGTCGTCGACCAGCGTCGCGTGCGCGGCGCGGAGCTCGGCGGCCTCTTCGGTAACGGTCATCACGCCATCCTGTCGTCCAGTTAGTCGCCGATAACTGGAATTCAGGTTAGTCTTGGTTAACCGAGATGTCCAGATCGGGCGAAAGGAGTGCGTGTGACCAGCGCCGACCCCGTCGCGCTCACTCGTCGCGAGCAGTTGAAAGCGCAGCGCCGTGTGCAATTGCTCGAGGCAGGAGCCCGGCTCATCGCCGACCGCGGCTTCCTCGGCATGCGCCTCGACGACCTCGGCGCCGCCGTCGGAATCAGCGGCCCGGCCGTCTATCGGCACTTCCCGAACAAGGAGGCGCTGCTGGTCGAATTGCTCGTCGGAGTCAGTCAGCGGCTGCTCGCAGGCGGCAAGGCGGTGGTCGCGGCGACCACTGCCGCGGCGGACGCGCTGGCCGGGCTGGTCGACCACCACCTGGACTTCGCGCTCGGCGAGCCGGAGCTGATCCGCATCCAGGACCGTGACCTGGACAACGTGCCGGCGGCCGCCCGCCGCGAGATCCGCCGCACCCAGCGTCAGTACGTGGAGATCTGGGTCGCGGTGCTGCGCGAGCTGCACCAAGACCTACCCGAGGAGACGGCGCGGGTGCAGGCCCACGCCGCGTTCGGCTTGATCAACTCCACCCCGCACAGCGCGACCATGGCGACCGCCGTCCGTGCCCGCCCGGTGCTGCGCAGCATGGCGCTGGCCGCACTCGGTTGAGCGCACCCTCATCGCGCGCTCCAACCGCCGTCCATCGTGTAGGAGGCGCCGGTGACCATGCCCGCGCGCGGCGACGCGAGCCAGCCAACCAGTGCCGCGACCTCCTCCGGATCGACGAGGCGCTTGATCGCGCTCTCGGTGAGCAGGATCTTCTCCAGCACCTCCTGCTCGGCGATGCCGTGCGCTGCGGCCTGGTCGGCGATCTGCTTGTCCACCAACGGCGTTCGGACGTAGCCGGGATTGACGCAGTTGCTCGTCACGCCGTGGTGTCCACCTTCCAGCGCGGTCACTTTCGACAGCCCCTCGAGCCCGTGCTTGGCCGTCACGTAGGCGACCTTGTACTCCGAGGCCCGCAGGCCGTGCACCGAGGAGATGTTGACGATCCGGCCGAAGCCCTGCCGATACATGTGCGGCAGGGCCGCGCGTACCAGCAGGAACGGCGCCTCGACCATCAGCGCGAGCAATTCGCGGAACCGGCGCGGCGCGAAGTCCTGGATCGGGCTGATGTGCTGCACCCCGGCGTTGTTCACCAGGATGTCGGTCTCCAGCTCCAGCGATTCCAGCGCATCGACGTCGAGAAGGTCCACCGCCCAGGATTTTCCGCCCAGCTCGCGGGCCACGGCTTCGGCGCCGCCATCGTCGATGTCGGCGACGGTGACGTGGGCGCCGCGTGCCGCCAGCTCCCGTGCGCATGCTGCGCCTATGCCGCTCGCGCCGCCGGTGACCAGGGCCGAACGCCCGTCGAGGTCGCTCATCGCATCGGCACCGTTGCGGGGTGCGCGCCGAGGCTTTCGGCGTCCGCGAGGTCGACGCTTTCCAAGGTCAGTCCTTTCGTTTCCTTGGCCACGAGCACCGCTATCGCGGTGATCGCGGCCGCGCCCGCCAGGTACCAGGCGATCGGCACCGCGGAGTGGTAGGTGTTGAGCAGCCGGACAGCGATGATCGGGGCCAGCGACCCGGCCACGATCGAGGTGACCTGATAGCCCAAGGACACGCCGGAATAGCGCATCCGCGTGGGGAACATCTCCGCCATGATCGCGGGCTGCCCCGCGTACATCAGGGCGTGGAAGACCAGGCCGATGATGATCGCGGACAGGATGATCACGTTGTGGCCGCTGTCCATCATCGGAAAGGCGAAGAAGCCCCAGGTGCCCGCGGTCAGCGCCCCGACGAAGTAGACCGGTCGTCTGCCGAAGCGGTCGGACATCTTGCCCGCGAGCGGGACCATCGCGAAGTGCACCGCGTGCGCGGCGAGCAGCCACCACAGGATCACCTTGGTATCGACGTGCACCTGCACCTTCAGGTAGGTGATGGTGAAGGTGACCACCAGGTAGTACATGACGTTCTCGCCGAAACGCAGCCCCATGGCTGTGAGCACGCCGCGCGGATAGCGGCGCAGTACCTCGACGACGCTGAGCGAGGTCGCCTTGATCTGCTCGGCTTCCCGCTGTGCGGCGACGAAAATGGGCGCGTCGGTGATCTTCGTGCGGATGTAGTAGCCGACCAGCACCACCACCGCGGACAGCCAGAACGCCACCCGCCAGCCCCAGCTGAGGAACGCGGCGTCCGAGAGCGTCGAAGTGAGCACGAGCAGAACCATCGTCGCCAGCAGGTTGCCTGCGGGCACGCCCGCCTGCGGCCAGCTCGCCCAGAAGCCCCGGCTTCGGCTCGGACTGTGTTCGGCGACCAACAGGACCGCGCCGCCCCATTCCCCGCCGACCGCGAAACCCTGGATGAAGCGCAGCAAGACCAGCAGCGCGGGCGCCCAGTAACCGATCTGCGCGTAGGTCGGCAGACAGCCCATCAGAAACGTCGCCGCGCCCACCAGCACCAGGCTGAACTGCAGCAGCTTCTTGCGGCCGTACTTGTCGCCGAAGTGCCCGAAGACGACGCCGCCCAGTGGGCGCGCGGCGAAACCGACGGCGTAGGTCACGAAGGCGGCCAGGATGGCGTCCAGATCGCTGGTGTCCTTCGCGAAGAACACCTTGCTGAACACGAGCGTGGCGGCGGTGCCGTAGAGAAAGAACTCATACCATTCGACGACCGTGCCCGCCATCGACGCGGCCACCACCCGCTTCAGGCCGTTCGTCGTCCCGCCGGGGTCCTCGCCCCTCGGAAATCCCGCGTTCTGCCCGCGGCCTTCGGCGCTCCTCATCGAACTCTCCTTCGTGCCGGGGGCCACACATCGGGTCGTGATGTGACGGCCCCCACAATCTCTGGCTGAACAGAGTATTCGTGCAGATGAATTACGCCGCAATGACCAGTAATGCAGTGCGCATCTGCAAAGATGCAGGTATGCGTCCGGTCTCCGCTGGCCGTCCCAGCGCGGATGACCTTCTCGTACTCCTGGCGGTCGGGCGTTCCGGCCGATTCGTCACCGCCGCAGAAGAACTCGGCATCAACCACACGACGATCTCGCGGCGCATAGCGGCGCTGGAGCAGACCCTCGGTGGCCGGGTGCTCACCCGGGTAACCGGTGGCTGGGAACTGACCGATCTCGGCAAGGAGGCGCTGGCCGCGGCCGAAGCGGTGGAGTCGGCCGTGAAGTCCCTTGCCGCCGACGCGGGTGGCAACCGGCTGCTGGAGGGGGTGGTCCGGATCTCGGCGACCGACGGCTTCAGTGCCTACATCGCCGCGCCCGCTGCCGCCGAGGTGCAGCGGCGGCATCCGAAGATCGCGGTCGAGATCGTGGCGACGACCAGGCGCGCGTCGCAACAGCGGTCGGGGCTGGACCTCGAGGTGGTGGTCGGTGAGCCGCAGGTGCATCGCGCCACCGCCGCGCGACTGGCCGACTACTCCCTCGGCCTCTACGGCTCGCGCGAATACCTGCGCGAACACGGCATCCCGGCAACGATCGACAACCTGGCCGAGCACCCGCTGGTGTACTTCATCGATTCCATGCTCCAGGTCGACGACCTCGACCTCGCCTCCAGCTTCGTACCCGCGATGCGCGGATCCGTCACCTCCACCAATGTTTTCGTGCACGTGGAGGCGACCCGCGCGTCCGCCGGACTCGGCCTGCTGCCTTGCTTCATGGCCGACAGGCACCCGGACCTCGTCCGTGTACTCGCCGACTCGGTAACGGTCACCCTCGGATACTGGCTGGTCGCGCGGGAGGAAACCCTCCGCCGCCCCGAGGTATCCGCCGTCGTGAACGCCATCCGCGCCGTGGTCACGGACCTACGCCCCGCCCTCCTCGGCCGCAACGGCTGACGCGGATTCGAGACCTGCGCCGCCTCGCTCGGCCGGTGCCGCATGACGTCACGGGAGGCCCGATTGCTGCATCGATTGTGATCAAGGACACATCATGCGGAGCGGCGGGCGCGTGCAGCTGCCGCACAGCAATCTCGCAGGAAATGTGCAGCAACGTTCCGAGTGTGAGGTTCTCGAGGTTTGCCAGTACCGCTCTGCCGGAGTCGAAATCTCAAAGCATACAACCCGACTGACTTATCCGCATTTCTCATGGTGGGGAACATTTGCCAGGTGTGGGAAGTCGCATACTTATCTGCATGAGGTACGAACCGAGGCTCGTGGGCCACTGTAACTAGTCGATCGAACAGATTCTTCTCCGCCGTGCTGCCGGGTGTTGGCGGGACGTAACTCTGTCTTAATTTCCGGCGTCATATTCGAGTTCGGTGATCCGACTTCAGTGATCCGATTTCAGGCGGAGGTGCCTGTGCAGCCACACGTGACCGTGATCGATCGAGTACGCGGCGTCGGCGTTCCGTATGCCGAGTGTATCGACCACGATACCACTCTTACTACCTACCTATGCCCGATCGGTGCACTCGGCATACCTACTCGCGTGACGTCCGCGGTCACGGTCCTCGGGGACATGAATCTCGTGCACGCTGCGGTGCGCGATCCGGCAGCCCGATTCGGCGCACCGCAGCGCATTGTCCCAGTTCACGAGCTTATGCCGGCCGCCGGGATGCGCGTCGAGTTCGACATCCCTTGTGCTCGACCAGAGTATTTCATGTGGTTTCGAGATAAATCATCGATGGCCGACGCAATCGCTGCACAGAATGTTTCCTCACCCGAATTTCGTGATGCTCCCGATAAACGATCGGTCACGGAATTCGCCGCGAATCACAGGTTCCCGATAATCGTCGAACCGAGACTCGGCGGCGGTAGTCGAGACGTCGTGAACCCGGATTCCGCAGCAGTGGATGTCCGGCACGCTCACGCCCCGTACCGCTATTCTATCCCGCAAGTCGGGTCGGTGATCACCGAGAAATTCGGCTATGCCGAAATCCGTGCGGCATTCCGTTTCCGAGGAAGCTCGAGTGTGCAAGTGCTGGAATTTATACAGCGCACCGTGGAAAGGTTCCGGATGGTCTGCGCAGCGCTCGATTCGCCCGCCGGCGTGGCCGGCGCCTGATCTGGTCGGACTTCTCTCGTGTCTCGTTTTTTTCCCGCCCCGCCGTCGCCCGCCCCGCAGCGCATATCGACGCTGATCACAGTGGCGGCCGCGGTGTGCAGCGGAATCTATTCAGCCACTGTGGTCCTCTACTTCACCAGGATTGTGCGAATTTCGCCGATGCGCATAGGTGTGGGACTCGGCGTCGCGGTCGCCGCCTCCGTTATTGCCGGCGTGCTGATCGGCAAACTATCGGATCGGCGCGGTCCGCTGCGCGGCAGCGTGCTCGTCGTGACCGTCGGATTTCTCGTGGTCGACGGATTTCCGATGTACCTCGTCGTCTCGGCCGTGGCCGCCGCGCAGTTGTCGACCACGGCGATCATCCCGCAGGTCGTCTCCAGCCGGGTCGGTGAGTTCCGGGCATATATCCGTTCGGTGCTGAATGTCGATATCGCCGTCGGTATCGGTATTGCCGCGGCGCCTGGGCCGAATCGACCCGTCATAAGTATGTGTTCGCCCCGGCGCAGTGAAGCCGGGAAGCGAATTCCACTGCGAAGAATCCCACCTCGCAGCGGGATTCGCTTCGGATACTTGCACGAAAGGAAACCACGATCCACATGGAACCAACGATCGATGTTCGCCTGACCGAAGCGGACCTGCGAGACGCGCTGTGCACGGACGTCCTGCTCGGGTTGTCGGGGCGACGGAAATGGCTGCCCTCCAAGTGGTTCTACGATGCGCAGGGCAGCAAACTGTTCGAGGCGATCACCGAACTGCCCGAGTACTACCCGACACGGACCGAGCGTGCGCTGCTGCGCGCCAGCGCGGACGAAATCGCGATCGCGGCGTCCGGTGCCGTGGAGCTGGTCGAACTCGGCTCCGGTTCGTCGGAGAAGACCCGTCTGCTGCTGAGTTCGCTGAGCGAGCGCGGATCGTTGCGATCATATGTCCCACTGGATGTCTCCGAATCCGCCTTGCGGGCCGCAGTGGGATGGATCAACGAAGAATTCCCGCGGTTGGAGATCCACGGAGTCGTCGGTGATTTCACGAGCGGACTGGATTCCCTCCCGCGTCGTGGCGGACGGATCATCGTGCTGCTCGGCGGCACTCTCGGCAATCTGAGACCGGCGGAGCGGGCCGAGTTCTTCGGGGGCATGTACGACGTCCTCGAGCCAGGGGAACAGCTGATGCTGGGCGTGGGGCTGGTGACCGATCCGGCCGTCATGGTGCCCGCCTACGACGATGCGGCCGGCGTGACCGCCGAGTTCAACCGAAACATCCTGCAGGTGGTGAACAACCGTCTCGGTGCGGACTTCGAACCCGACCGGTTCGCGCACGTTGCGGTGTGGGACGCCGACAACGAGTGGATCGAGATGCGGCTGGAGGCGACGGCCGACATGACGGTCACCGTCGCAGACCTGGATCTCGTGATCGAATTCGCCGCCGGTGAGCAGCTGCGCACCGAGATCTCGGCGAAGTTCCGGTTGACGCCGTTCCACGACGAACTCGCGGCGGCCGGTTTCCAGGCGCAGCGATCTTGGACGGATCCCGCCGATCGTTTCGCTGTGGTGCTCGCAAGAAGATGAACGAGCGAACAAAAGTCACAGGCGAGCAGTTGCTCGTGCCGGTGACGAGCCGTAGCGGAGTACCGGTATGAGTGACGTCATTGCGGCGACCGGGGCGGTGCCTGCCGAGCGGCCCCGGTTGCGGTCGAGCGCAGGGCGGCGGATCGTCGCGGCGACCGTGCTCGGTTCGGCGGTGGTGTCGTTCGATGCCACGGTGGTCAATATCGCGGCGCCACACATCGGTTCGGATCTCGGCGCCGATATGGTGGACCTGCAGTGGGTGGTGAGCGGCTATACCCTCGCCTTGGCGTCACTGATCCTGGTGGGTGGGGCGTTGGGCGACCGGTTCGGTCGTCGCGCAGTGTTCATCTGGGGCAGTGTGGGCTTTGCGCTGGCGTCGGCCTGGTGCGGTGCCGCGTCCGATGTTGCGATGCTGGTGACGGCGCGGGTGGTGCAGGGGGTCGCGGGTGCGCTGATCACCCCCGGCAGTCTGGCGCTGATCTCGGCGTCGATAGATCCGCGCGATCAGGGTGCGGCGATCGGAATGTGGTCGGGTCTGGGGGGAGTGGCGGGCGCGATCGGGCCGATCGCCGGCGGGTGGCTGGTGGAGCTGGCGGGGTGGCGCTCGGTGTTCCTGATCAATGTTCCGCTGGCGGTAGCAGTGGCGGTGATCTCGGTGCGATGTGTTCCGGAATCCCGGGATCCGCATGCGCCCCCGCGGCCGGATGTGCTCGGAACCGCGGCAATCGTCACCGGTTTGGGGATGCTGACCTACGGGTTGATCGCGGCGCGGGTATGGATGGAGCTGGTCGGTGTGGCACTGCTGGCCGTGTTCGTGCTCGTGCAGATCCGCAGCCGTCATCCGCTGGTGCCGCCTGCGCTGTTCGGTTCGCGCGTATTCACCACGGTCAATCTGGTGACGTTTCCGGTGTATGCCGCCCTGGGGTGCGTGTTGTTCCTGCTGCTGCTCCAGTTGCAGGTCGTCGCGGGGTATTCACCCCTCGCGGCAGGGGCGGCGACGATGCCGATCACCGCGATCATGTTGGTGTCGTCGACCTGGGTGGGACAGTGGGCGCAGCGGCACGGCGCGCGCGTGCCGATGACGATCGGGCTGCTGCTGGCCGCCGCGGGATCGGTCCTGCTGGCCCAGATCGGTACGCACGCTTCCTATTCGACCGCGGTGCTGCCCGGTGTCGTGCTATTCGGTGCGGGTATGGCCGTGTTCGTGGCTCCGCTGACCGAATCCGTATTCGCCGCGGTGCCAACCGAAGAAGCCGGGATCGCCTCCGGCGTCAACAACGCGGTCGCCCGCATAGCCCAGTTGCTCGCCATAGCCGCCATCCCCAGCCTGGTGGGAATCTCCCGCGCGCCCCTCACCGACGCCATAGCCTTCGGTGCCGGCTACCGCGCGGCCATGTGGATCTGTATCGGCATGTTCGCTGCGGGCGCGGTCCTCGCCGCAGTACTGATGCCGCGGCCGCGGAACATCGGCGGTCAAAACATCATGGCCGCGATCGCGCGTCGCGCGACCCGGTAACCGAACCCGCGTGCACACTCGCCGAGCAACAATCCGGACGGAGTGGCACCTGACCTGAGGCAACGTTCGACCGAGAACAGCCTCGATGATGTGCCACTCGTCGGGATCCATCGCGAGCCTCGTACTACGGGGCGATGGTTTTGCGGGCGGGTTCTTTGTGAGCCTGACGGTAGCGGTGACCGACGAAGCCCATGCAACGGCGGCGAAGGCAGCGTGTGCGTCGATCGAGTTGTCTGGTGGGTGGTCGGCTCGGCGATTGGGTGTTCGCATAGGGGGTACGGCTAGTGCAGGAGCCAACGGCGGGTGGGAAGTCCAGTGGTGGTGTGGCAGGCGATGGCTGCCAGCAGCGGTTGGGTGATCCGCGACATGCACAGTTGGTGTGCAGGCGGACTGCCGGGGGCGACCTAGGGTGAACGGATGGTCTCTCTCTCGGATCCCGAAGTGCGCGAGTTCCTCACCCATGGCACTCGAACGGGCAAGGTGGCGTTCGTGGCGGCCGACGGTAGGCCGATGGTCACGCCGGTCTGGTTCATCCTCGACGGTGACGCGGTGGTCTTCAATACCGGCAAGTCGACCGTCAAGGGCAAGGCGTTCGCTCGCGACGCGCGCATCGCGGTGTGCGTCGACCTGGACGAGCCGCCGTACTCATCGATCCAGTTGCAAGGGACCGTGACGCTCTCCGAGGACCCGGACGAACTGGTGCGCACCGCCACCGAGATCGGCGGACGCTACATGGGCGCGGACCGGGCGGAGGAGTTCGGCAAACGAAACGGCGTGCCAGGCGAACTCGTCGTCCGGCTCAGGCCCTCGAAGGTGATCGCACACTTCGACGCGACGGCCTGACTTCTCGGTTCGGGCGTCACTCCCGGGGGAGCAGCGTACCCAGCGGTCCGAGGTCGATATTGAGATCCTCGGGGGTCAGCCCGAAGTGGTTCCGCAACTCCTCCATTCGCTCCTCGAGCAGCATCAGGGTGGTGCCGATCCGCTCGATCTGCGCGTCGCTCAGGTCGCCCTCATCCACCCGCCGCAAGGCCTGCCGCTCCATCAGCTGCCGGAGCAACTCCACCAGGGTGAGCACGAGCGTCACGAGCCCGCGCTCGACGGATTCCGGATTCGAGTCGATATGTGGGGGGATGCCGTCGAATTCAGTCATCTCTGCGCGGCTCCAGGGCAACGCGCGGTGCGGCGGACTCGAGTGGCTCGGCGGAAAGGGGGGTGATGGAGGAGATGAGGGCCCGCAGCGAGATCTGCACCATGTCGACATCCGCGACGGAGAGCCTGATGTCGCCCGAGATGACGACCCCGCCCGCCAGCACCCGGTCCAGTAGGTCGATGAGGGCGATCCGGCGCTCCCCGTCGGCTTGCCTCATAGGGGCTCCTGTTCCACGCCCGCGAACGAATACGGCGGCCACGGACCGGTGAGCTCGAGCCGGATACCGGGGTATTCCTTCCCGAGTTCCCCGACTGTCGAGACGAACTCGTCGGTGCGCTCGTCGTCCACGAGGTATGTGCCGTTGAGCACCATCCAGTCCTGCCTGCCGCTCAACGCGGGATCCGTCGCGGCCTGACGCCGGCCGGCGGCGGCATGCCGTACCAGGTGCTCATGGATCTCGTCGGCGCGCGTCGCGGCGTCGCGTTCGACGGTCTCCTGCGCGGACAGCTGGGCTTTGCGACGGAGCAGATACGCCGTTCCTGCGCCCCTGTTACTGCTCGTCGACTTGGCCTCGGCCACCACGGCGGTGAGGGCGGCGCGGTCGCCGTAGGCTTTGACGCCCCACTCCGTGCGGTCGGTCACCAGGGTGAGCGCCGACTCGAAGTCCGCCCGCCGCTCGTCGAGCAGACCCCGGACTCTGTCGTCGTCGAGATAGACGGTGGCCAGGCGCAGCGGGACAGCCGGGCCCCGTCGCGCGACAGCGGAGACGACGGTGTCATGCGCCCGGGCAGTCGCCTCCAGCCAGGTCAGATCTTCCAGATTGCGTCGCAGTGGTTCCTTCCCGAAAACCTCGAGCGGGACCGTGCCGACGACCGCCGCCAGGCTGTTCGAGACCACAACGCGCACCGCCTCACCCGCCACCCCGGTCACGTTGCCCAGCTCGTCCGCGGCGCCGCCGTCGACCGTCACCGCGTACAGCCAGATCCCGACACCATCAGTCACGGTCCTCCTCTTCCACCGGTTGGCGGGCGCGTTCGATGGGTGTGTGGCGGGCGCGTCCGGCTTCGAGTTCGGCGATCCGGTCGCGGAGTTCGCGGTTCTCGACTTCGAGGTCCCGACCCTGCCGCTCGAGCGTGCGGGCCTTGCTGTTGAGCCAGGGATCGGTTTCCCACCAGTCGATGCCCACCGCCTTCGCCGTCTCCAGCGAGGCGATCACCAACCGCAGTTTGATGGTGAGCAGTTCGATGTCGAGCAGGTTCACCTGGATGTCGCCGGCGATCACCAAGCCCTTGTCGAGAACCCGTTCGAGGATGTCGCCCAGGTTCGTCGACTGGTGCCCGCCCCCGTAGGGCTGCGGCACCGACGATCCGCCCCCGACCACGGTCATGTCTGATTCCTTCCGCCGATGTCACTGCTGCCGCGGTTGTAGCGCTTGGTTCTGCGGTAGGCCAACAGGTTCCCGTCCAGGTCGATCTCCACCTCGTAGAGCGCCATCATGTCCGCCGACGAGGGGATGCGGCGGTCCTCGAGTACTTCGACTTCCACCGCCCACCCCTGGTCCGTCGGCTCCACGGAGGTAGCCCCCTGAGCTTCCTTCGAGGTCAGCTCGATGAGGTGGTCGATCGCCGCGATGCCGGCCTGCGCCGCGGTCAGGGGAGCAGGTTCGGGCTCGTGCGTGGTTTTGCCGCTCACGCGGGATCACTCCTTCCCTTCGGGCGGTACCGTGCCGGCGGACGGCCGGACCATCCGGTCGAGGACCGCCTGCTGCGCAGCCCTGTGTTCCTCCTCCGACAGGTGCCCCGCTGCCAATGCCTCGTCGATCTCCTCCAGGTCCCGCCGAGCGATCGCCGGATCGTGGAGTTGCTGCTCGACCTGGTCCTGGATCACTTCACCCAGCCAGATCACGCCACGGACCGGGGCGAACGGCAATGAGAGAATCGATGAAAGCAGGCCCATCCGTCAGCCCGCCGGTTCCCGCTTCATCACGAAGTCGTAGGCCGCCATCGGGCCTAGCAGACTTATTTCCACGCGGCCGTCCCATTCCTCGGCGAGGCGTCCCAAAGCCTCCTCGAGTTCGCCCTGCCGAGACATTTCGATGAGGACCGCGACGTGGACGGCGTCTTCCTCGTGGGTGGGGTTCCGCTCGCTGACAAGGGGTTCGAGTGCGTCGAGCGCGGCGGTGACCCGGCGGGTGTCCTCGGCTCGCTTGGCCTCGATCGCCTGGTTGATGATCTCGCCCAGCGCCATGCGGGCATCACGGGTGGCGTCTTCCGGTTTGTCGCGGATTTCCTCCCGCAGCCGGGCGGCCTCGGAGTTCTCGTCCACCAGCTCACGCAGGATCGCCTTCTCGACGTAGCGTCCCTTGATCACGAACTGCGCGTGGCCCTCGAGTTCCTCCAACGCGGCACGGAACTCGTCGAGGTGAGCTTCGAGCAGCTCTTTCTCGACCGAGTCCGTATCGGACATCACCGCTCCGAACCGCAGCGGCAGTACCGGCGTGACAGCCGCGGAACCGTCCAATAATCTCGCGTGCGCCGTGAGGTCGTCGGGCGTGCCGAGTGGCCGATCGACCGAAATCTCGCTGACCAGCGCGGCGATCTCGCCATGGCGCACCGTCGAGACGTCGCTCGGCGGATCTCCGACACCGGATGCGTGCTCTTCGGGCTGCACATCGGCCGGCACGATGCCGTACACGTACACTGCGTTGCTCTGACCGCGTTCGCGGTGCGGTGCGGTGGCTTGCTCGGTGGGCATCATCTCTCCCTTCGTTTCGATGACCGACTCGCCGTCTGGCGCTTGTCCTCCACGTCGTCGAGGAAGTTCATGACCTTCTCGCCCGCGGCCTCGATAGCGCCTTTGGTCTTGTGCTTCGCGCCGCCCTCGGTGATGTCGCCGACCAGGTCAGGTAGGCCCTTCGGTTCGGTGTCGGAAATCTCCAGCCGGTTGACTGCCTCGGCGAACCGCAGATAGGTGTCGACGCTGGCCACTACGACCCGGGCGTCGATGGTCAACAATTCGATGCCGACCAGAGACACTCGCGCGAACGCGTCGATGACCAATCCCTTGTCGAGAATCGTGTCGATGACTTCGGCCAGGCCCGAGGAGTTCGGGCGGGCCACAGTGCCGGCGCCTCCTCCTCGGCCTGCGGGTTCGATGGTCATGTTCGTCCTCCTCGCTCGTCCCCCGATCGGGGTGTGGTGGTGTGCCGGGCCGCGGGTCGACGACGGGGCGATTCGGCCTCCTCCTCGGCCGATTCCTCCTCTTCGGGGGCTTCGTCCTCGAGTTCTCGGTCTTCGTCCTCCGGCTCCTCATCTTCGGCACGGTCCTGCTCTTCGCGACGGGCGGTCTCGTCGTCCTTGACGACTTGCTTGTCGCGGATCTCGCCGTGCCAGCCCTCGATGTCGTCCGGGTGCAGCAGGCTCTCGGTCATGACGTGCCGCTGGAAATGCTTCAATTCCAGGCGGGCTCGGCGGCCGACCGCACGCCAGAGGTTGGCGGTCTTTTCGAAGAATCCGCCAGGGTGGTATTCGAGCACCATGATGACGCGGGTCAGATCGGGGGTGAGTTCGTGAAAGGTCACCGCGCCGTCGATATAGCCCTTTGCGCCCTTCGAGCGCCACACGATGCGCTCGAACGGCACCTGCTCGAGGACCGTGGACTCCCAGGTCCGTCGAGACCAGAACACCTTGCCGGTCCACGCGAGCTTCTCGTCGGTGGCCTGTTCGACCTGCTCGACCTTCTTCATGAACTTCGGGAAGTCGGCGAACTGGGTCCACTGGTCGTAGGTGAGCCGGATCGGTGCGCCGACGTCGATCTGCTCGACGATATTCGTCAGCTTGAGCTTCTTGCCGCCGGAGCCCTTACCCTTCCCGCCGACAAGGGATTCCTTTACGCCTTGGAACGTTTTCTTGGCTGTGTGCTTGATCCCAGCCATTCCAGCGCTCATGGCCGCCTGCATCGGCGATTTCCCCTCGGCGAGCTTCTCGACTCCGGTCACCGCCGACAGTAGATTCCCACCATCGCCTTCCGCGTACTGGTTCAGGCGCTCGGCCGTCCCGGACATGGTGTCCGAGAATCCGGCTAGCGCACGCCCGGCCAGGGTTCCGGCCAGGTCCTGTAGCGATTGCTGCAGGTGCCCGGTGGGGCTGACATCCTGGACCTTCCGCTGAGCGGTTCCGGCCGCGCCGGTAGCCGTCTTGCCGACCCGGCTCGCGGTGCCGGTAGCGGTCTTGCCCACCTGGCTCGCGGTGCCGGTAGCGGTCTTGCCCACCTTGCCGGGGATGTCTTCGAGAGATTTCCGCACCATCGGATTCACCTCCACGTACGTCGCACCGGCGCGTGCTCGGCGGCGTCGGCGTCGGCGCGTACCCGACGCCGTCCGGGAGTAGCCGATTTCTGGGTCCCGGAGCTGGACGCCTTGTCCGGTCGCCGGGGTCGGGTCGCACCGGTTCGGGTCCGCCCGGAGCGCGCCGCCGGTCGTGCGCGGGCGGGCTCCCTGGTTTCCTGGTCGCCCTCGTCTTCGTCGCTCTTCTCGGCTTCGAAGTCCTCGGCTTCGGTGTCCTCTTCCGGTGCGCCCTCTTCGTCCGGGTACTCGTCCTCCAGATCCTCGCCGGATTCGCGTTCGTAGTCGTCGCCGGCGTACTCGTTCTCGGAGGTCTCGTCGTACTCTTCCGCACCCTGGCCGGTGAGCTCTCGAGACTCTTCGGCTTCCTCGTCCGCTCCGGTTCCTGCCGCCTGTTGCTGGAGGCGGGAATTCAACGAATCGATCCGGTGGCTCGCGGCGGTGACCGCCGCGGCCCGCGCCGCACCCAGCAACTCCCCGCGAACCGTATCGGTGATCTTGGCCAGCTCCGGTGAGGAGCTGATCAACGAGGTCCCTCGCTGCAGCAGCTCCTGCGGCCCTCCCGAAGACCGCCTGGCCATTACCGCGCCTGCCAGCGACAACGCCAGTCGCATCTTGCGTGTGCGGCCCAGGACATAGCCGACTCCCACCCCCACCGCTATTCGTGCTCCGGCCTTCACGATGATCACTCCTTGCTTGTTTCGACTGCGACTCGCCGAACAGCGGGTTCATCAGTGGCACCACGTGCTGATAAATGTCGGGTAGACCACACTCGCTTCGGCAAACCTCTCGCGTCCTTATCGAGTCGAGGTATTTCCGCCGGTCGGCATCCCGATTCATAGGCCACGTACGGCGGTCCGCGGCAAACCGCGAACCAGCTGGTGACGTCACCGAGATTGTCGGCCGATCCACGAGTGCGGATCGGGCCGAGGAGCCTGGGAGTGCGACGCAGTGCCGGGTGCGTCGGTGCTGCCGGTGCCCGCTCGACGTCATCGCACACTGCGACGTGACGGCCTGAATACACTCACCGCATGACCGTGCACTTCATCGGGGCGGGGCCGGGCGCCGCGGACCTGCTGACCGTGCGAGCGGTCACTCTGCTGCGAAGTTCTCCGGTGTGCCTCTACGCGGGCACTTACCTCGACCCCGAGGTCCTGGCGCACTGCGCCCCCGACGCGGAGCTGATCGATAGTCAGTATTTGGACCTCGACCAGATCACCGAGCATCTGGTGCGCGCCACCCGATCGGGTAAGGACGTGGCCCGGTTGTGCTCGGGCGACCCATCGCTCTACTCGGCGCTCACCGAACAGACCCGCAGGCTCGACGCGCAGGACGTCCCGTGGGACGTCACGCCGGGCGTGCCCGCCTATGCCGCTGCGGCGGCGCTGCTCGGCGCCGAGCTGACGGTGCCCGAACTCGTGCAGTCGGTCGTGCTCACCCGTACCCAGGCCCGCTCGACCGCGATGCCCGAGTCGGAGGCCCTGGCGAATTTCGCCGCGACCGGCGCCACGCTCGTGCTGCACCTGGCCGTTACCCGCGTCCGTGCGCTGGCCGCCGAGCTCGCCGCCGACTACGGCCCGGACTGCCCGGTCGCCGTCGTGTACCGCGCCAGCCAGCCGGAACAGCGGATCCTGCGCGGCACCCTCGCCGATATCGCCGACCGAGTCGAGGGCGCCGGATTGCGGCAAGCCGCGGTGATCTTGGTCGGACGTGCGCTGAGGTCCAGTGCGCCCTGCGCCGAATCCCATCTCTACGACCCGGCCCGACCGCGCCACTCCTGACCCGGTGGTGCCCAGATGTCACACCGGGGAATGGTGTGAGAACGGCAACAAGCCATCGCCGGACTGACTGAAACCCCTCTGCCTGCGTTGATGTCGGTCAGCTATAACGATTGGTTGGTCGGGTGCGCACGGCGACGGTAGATTGATCCGGTGATCCGCAGTGACAGTCCCGGCAGAGCCGGTCAGTGGCCGTTGGGCACGGTTGAGCCCATGTAACAAGGCCTGCCTCTTGAACAGATAGTTCAGACGAACATTTGCCTGATTGATATGAGAACAGAACACCGGAGACGCAGGCGCCACGCTTGGCTGGGTGGGCGTCCCGTCCGGGTGTTGGCGGGGAGCGCTTGCGTGGTGTTCCGGAAGCGAGGTTACGGTTGAACCGGCTGGATTTCGGCGGAAACGGTGAAACTGGTGGCGAACGGGCACCTGCGGGTTCTGGGGCAGAACCCGGCCTGCTGCCGCCCGGTGCCTTTCCATTGTCTCCTGCCCAGCTGGGCATCTGGTACGCGCAACATGTCGACCCGCAGGTGCCGATCAACATCGCGCAGTATGTCGACCTGCATGGTGAGTTCGACCTGGAAATGTTCGAGCGCGCCGTTTGCGACGTGTCCACCGAGCTCGGTTCGGGCTTCCTGCGCATCATCGAGCACGACGGTGAGCCGCTGCAGTGGGTCGACCACAGCATCGCCGACGGCGGGATGGTCGAGTACGTCGATCTGCGCGGCGAGGACGACCCCGAGGCCGCTGCGCTCGCGTGGATGCGCGCCGACTACAGCCGACCCCTCGACCTGACCACCGACCGGCTGGTCGGTCTCGCCGCCCTGCAGCTGGCGGAGAACCACTGGTATTGGTACTCGCGGGCGCATCACATCGCGCTCGACGGCTTCGGCGCCATGACCAACATGAACCGGATCGCCGAGCTGTACACGGCGTACGTCAACGGCGCCGAGCCGGCAGCCACCAAAGCGACTGACCTGTACACGCTCTACGAGCAGGAGATCGCCTATCGCACCAGTACCCGCTTCGCCTCCGACAAGGAGTACTGGGCCGAGCGTGTCGCTGGGCTGGAGGAAGGCACCAGCCTGACCGGCCGTTCCGCGCCGCCCGCGGCGATCAACGGCATCGCGAGCGCCGCGCTGTCCGACGAGCAGAACACGCTGCTGGAGGCAGCTGTCGCGCGGCACGATTCGTCGCCCGCGGGATTGCTGATCGCGGGATTCGCCGCGTATCTGGCGCAGTGGAACGGTGTCGAGGACGTCATCCTCAGCCTGCCGGTGACCGCGCGTACCACCGCGGCGATGCGCCGCTCCGGCGGTGTGTCGTCGAATATCGTGCCGCTGCGGCTGCACGTCGGCCACGACACCACGGTGGCCGCGCTGCTCAAGCAGGTCCAGATCGAGGTGTCCGGCGCACTGCGCCACCAGCGCTACCGGCACGAGGACATCCGCCGCGACACGGCGGGCGACCGCGTGGTGACCACCGAGTTCTTCGGGCCGTGGGTCAACATCATGCTGTTCCATGACCAATTGACTCTTGGGCCGATGGTCGGCCAGTACAGCGTGCTGTCCACCGGCAGCATCGAGGACCTCGGCGTCAACTTCTACCAGTCGGTCGCGGGCACCCGTTCGCACATCGACTTCGAGACCAACCCGAACCTCTACACCGAGGACGAGGCGCACCGGCAGCACGGTCGCTTCCTCGAGTTCTTCGATCGCTTCCTCGCCGCCGACGCGGACGCGGCGGTGTGGGGCCTCGAGGTCACCACCTCGGGTGAGCGCGAGCGGACGCTGCTGGAGTGGAACGACTCCGAGCAGGAGGTTCCGGAGACGACGCTCGCGGCGCTGCTCGACGCGCAGATGCCGCTGACTCCGGACAACATCGCGCTCGACTTCGAAGGTACGACGCTGACCTACGCGGAGTTCGACGCGCGGGTCAACCGGCTGGCCCGGTTCCTGATCGCCGACGGCGTCGGCCCGGAATCACTGGTCGCACTGGGGATGCGCCGCTCGCTGGAGCTGGTGATCGGCATGCATGCCGTGCTGAAGGCCGGTGGCGCGTATGTGCCGATCGATCCGGATCATCCGGCCGACCGCACCGCCTACATCCTCGACAGCGCCGCGCCGGTGTGCGTGCTGACGCTGTCCTCCGACGAGCTGGAACTGCCCGAGTCGGTACGCCGGGTGGAGATCGACACCCTCGACGTGTCGGAGCACTCCGCCGCCACGGTCACCGAGGCTGAGCGGCTCGCGCCATTGCGCCCGGACAACACCGCCTACGTCATCTACACCTCGGGCTCGACCGGCCGCCCCAAGGGCGTCGCGGTCACCCACCACGCGATCGTCAACCAGCAGCTGTGGATGCTCGACGAGTACCGGCTGACCGCCGAGGACGTGTACCTGCAGAAGACCGCGACCACGTTCGACGTGTCGCTGTGGGGCTACTTCCTTCCGCTGATGGTGGGCGCCAAGCTGGTCATCGCGTCGCCGGATGGGCACCGCGACCCGTTGTACGTCGCGGACACGATCGAACGGCACGGGGTCACCGTGACCGACTTCGTCCCTTCCATGCTCACGGTGTTCGTCGCGCACGCCACCCAGGCCCAATGCGCCACGCTGCGTGCGGTTTTCGTGATCGGTGAGGCGCTGCCGCCGGAGACGGCGGCGAGATTCAGAGAGATCACCGCTGGGCCTGATGGTCGCTCCGCAGGCTCCGCTGCTGGGCCTGATGGTCGCTCCGCAGGCTCCGCTGCTGGGCCTGATGGTCGCTCCGCAGGCTCCGCTGCTGGGCCTGATGGTCGCTCCGCAGGCTCCGCTGCTGGGCCTGATGGTCGCTCCGCAGGCTCCGCTCCGGCCGGGCTGCACAATCTGTACGGCCCCACCGAGGCCGCGGTCTCGGTGACCTACTGGGAGGCGACGGCCGCCGACACGGTGACCGTGCCGATCGGCATCCCGGAGTGGAATGTCCAGCTCTATGTGCTGGATTCGCGGCTGCGTCCGGCCGCGATCGGCGCACCGGGTGAGCTGTACCTCGGCGGGCGCCAGCTGGCCCGCGGCTACCGCGGCCGACCGGATCTGACCTCGGATCGGTTCGTTGCGAACCCGCTGTCGCCGAACGGCGAGCGGATGTATCGCACCGGTGACCTGGTGCGCTGGAACGACACGGGAACGCTGGAATACATCGGCCGCACCGACTTCCAGGTGAAGTTCCGCGGCCAGCGCATCGAGCTCGGCGAGATCGAGACCGATCTGCTCGCCCATCCCGCGGTCGGTCAAGCGGTCGTGTTGGTCGTGGACACGGCCACCGGCCAGCAGCTGGTCGCCTACGTCGTCGCGGCGCCCGCCAGGACCGCGGACCCGGCGGAGCTGACCAGGTTCGCGGCGGAGAAGCTACCGAGCTACATGGTGCCCGCGTCGATCATGGTGCTGGACGCCTTTCCGCTCAACACCAGTGGCAAGCTGGATCGCAAGGCACTGCCCGAGCCGGTGTTCACCACGGACGCGTCCGGATTCCGTGCGCCGCGCACCCAGGCCGAACAGATCGTGGCCGGCGTCTTCGCCGATGTGCTGAGCCAGGACCGGATCGGGATCGACGACAACTTCTTCGATCTCGGCGGCAACTCGCTGGTCGCGACGCAGGTGGTGGCGCGGATCGGCGCGGCCTTCGGCACCCAGATCGGGGTGCGCGCGCTATTCGAGACGCCGACCGTCGCGGGGATCGCCGTGCGCGCCGAGAATACCGCCGCGGCGGAGGGCAACGATGCCGTCGAGCCCCGGCCGCCGCTGGTCGCCCAGCAGCTCCCGGAGCGGGTGCCGCTGTCGCTTGCTCAGCAGCGGATGTGGTTCATCAACCAGTTCGATCCGACTGCGCCGACCTACAACCTGCCGTTCGTGGTGCGGTTGCGCGGCCAAGTCGACCTGGACGCATTGCAGGCCGCGCTGTTCGACGTGGTGGCGCGGCAGGAATCGCTGCGCACGATCTTCCCCGAGTCCGGCGACGGCGGGTACCAGCAGGTGCTGCCGGCCGATCAGGCCGACCTCGGCATCACGGTGCGGGCAATCGATACATCCGAATTGCACGGTGTGCTGGCCGAATTCGCGTCCACTGGGTTCGATGTGTCCTGGGAACTGCCGATCCGGGTGCGGATCTTCGCGGTCACCGGTGGACTCGGGAACGGCTCCGCCGACTATGCGGTCGCCTTCGTGGTGCATCACATTGCGGCGGACGGCTTCTCGTTCGGCCCGCTGGCCCGCGACGTCGCCACCGCCTACCTGGCCCGCACCGCGGGCGAGGAGCCGAGTTGGGCGCCGCTGCCGGTGCAGTACCAGGACTTCAGCGTCTGGCAGCGCGAGCTGCTCGGGGCCGAATCCGACCCCGCCTCCATGGCCGCCCGCGAAATCGCGTACTGGCGGAGAGCTTTGGCGGGTCTGCCAGATCAGCTGGACCTGCCCGCGGACCGTCCTCGTCCGCCGGTGCAGAGCTTCCACGGCAGCCGGGTGGGCTTCGAGATCGACGTCGAGCTGCACCAGCGCCTGGTGGCGCTGGCCCGCGCGCAGGGCGTCAGCCTGTTCATGGTCATGCACGCCTCGCTGGCCGTGCTGCTGGCCCGGCTGTCGGGCACCACCGATATCGCGATCGGCACGCCGGTCGCGGGCCGCGGTGAGCAAGCTCTCGATGATCTGATCGGCATGTTCGTCAACACGCTGGTGCTGCGCTCGGATGTGGATGGCGACCAACCGTTCACCGAGCTGCTGGCCCGCACCCGGGAGACCGACCTGGCGGCCTTCGCCTACGCCGATGTGCCGTTCGAGCGGCTGGTCGACGTGATCAACCCGACTCGCTCGCAGGCGCGGCATCCGCTGTTCCAGGTCATGCTGTCGTTCCAGGAGATGTCGCACGCGACCCTGGAGCTGCCGGGTCTGTCGGTGACCGCCGACGAACTCGATGTCGATATCGCAAAATTCGATCTGCAGTGGACGGTCACCGAGGAACGCGGTGCGCACGGTGAGCCCGCGGGCATGGCGGCCGTGGTGTCCTTTGCCACCGACCTGTTCGATGCCGAGACCGTGACCGAATTCGGGCGTCGCTACCTGCGGGTGCTCGAATCGGCTGTCACCGCACCGGAATCCGCGGTGCACGACATCGACATCCTCGATGATTCGGAGCGCGCCCAGGTCCTCACCGGGTGGAACCAGACCGCCCGCGAGGTGCCCGCGGCCACGCTGGTGTCGATGTTCGAGGCGCAGGCCGCCCGGACCCCCGACGTGATCGCGCTGACGTTCGAGGGGACAGGTCTGGCCCACCCGTCGCCCGACCACCACCCCTCATCGAGTCGCTACGCGACGCTGACGTATGCCGAATTCAGCACCCGGGTGAATCGCCTTTCGCGTCATCTGATCTCGCTCGGCGTCGGGCCGGAGTCGATGGTTGCGCTGGGCATGAGCCGATCCCTCGAGCTGGTGATCGGCATGTACGCGGTGAGCGTGGCCGGTGGTGCGTATGTGCCGTTGGATCCGGATCATCCGGCCGACCGCATTCGCTATGTGCTGGACACGGCTGACCCGGTGTGTGTGCTCACCACCTCTCGCGACGGCTTCGATGCGGGCGCGCTCACCACGATCGACATCGACGAACTCGATCTGAGCGAATACGCCGAGGCCGTGGTCACCGACGCGGAACGTATTGCGCCGCTGCGGCCGTCGAATACCGCGTACGTAATCTTTACCTCCGGTTCGACCGGGCGCCCCAAGGGCGTCGCTGTCTCGCACGCCGCGATCGTGAACCGCCTGGTGTGGATGCAGGCCGAATACGGCCTGAGCGCGGATGATGTGGTGCTGCAGAAGACCCCGGCGACCTTCGACGTGTCGGTGTGGGAGTTCTTCTGGCCCTTGCAGATCGGTGCCCGTCTGGTCATCGCTCGGCCGGACGGGCACCGCGACCCGGGCTACCTGGTCGATGTCATTACCGAAGAACGGGTTACCACGGCGCATTTCGTGCCGTCGATGATGTCGGTCTTCGTGGCCGAGGGTGGCGCGAACGAGTGCCGCGGCCTGCGCAATGTCTTCGCCTCGGGTGAGGCGCTGCCCGCCGCGACCGCACAGCGGTTGCGGAAGCTGACCGGTGCGCGCCTGCACAACCTGTACGGCCCGACCGAGGTAGCGGTCGACGTGACGTATCACGAGGTCGTCGACACCGACACCGCGTCGGTGCCGATCGGCGCACCGGTATTCAACACCCAGGTGTATGTGCTGGATTCGCGTCTGCACCCGGTGCCGATGGGTGTCGCGGGTGAGCTGTATCTGGCGGGCGCGCAATTGGCTCGCGGTTACGTCGCGCGCCCGGACTTGACCAGCGACCGTTTCGTCGCGAACCCGTTCGACCCGGACGGCTCCCGCATGTACCGCACCGGTGACTTGGTCACCTGGACCACCGGCGCGAGCGCCGAATCAGGCACAGCCGGTGAACTTGTGTACCTGGGCCGCACCGACTTCCAGGTCAAGCTGCGCGGTCTGCGCATCGAACTCGGCGAGATCGAGGCGGCCTTGACCGGCCTCCAGTCCATCGCCCAGGCAGTCGTGTTGGTGCGCTCGGACGACCGCCTCGGCGATCAGCTGGTCGCGTACATTATTCCGGCCTGGCGCCATTCGATCGATATCGAAAACATCCGCGCCGAACTCACCGGCGAACTGCCCGCCTATATGGTCCCGAGCGCCTTCGTCGTGCTCGACGAGTTTCCGCTCAACGCCTCCGGCAAGCTCGACCGCAAGGCCCTGCCCGCACCGATCTTCGAGGTCAAGACCTTCCGCGCGCCGTCGACCCCGATCGAGGAGATCGTCGCGCAGATCTTCGGCGAGGTCCTCGGAATCACCCGCATCGGCGTCGACGACGACTTCTTCGAACTCGGTGGCAACTCCCTCAGTGCCACCCAGGTCGCTTCCCGGCTCGGCATCGCACTCGATACCCGGGTGCCGGTCCGCATGCTCTTCGACGCTTCCACCGTCGGAGCGCTGGCCGCTCGCGTGGAATCGCATGCAGGCGATGGTGCGCGCAAGGCGCTGGTGGCGCGCGAACGCCCGGAGGAGGTGCCGCTGTCGCTGGCCCAGCAGCGCATGTGGTTCCTCAACCGCTTCGACACCGGTTCCGCGCTGTACAACATCCCGATCGGCATCCGCCTTTCCGGTCATCTGGACGTGGCCGCGCTCCAGGTCGCCATTATCGACGTGATCGACCGGCACGAGTCGCTGCGTACCGTCTTCCCGGAGACCAACAGCGGCCCGGTGCAGGTGGTGCTGGACGCCGCGCAGATCGTGCCGGACCTGACGCCCGTGCCGGTGACCGAGCACAACCTGATCGACCATGTGGTCGAACTCGCCTCCATGGCGTTCGACGTGACCAGCGAAGTGCCGCTGCACGCACGGCTTTTCGAGATCAGCGAGACCGAGTACGTGCTCGGCATGGTGGTGCACCACATCTCGGCCGACGGCTGGTCGATGGGTCCGCTGGCCCGCGACGTCATGGTGGCCTACGCCGCCCGCACGTCGTGGGAGGCGCCCGCCTGGTCGGAGCTGCCGGTGCAGTACGCCGACTACGCGCTGTGGCAGCGCGAGGTGCTCGGCTCCGAGGACGATCCGAGTTCGCTGATCTCCAACCAGATCCGGTACTGGACGCGCGAACTTGCCGATCTGCCGGACGAGTTGGTGCTGCCGTCGGATCGGCCGCGCCCCGCTACCGCCTCGTACCGCGGCGGCACCTACCCGTTCGTGATCTCCGGCGAGACCCAGCGCGCACTGGTCGAGCTGGGGCGCGGGTACAACGCATCGCTGTTCATGGTGCTGCACAGCGCGCTCGCTGTGCTGCTGGCCAGGGCCAGCGGGACCAGTGACATCGCCATCGGCACTCCTGTCGCGGGCCGCGGCGAGGCCGCGCTGGACGACCTGATCGGCATGTTCGTCAACACCCTTGTGCTGCGCACCGAGGTGGACGGCGCGGCGAGTTTCGCCGACTTGCTGGCCCGTGCGCGCGAGACCGACCTGCACTCCTTCGCGCAGGCGGACGTGCCGTTCGAGCGGCTGGTCGAGGTGCTCAGCCCGGCCCGTTCGCAGGCGCGCCACCCATTGTTCCAGGTGATGCTGACCTTCCAGAACACCAGGCAGGCCAGCTTGGAGCTGCCCGGTCTCTCGGTCAACGGCATCGAGTACGACGCCCGGCTGGCCAAGTTCGACCTGCAGCTGACGCTCTCGGAGACCCAGGACGAACATGGCGATGCGGCAGGTATGTCGGCCGAGTTCTCCTACGCCGTCGACCTGTTCGACGAGGCGACGGTCGCCGCGTTCGCCTGGCGCCTGGACCGCATTCTCGCGGCGGTGACTGCTGACCCGACCATACCGGTCGGTGACATCGATCTGCTCGTGCCGGAGGAGCGTGCGCGGGTGCTGGTCGAGTGGAACGATACTGCGCGTTCGTTGCCGGTTGGGACGTTGGTTTCGTTGTTCGACGCGCAGGTCGCGGTGTCGCCGGATGCGGTGGCGTTGGTGTTCGAGGACGAGCGGTTGACTTACCGTGCGTTGCAGGAACGCGTCAACCGGGTTGCCAGGCACCTGATCGGTGTGGGTGTCGGGCCGGGAGCGGTGGTCGCGTTGGCGATCAGGCGTTCGACGGAATTGGTCGTCGCGATGTATGCGGTGGTGCAGGCCGGTGCGGCGTATGTGCCGTTGGATCCAGACCAGCCCGCCGAGCGGATCAACTACATCGTCGAGACCGCACGACCGCGGATGGTTCTGCACAGGTCCGTAGACGAGTTCGGTTTCGATCCGCTACCGGGAGTGGCGGTGTTGTCGGTCGAGGACATCGAAGCCGCGCCGGGGTTCGCTACCGGCAGTGGTGCACCGATCACCGACAGCGAGCGCACGCGACCATTGCTGCCCGAGCACACCGCGTATGTGATCTTCACGTCGGGCTCGACCGGTCGTCCGAAGGGTGTGGCGGTCAGTCATGCCGCGATCGTGAACCGTTTGTTGTGGATGCAGCACGAGTATCCGATCGGCCCCCAGGACGCGGTGCTGCAGAAGACACCGGCCACGTTCGATGTGTCGGTGTGGGAGTTCTTCTGGCCGTTGCAGACCGGTGCCCGGCTGGTGGTCGCGCGTCCTGACGGGCACCGTGACCCGGTGTATCTGCTCCGGGTCATCGCGGAGCAGCGTATTACCACCGCGCATTTCGTGCCGTCGATGCTTTCGGTGTTCGTTTCTACCCTGGGCAATGAGAAAGGCGTCGGTGTACCCGCGCCGGGTCTGCGCCAGGTGTTCGCTTCCGGTGAGGCGTTGCCGGCGGTGACCGCGCAACGGTTGCGTGAGTTGACCGGTGCGCGTCTGCACAATCTGTACGGCCCGACCGAGGCCGCGGTCGATGTGACTTTCCACGAGGTGACCGAAGCCGATACCGCGTCGGTACCGATCGGTGCCGGGGTGTTCAACACGCGGGTGTTCGTGCTGGATTCACGGTTGCATCCGGTGCCGGTAGGTGTCGCGGGTGAACTGTATCTGGCGGGTACGCAGTTGGCGCAGGGCTATGTGGCTCGCCCGGATCTGACGGGTGAGCGTTTCGTGGCGAACCCGTTCGGTGACGGCGAACGTATGTACCGCACCGGTGATCTGGTGGCCTGGACCGGCAACGGTGAGCTGGAGTATTTGGGCCGCACCGATTTCCAGGTGAAGTTGCGTGGT